>CAMWUL010000005.1 GCA_947177445.1 uncultured Lachnospiraceae bacterium | reverse complement strand
AAGTTCATCTGAGGAGATCCCATGAATCCTGCAACGAACAGGTTCTGAGGCTTCTGGTACAGGTTCTGAGGAGTGTCAACCTGCTGGATCACGCCGTCCTTCATAACAACGATCCTGGTACCAAGGGTCATAGCCTCTGTCTGGTCATGGGTAACGTAGATAATGGTGGTGCCCAGTCTCTGATGCAGCTTGGAGATCTCAACACGCATCTGTACACGAAGCTTTGCATCCAGGTTGGAAAGAGGCTCATCCATCAGGAATACCTTAGGGTTACGAACGATAGCACGGCCCATGGCAACACGCTGTCTCTGACCACCGGACAGAGCCTTGGGCTTACGGTCAAGCAGGGGAGTCAGATCCAGAATCTTGGCAGCTTCCTTCACCATCTTATCGATCTGATCCTTGGGAACCTTTCTCAGCTTCAGTCCGAATGCCATGTTGTCGTAAACGGACATATGAGGATACAGAGCGTAGTTCTGGAATACCATCGCGATATCACGATCCTTGGGCTCCACATCATTTACAACTCTGTCGCCGATCTTCAGCTCGCCGGAAGAAATATCCTCCAGACCTGCGATCATACGAAGTGTGGTGGACTTACCGCATCCGGAAGGACCTACGAAAATAATGAACTCCTGGTCCGCGATCTGAAGGTTGAAATCCTTAACAGCCTCAAAGCCGTTGGGATACACCTTGCATACATTTGTCAAAGATAAACTAGCCATGATAATGAACTCCTTTCATATTTGCGTCTCTGCTCTCTTCAGCGCTTTTTGCTGCTGACTTTATTCATAGTATACCGAATATCGCTGTTTCCTGCCATACCACTATTCCACAAAGATTTTTGACCTTATTGTGTGAAATGCTTATAAACTTACGGCTTTTCTTCACAGCCTGTCAGTTTAACCAAAAACATCCTTGATTCTTGAGCACATTCAACAACCTGAACCTATTGAATCTCCGTGTCCCCCACAAGGCTTTCATCCAGCTCGTCCCGGAAAATTCTCTCGTCCTCCCCGGTCTCCTCCGCATCCTGCGCATGCCCGCCGGCCGCATTAATCTGATCCTCCAGCTTTTGAAAAAATCTGTTGTACAGCTTGGCCGACAGCCAGGCCGGCACGGAAAGCCCAAACAGCAGGGAAATCGGCGCCGCCTGCATGAAAAAGATAAAGACAAGAGGCGGAATGGCGTAGAGAATGATCATCAGAATCGTTTTGGGAAACTGCATGATGCTCATCAAAAACGCATTCTTAATGGTTCGCCTGACGGTATTCTCAAATTTTGCCAGAACCGGAAACACAAACATGAAGGTACACAGCACCAGAAAAGACACCGCCATCAGCACGGCCTGAAAAATCATATGAAACTCCAGCCCGGAGCTTCTGATAATCAGGAAATCCCCTGCCAGAATCAAAAACACCAGAAACAGAAGCAGCCAGATCAAAGTGGCCTGCTTAAAGTTTTCCCGAAAGGACTTAAAGAATCCTCTGGTAATGTAGCACTCTTCGTTCCGCGCCATCTTCAGCGCCATATAATTCATAGCCGTGAACGACGCGCCAATGGTAACGATGGGGATGCAGCAGATCAACGTAAGAACATTCAGCCAAAGCAGATCGGCCATTTTTCCCAGTCCCTGCATCAGAGGGCTGTCCATGTCAAAAAACTTCATAATTCTCCTTATCTGCGTGCTGCGGCACGCTCCCGGTCTTTTGTTGAATACATCTGAATTTACTCAACCTTCATGTCGCCCAAAGGGCATCTCACTCCAGCGGCTTTTCCATGGCTGTCACCCGGATTCCCAGATATTCCTCCTCCGGCTTCACAGCCGTAAACCCCATCTTTCGATAAAAGTCCACCGCATAAGGTGCCGCCTTCAAAGACATAAAGCATTCCCCCGCCTCATATCTGAGGTAATCGCACAGTCTTGCAATGATGCTGCTTCCCACGCCTCTGTGCTGATAAGCTTCATCCACAAACAGCAGCGATAAATGATTTCCGCTCCGTATGGATCCGGCGCCGATCACCTTCCCCTGTTCCACCGCCACCATCACCTGATACTCTCCGCGCAAAAAGGAAATGTACAGATCGTCATCCGTGATAAAATCAAAAAAATTCCGAATGCCCTCCTGGGTATAGTCCTGTCCTTCAAACCTCAGAAAGGTTCTCCAGATCATTTTCATGGTGGTTGACCACTCGCTGTCCCTGGCCCACCTGATCTCATAAGACATTCCCGCCACACCTGCCTCTTTCTGATATTACTGCCTGTGCGGCACCGTTTTCTGTATCCACCGCCAGATATCCTCCATGATCTCCTGCCGGTTCGTCTCGTTCAGCAGCTCGTGCCTGCCGCCCTCGTACAGCTTCAGCGAAACATTTTCCAGTCCTGCCTTCTTCAGAGAATCAAAAGCGGCATTCACACCTTTTCCGTAATCTCCCACCGGATCCGCCGTTCCCGACACCATGAATACCGGCAGCGTTTTGGGAATCCGCTCCAGATTCTTTTTATCATGCAGTCTGTAGATCAGCTCAAACAAGGTGCCGAACCCATTGACGGTGAAAACGAACCCGCACAGAGGATCCTCAATATACTTTTGGACCCGGGAGGCATCCCGGCTCAGCCAGTCGAAGGGCGTGGCAGGATTCTGTATTTTCTTGTTGTACGCTCCAAAAGCCAGCTTGTCGATCAGCCGGCTCACATGCCTCTGCCCGAAGCACACCCTCTGGATACCTGCAAATGCCCTGGACAAAGCCAGCACCGCCTTGGGCTGCATTCCTGTTCCCATAATCACCGCCCCGTCGATGCCCGTTCCGTAACGGTACATATAGTTGCGGGTGATAAAGGAACCCATGCTGTGACCCATGATCACATAGGGAATCTGCGGGTACAGGGCCTGCGTCAGCTTTTTCAGCCGATGCACATCTCTGACCAGAACCGTGGCAGGATCCTGCTCGCAGAAATACCCGAAGCTCCCGGCCTCTCCCACGGATTTTCCGTGGCCCAGATGATCGTCACCGGTAACCACACAGCCCCGTTTTGTGAGAAAATCGGCAAACTCCTCATACCTCTCCACATACTCCGCCATGCCATGTACGATCTGAACCACACAGCAAATGTCCGCCTCCTGATCCGGCATATACCGCACTGCATGAATCCTGCTTTTCCCGTCTCTGGAATCAAAGTAAAATTCTTCTTTTCTCATATCCACCTCGAAGCTTCTTCATTACCCCCGCCGGCTTACACCGGCGGATAAACTGTCCTGACAAAGAGTATACCTTATTCTCAGGAAAAAATTAAGCCCCTTCCCGCAAAATTTACAGAGAGTTTATACCCGTGAGTAATCCTCAGCACACCTCCGCACCGGCAGGCATGTCCTTTTCCGGCTTCATCAGCGCCAGATTTCCCTCCGCGTCCTCGGCGCACAAAAGCATGCCCTCCGACAATACGCCGGCCAGTGTGGCCGGCTTTAAATTCACCAGAACCATCACCTTTTTGCCAACCATTTCCTCCGGGGAATAATATGCCTTAATGCCGGATACGATCTGCTTTACCTGACTTCCGATCTTTACCTTGCTGCACAGAAGCTTTTTGGACTTGGGTACTGCCTCGCAGGCGATGATCTCCCCCACCTGAAACTGAAGCTTCGCAAAATCGTCATAGGTAATCTCGGCCTTGGCCGGAATATCCATTGCGTTATCCGCAGTTTCCGGTTCCTCATGCCCGGCCTGGGACGGCTTCAATTCCAGAGCAAGCTTTTCCGTAACCTCCTCTTCCCTCTTTGTCACATCCTTCATATTCAGCCTGGCAAACAGGATCTCGGGCTGATCCGTTACCCGGTTATCGTTTTCGTACAGCCCAAAGACCTCCAATTGATCAAAATCTCTCAGCTTAGTATTCAGCTGGGCGGCGATCCTTTCCGCTGTGTTTGGCATAAAGGGCTCCAGAAGAGAGGCGCCGATCACGATCCCCTCCACCAGGTTATAGAGCACGGTGGACAGCCTCTCCCGCTGACTCTCATCCTTGGCAAGCACCCAGGGCTCCGTCTCGTCAATATATTTATTGCAGCGTCTGAAAACGGCAAAAACCTCCGTCAGAGCATCCGCCACCCGCAGGGAATCCATTTTTTCCACAACCTTTGCATACGCGCCCACGGCAACGGCCTTCAGGTCGTCGTCCACCTCCGGCTTCGCCGCTCCCCTGTCTGCTACGATTCCTCCAAAGTACTGATTGCTCATGGATATGGTGCGCTTCACCAGGTTTCCCAGAATATTGGCCAGGTCGGAATTGGCCCGCTCGGCGATCAGCTCCCAGGTGGCGTTTCCGTCGTTGTCATAGGGCATCTCATGCAGCATATAATACCGCACCGTGTCCACACCAAAAAAATCCACCAGGTCATCCACATAGATCACATTTCCCTTGGACTTACTCATCTTGCCGCCGTTCATCATCAGCCAGGGATGCCCGAACACCTGCTTCGGCAGAGGCTCCCCCAGAGCCATCAAAAAGATGGGCCAGTAAATGGTGTGGAAGCGGATAATGTCCTTACCGATCAGATGCAGATTGGCCGGCCACAGCTTCCCGTACTGCTCCGTACTGTTTCCCTCCGCGTCATAACCGATGCCGGTGATATAGTTTGTCAGGGCATCCAGCCACACATACACAACATGCTTTTCGTCAAAATCCACGGGAATCCCCCACTTGAAGGAGGTTCTGGACACACACAGATCCTGCAGGCCCGGCAGAAGGAAATTATTCATCATCTCGTTTTTGCGGGACACCGGCTGGATAAATTCCGGGTGCTGGTTGATATGCTCTATCAGCCTGTCCGCATACTTGCTCATACGGAAAAAGTATGCCTCCTCCCTGGCGGGCTTCACCTCCCTGCCGCAGTCGGGACACTTGCCGTCCACCAGCTGGGATTCCGTCCAAAAGGACTCGCAGGGAGTACAATACATTCCCTCATAGGCTCCCTTGTAAATATCGCCCTGTTCATAAAGACGCCGGAAAATCTTCTGCACCTGCTTTTCATGGTCCTGATCGGTGGTGCGGATAAACTTGTCATAAGAAATATTCAGCATATCGCACATTCCCCGGATAATGCCTGCCACGTTATCCACAAATTCCTGTGGGGTTACTCCCGCCTCCTGGGCCTTCAGCTCGATCTTCTGTCCATGCTCGTCCGTCCCCGTCTGGAAAAATACCTCATATCCTTCCTTCCTGCGGAACCGGGCAATACTGTCCGCCATCACGATCTCATAATTGTTGCCGATATGGGGCTTTCCCGAGGTGTATGCAATGGCTGTCGTCAAATAGTACGGTCCTCTGTTTTGCATTTGTGATCTCCTTTCATATAATAAATTTTTCCCGTGATACAAAAAAGGCCCGTCCTCCCCATGCTTTTGCATAATAGAAGACGAGCCCTGAGCCCGTGGTACCACTTCTCTTCATCTGCCCCCTGCGGGACAGACCTTTTCAGGTCACTAACCCTATCCGCTGTAACAGGCGGAACCTGTCGCAGCCTCACCCGGCGTAAAAATCGTTACTTTTCACGAAATCTTCTACTGCCCGGCTCGGTGCGCTGCTCAGAAGCCATATTCCATTCCGCCATCCCCGGCCCCTCTCAGCAATACGGGCAGCCTGCGCCCGCCGGAGCCTTCTCTGTACGAGTCTGGTCAAAATGTACTCTCTTCGTCACTGCGTTTATCAACCGCTCCCTGACGCGGGCTGCGGTCTCTTCCTATGTCAGACAGGATACCAGAAAAGACGGCGGCTGTCAACCGGATTTCTCCTGCTGCTCCTGCTTTTTCGCCACCGCCGCCTTTCCGCTGTTCACGGACAGCTTACTGTAGCCGCCTGTTCTGTCATAGGAGTCCAGCAGGTAGCTCTCGTCCGTCAGAACACAGTCGATTTCCACTTCATCCTTTCGATACTTACTGTGCCGGCGCAGATCCTCCTTGGGCCTCTCCTTCTGTTCCTGCTTCATTTGAAAAGTGCTTTGGGCCTGGGGCTTGAAAAATTTCCCGGGCAAATGGCCTGACAGATGGCCGGCCACCTCCTTTACCCTGGCCTTTATCTTCTGAAAGGGCGTCACATGGACCGCGCCGTTTTCCGGGGCAATGGAAAAATACGGGTTGGCCTGAGCCGCCGCCAAATGTGCGGCCTCCTCCGAAATCGCCGCCCGCCGCCGGGAAAGGGCATTTTCCCCCGAAGCGCTGGCAGAAGCAGTTCCCGATCCGAGAGCCTCCACCCCGGCAGTACCGGTTCCGTCTCCCGCCCGGTCTGCGCTGCCGCCTGCGTCCCCGGAACCCCAGATTCCCCGCAGGGCGCGTCCTCCCTTCTCCAAAAGCTTCTGCACCCAGGCAGTCAGGGAAAATATCTCCTGCTGGGCGTTTTGGGCCTGCAGATTCGCTTTTGCAGCGGAAAGCTTTGCCGCGGCCCCGCTTTCCTTATCTGTAACGCTATGATCATGATGCAGACACTGTGTCACCTGGTGCGTTTCCGCTCCATGAGAATGCCCTACTCCGCCTAATTGCATAATTTCCTCCTTTCGGAAAAACCGATGACCGTACTCTTTGCATGCTTTATCGGCAGAAATCAGGCAAAAATTCTCCCCATACCGCCTCTTATCTCATTTTTTCCAAAAATCTTTTCACGTTGGCTGTCACGTCTCCGCCAAATACGGCGGAGCCTGCCACGATCACATTGGCCCCCGCCTCCAGGGCAAGGCCCACGTTATCCACCGTAATCCCTCCGTCCACCTCTATATCCGTCTCAAGGCCCCTCTCCTGGACCATGCGCCGAAGCTCCCGCACCTTTTCAATACAGTCCGGCATCAGCTTTTGCCCCCCGAACCCCGGCTCCACCGTCATGACCAGCACCATGTCCACCAGCTCCAGATAAGGAGCCGCTGCCTGAACAGGCGTACCCGGCTTGATGGTAATACCCGCCTTTTTTCCCAGCTCCCTGATCATTCCCACGGTCTCTTCCACATACTCCTCCGCCTCCAGGTGAAAATTGATCAGATCGGCTCCGCTTTCGGCAAACTCCCGGATATAACGCCGGGGCCGCTCAATCATCAAATGTACGTCAAAAAAGGTGTCCGTGCTCTTCCGAATGGAAGAGATCACCGGCACCCCATAGGAAATGGACGGCACAAAAAGGCCATCCATCACATCGATATGCAGATATTCGGCCCCTGCGTCCCCCACCTCTTTTATCTGTTTTCCCAATTCACAAAAATCCGCGGCCAAAATTGAAGGTGATAAAATATTCATTTGGAGCCTCTCTTTCTCAAGCTGAAAATCATTTCGGCATAGCTGACACAAGGCTAAACCCAGACAGCCTTCACAGCTTTATTTTAACAAATATGGCTCCATACCGCAACTATATAAATGCTAAAGCAGCTTTTTGTCCATCACATCCTGCTTCAGCCGCTCCCAGGCATCCTCGTGCTCCGTATAATAAATCGGACACTTTTTCCCGCCGCAGTCATAGTGACGCAGAATGTCATCCTTTTCCAGATCGTATACATCAGTAAGCCATACCAGCAGCGCAATCAGAGAATCGTAGGTCGCCTGCGTAAAAGAACCGTTTTCCGCCGTATAGCAGCACTCAATAGACACGGAATCCCCGTTCCGCGTAGCCACTGCATAGGCGATCTCATCCAGAGGTACACACTGAATGATCTCCCCTTCATAACCAATAATAAAATGAGAGCTGACGCTCCTCTCATGGGTATCCTTCTGCTGTTCAAAATAACTGCGGTTCTGGGCTGCGCTGGTATTGCGGTTTCCCGTGTAATGGACAAAAACGTTCTTGATTTCCTCCAATGGATCCCCCGGCCTGGAATATTCGTTGGGTGTCAGAAAATTTTCCGTCCATTCCGGATGCCTGGCAAATTCTTCGGCGGGAAGCCCCTGAATCATTACGCCGGAAGAAGAGGGTTCCGCCTGGATGGGCATTGAAGGCTCATATGTAATTGTTCCTTTGTCCGCCTGCTTATTTCCCGCCCCTGCCGCCGAAGCCCTGTCATTTTTGATCAAAAAAAGAATTGTCAGTGAAAAAACGCATACCACCCAGACTCCGATGGCCAGCTTCTGGTATCTGGCTTTTTTTCTCTGCCGTTCCCTTGCGGCCTCCGACGCTCTTCGCCGGCGGACAGGCGCCTCCGATCCGGCCCGGCCTGCTTCCGAAGCCTCCCTGCCATAGGGCATAACCCTCTCCCGCGGCATCTGCGCGTATCTCCTTCCGCTCTCCGCTCTTCTCCCGCCGTCCGGCCTGCTTCCTGCGTTTGGTCTTCCTTGGCTTCTTCCGGCGCCATACCCGCTGTTCCCATAGATGGGTACATCCACGGAGCGTCTCTGGGAAGTGCTGCGATTCATCCGGGGCGTCCCCTGGTACGCCTGTCCGCCTCTCAGTCCTCTGCGGTTTTCATAATCCACCAGATACGGATTTCTTTTTATATTGATCACTTCCGGTGATTTCCGGGCCTCATCAGTAGTATGCTGTAACATTTTACCACCTAATCCTTTGTTTCACAGGTTTTCATTCAAATTACACGATTTACAGTTCATATTTATCATGGTTATAAATATAGCACAAACTTGTATCCTAGTTGTTTATTTTTTTCTTAAGTTTTATTAACAAAAAACTGCCCGGATCCAGCGAAGGAATGCCGATGCAGCCATTAGAGGTATTGAAAAAGGACGGGAAGAAAGCACCCGCTTCTCTCCCGCCCTTTTTTTGTTAAATAACTTCCTTCACAGACCTGTACACACCCTCCGCGTCCAGTCCGTACTTCTGAACCAGGGCCGCCGCCGACCCGGATTCTCCAAAGACATCCTGCATGCCAAGCTTTTTCACAGGAGTGGGATGGTTTGCGCAGAGGCAGTCACAGACCGCACTTCCCAGTCCGCCGATAACGGAATGCTCCTCCACCGTAACCACCTTCCCGGTCTTCTTCGCACTGTTTATAATGATCTCCTCGTCCAGGGGCTTAATGGTGCAGATGCTCACCACCTCGGCGCTGATTCCGTCCGCCGCCAGCTTTTCTGCCGCGCCCAGTGCGGAATCCACACAGATGCCTGTGGCCACAATGGTCACGTCCTTACCCTCCCGCACTACGGAGCCCTTGCCGATCTCAAAATGGTAATCCGGCCTGTCGTTGATCACGGGAACCGCTGCCCGGCCAAACCGGATGTACACAGGTCCCTCATACTCCAGAGCCGCCCGCACCGCCGCTTTGGCTTCCACGTCGTCCGCAGGACACATCACCACCATACCGGGAATGGTTCTCATCAGGGCAATATCCTCGTTGCACTGATGGGAAGCCCCATCCTCACCCACGGTAATGCCTGCATGGGTGGCCCCGATTTTCACATTCAGGTGAGGGTATCCCACAGAGTTGCGGACCTGCTCAAAGGCGCGTCCCGCCGCAAACATGGCGAAGGAGCTCACAAAGGGAATCTTCCCCACCAGGGACAGACCTGCTGCCACGCCCACCATATTGCATTCGGCGATGCCGCAGTCGATGTGCCGGTCCGGAAATGCCTTCCGGAACACGCCGGTCTTGGTGGCGGCGGCCAGGTCCGCATCCAGCACCACCAGGTTGGGGAACTCCGCTCCCAGCTCCTTCAGGGCATTGCCGTAGCTTTCACGGGTTGCAATCTTTTTAACCGTATTTTCTGCCATTATGCTTCACCTGCTTTCTCTAATTCTGCGCCGATCTTCTCCAGATCGGCCATTGCCACGGCGTACTCCTCATCGTTGGGAGCCTTGCCGTGCCAGTCCACACTGTTTTCCATGAAGGAAACACCCTTGCCCTTCAGACTGTGCACAACGATACAGGTGGGCATTCCCTTGGTCTGCCTGGCTTCCTGGAAGGCCGCCCGAAGCTCGTCAAAATTATGGGCGTCACAATTGATCACATGGAAATTAAAGGCCTCAAATTTCTTATCAATGGGATAAGGGGAGCAGACCTGGTCGATGGGACCGTCGATCTGCAGATTGTTGTTGTCCACGATGACGCAGAGGTTATCCAGCTTCCTGAAGCCCGCAAACATGGCCGCCTCCCAGACCTGTCCTTCCTCGATCTCTCCGTCTCCCAGCAGGGCGTACACGCGGAAGTCCCTGTTGTCCAGCTTGCCGCCCATAGCCATGCCGGCGGCGGCGGAAATCCCCTGTCCCAATGATCCTGAGGACATGTCCACGCCGGGTATATGGATACAGGGATGTCCCTGCAGATATGACCCCAGCTTCCGCAGAGTCTTCAGATCCTCCACAGGGAAAAAGCCCCTGTTCGCCAGGGTGGAATAAAGCCCCGGCGCCGTATGCCCCTTGGACAGCACGAACCGGTCTCTGTCCTCCTTGTCCGGATTTGCCGGATCGATGTTCATCTCCTCAAAATACAGATAAGTGTACACATCTGCGGCGGAAAGGGATCCGCCGGGATGTCCTGCCTTTGCACTGTGAACTGCCGTTACAATGCCCTTGCGCACGTCATTTGCGTGCTTTTGCAGTTCTAAATTATTCATCATTATACCTCCATCTCTTTATGCCTTCTGTCCGTAATAGGCGTTGGCTCCATGTTTCCTGTAATAATGCTTATCCTGAAGCTCCTGCGGCGCCGGCTGGATCCGGGGATTGATGGTCTCGGCGCGATATGCCATCTTTGCCACTTCCTCCAAAACCACCGCGTTGTGCACGGCTTCCTTCGCATCCTTCCCCCAGGCAAAGGGACCATGATTTTTGCAGAGCACCGCAGGCACGGCCTCCGGATCCTTTCCCAGCCTCTGGAATTCATTCACGATCAGATGCCCCGTATTTTCCTCGTAGGCGTCCTGGATCTCCTCCGCAGTCAGACACCGTACACATGGAATCTCACCGTAAATGTAGTCCGCATGGGTGGTGCCGTAGCAGGGAATGCTGCGGCCCGCCTGGGCCCAGCTTGTGGCGTAGGAGGAATGAGTGTGCACCACTCCGCCAATCTGAGGAAACGCCTTGTACAGCTCCACGTGAGTAGCCGTGTCCGAGGAGGGGTTATAGCGTCCCTCCACCTTTTTCCTGTCCAGATCCACCACCACCATATCCTCGGGCGTCAGCTTATCATATTCCACCCCGCTGGGCTTGATGACAAACAGTCCGCTCTCACGGTCTATGGCGCTGACATTGCCCCAGGTAAAGGTCACCAGACCGTATTTGGGAAGCTCCATATTCGCTTCATACACCAGTTTCTTTAATTCTTCCAGCATAAACCTGATCCTTTCTTTAAATCTTCATTCCTCAGGAAATCTTCATTCCTTGCACGGCCGCCTTCTCCGCGGGCAGTGTGCTCTTATATTTCTCCACAAATGCGTCAAACCCGGCCACATCCTCCGGCACCGGCGCAATGGTGGTTCCGGTCTGTCCCGCAAAAATCCTGTTGCTCAGGTAGTCGGGCAGTGTCTCGTCTGCCTCTCTCTCCTTCAGGAAGGCCGCCAGCACAGCCATGCCCCAGGCGCCGCCCTCGCTGGCGGTATCCATCACCGTCACAGGAGCATTCATGGCCGCCGCCATCAGCTGCTGACCCACCACCGGCGTCTTGAACAGCCCGCCGTGTCCCATGAGGGAATCCACCTGCACATGCTCCTCCTTCAGCAGGATATCATTGCCGATTTTAAGTGTGGCCATGGCGCTGTACAGGTGGCATCTCATAAAGTTTGCAAGACTGAAGGCCGCGTCGGGCGTGCGCACAAACATGGGCCTGCCCTCGTTCAGCCCGGTCACCGGCTCGCCGGAAAAATAGTTGTACGCCACCAGTCCGCCGCAGTCGGGATCCGCCTTCAGCGCCTCCCGGTAAAGCGTGCCGTACAGGTCGTTCTTGTCGATCTTCATTCCAAACCTGTCCGCAAACTCATCGAACAGATTCACCCAGGCGTTCAGATCGGAGGTGCAGTTGTTGCAGTGAACCATGGCCACCGGATTTCCGTCCGGCGTGGTCACCATGTCGATCTCCTCATGAACCCGTTCCAGCGCCTTCTCCGTGACCACCATGGAAAAAATGGAGGTTCCGGCGGAAATATTTCCCGTGCGCACTCTGACGCTGTTGGTGGCCACCATACCGGTTCCGGCGTCTCCCTCGGGAGGACACATGGGAACGCCGGCCTGAAGGATTCCGGAAGGATCCAAAAGCTTCGCTCCCTCCGCCGTCAGCTCTCCTGCCTTTTCTCCCGCGCAGAGCACCCTGGGCAGAATCTCCTCCAGCTTCCAGGAATATCCCATATCCGCCGTCAGCTCTCCGAACTGAGCCATCATTTTCCGGTCATAGTCCCGGGACGGAGAGTCAATGGGAAACATGCCGGAGGCCTCTCCCACGCCCAGCACCTTCTCTCCGGACAGCTTCCAGTGGATATATCCCGCCAGGGTGGTCAGAAACGCAATATCCTTTACATGCTCCTCTCCCTTCAGCATGGCCTGATACAGATGAGCGATGCTCCATCTCTGGGGAATGTTGAAATGAAACACCGGCGTCAGCTTTCTGCAGGCCTCCTCCGTCATGGTATTTCTCCAGGTGCGGAAGGGCACAAGCAGGCGGCCCTCCCGGTCAAAGGCCATATAGCCGTGCATCATACCGGAAAAGCCCATGCTCCCAATGGTGGTAAGCTCCACACCATACTTCTCCTTCACTTCCCGGGCCAGCTCCCGATAACAGCCCTGAAGGCCCTGCCAGATGTCCTCCAGGCTGTAGGTCCAGACGCCGTCCTCCAGCCGGTTCTCCCAGTCATGGTTTCCCATGGCAACAGGCTGATGGCTGTCATCCACCAGCACGGCCTTGATCCGGGTGGAACCGAACTCAATACCCAGCGCCGTCCTGCCCTCCCGGATGGCCTGTTTGATTTCTTCGCACATTTCCCTTTTTCCTCACTTTCCGCCCACATACGGCTTTTTATTCTCATGACCTGTTATTCTCGTCCCATTGGTTTTTCCGGCGGCTGCGGCCATAGACAGCGGTCTCATTTCCCCCGCCCTTCATTGCCGCCTTCCCACGGAGTCCCTCTCAATGACTCTGGTATCAAACTCGTAGGTATACTCTCTTTTCTCTCTCTTTTTTCTGTCAATCATGTCAAGCAGCGTCTCCGCCGCCCGGATCCCCAGCCGCTCCTTGGGGTGGGGCAGGGATGTGATAGGCACCTCGCTGTGCAGGGCAAGATCCGAATCGTCCACGCTGATCACCGATACATCCTCCGGCACACGCAGCCCCTTCTCCCGAAGCATCCTGATCAGCTGGAAGGCCACCTGGTCATTATAGCAGAACAGCGCGCTACATGCCTCCACCCGGTTTAATATCTTGTCCCGGCAGTAATTCAGCTGGCTGGCTTCATCCGTGTCGATCCAGACCAGACGGGAATCCGTCACCGCAAGTCCCGCGGCCTCCATGGCCTGCAGATACCCCAGGTACCTCAATCTCCCCTGACCGTCATCCAGCTTCAGAATGGCGCCGATATTCCGATGTCCCTTTTCAATCAGAAAATTCACCGCCGTCTGGGCCGCCTTTACATCGTTTAAAGACACATGGGGCACATCCAGCTCCGGGTAAAAGGTGTTGATAAACAGCAGAGGAATCCTGCGGTTTATCAGCTTCCTGTAAAGCTGCAGGTTGGGATTGGGAAGACCGCTCTTGGTGCCCTCCACAATAACGCCGGCCACATCGTCCCTGCTGATTAAGTCGGTGAGCACATTTTTTTCCCTCTCCAGAGTGTTGTTGGTGAAAGAAATCTGCACCGAATAGCCCCGTTCAAACAGCAGGCTTTCAATCCCCTGAATCGTCCTGGGAAAAATATAGCTGTCCACATAGGTAGTCACTACAGCGATGCGCCCCTGCTGCCCCAGGTTCTCCCTGCGGTCAAAATTCACATAGGTTCCACTGCCTCTGACTCTGCGCAGCACCCCCTTTTCCTCCAGAATTCCGATGGCCCTGCGCACCGTCTGCCGGCTGATGCCAAACTCGTCGCTGAGCCGGTTTTCCGAGGGCACCCTGTCCCCCGGCTTCAGAGCGCCTTTCTCGATTAAGTTTTCCACATGACGGACAACGCCACCGTACTTTGTCTGCTTTTTTTCCATGCTTTCAGTATAGTAAAGTTGTAAATATATGTCAATACGCCTCAGGAAATTTTATCATACAAATATAAAAGTTGTATTCAATACAACTTTGCCGTTGTTTCCATATCTGCCATCCTGTCATTTTCTTACAGCCCAGCATTCTGTCCCTGCCGCGGCACACATATCCGCTTCCTTTTTCTCATATATTTAAACAACATTTATTGCGATCAGGTGGATCTTCCTTGAAAAAGCGCACACACCTCTCTGTAAAACAGCTGCTGCTCTTTGCAGTGATGCTGTTTGCCTTCAGCGGCATAACGCTGTTTCTTTTTACCTTTCGACAGGACGAAAAGCGTTTCGACAATATCACATCGCAGATTTTTGCGGACGAAATGTCCTCCAATACTATAAACATGCACTATACTCTGGCCCGGCCCGAGGATTTCGGCATTTATGATTACCGCCCCGTCCTGCCCCGGTACAGCGCAGAAGGGGTTTTGAAGGGGCAGGCAGCCACGGAAAATACTCTGGCAGCACTAAAAGCCCTGGATCAGAGGAAGCTTACCGATTCCGACGCCGGTCTCTGCCGGCTTCTGATCCGCTCCCTGGAAAATTCGCTGACCCTGGGCAGCTTTACATATTACAGCGAACCCCTCTCCCCCTCATCAGGCGCCCAGACCCAGCTTCCCATCCTGCTGGCGGAATATACCTTTCGCAGCCGGCGGGACGTAGAGGACTATCTGGCACTTTTAGAGCAGACCGACGATTACTTCGCTTCCCTGCTGACCTATGAGCAGGAGAAAGCCGCCGCAGGGCTTTCCATGCCCGCTTCCTCTCTGCGGCAGGTCAGGGAACAATGTGATACCATAATTACGGCAGAGGCCCTGGAGGGCGGTTCCCACTTCCTGCAGACCACCTTTCGGGAACGATTGGATGAGCTATGTCAGGAAGGGCTTATCACAGAAGCGGAATTTGAAAAATATCTGAGCCAAAATGACCGGCTGCTGAAAACCATACTGCTTCCGGCCTATACGGCTCTGGGGGACGGACTTATATTGCTGGAGGATGAATCCATTCCCCTGGAAGGCCTGGCCTCCCTTCCCCAGGGAAAGGCCTATTATGAGGCGCTCCTTCAGTCCCAGACCGGCTCATCCCGCTCCGTACCGGAAATCCAGGAGCTTCTCACCCAGCAGTTTACGCGGGAATATGAAACCATCCGGAATCTGGCCGCTCAGTACCCGGAGGCTGCCCGCCGCTACACGGAAGGAAGCCTGCCCTCCTTTCCCTACACCAATGTGACGCAGATGCTGGCGGACCTGAAAATACGCATGGAAGGAAGCTTTCCGGAGCTTCCCGGAGCTTCCTCCAGCCTGGCAGTGAAGCCCGTTTCTCCCAGTTTGGAGGAATTTTGCGCCCCCGCCTTTTACCTGACCGCTCCCTTGGACGACACTGACCACAATGTGATCTATATCAATCAGCAAAAAACCCCTTACGGTCTGGAGCTGTACACCACCCTGGCCCATGAGGGCTATCCCGGCCACCTGTATCAGACGGTATATGCAAACCGCCTGGCCCTGTCTTCGGGTGACCGGCCTGTGCGGCAGCTGCTGTGGTACGGAGGTTATACGGAAGGATGGGCTTTATATGTGGAATTTCTATCCTATGATTATGCCGCACAGCTGTATCAGGAAAGACAGCAGGACCAGGACGCCCAGCTGGTACAAATAGAAAAGCATAACCGCAGCGTGCAGCTATGCCTCTATTCCCTTCTGGACATTATGATCCATTACGACGGCGCCTCCTACAGCCAGGTCGCCCAGGTTCTGGAGAGCCTTGGAGTCACCGACAGCGACTCGGCGAAAGCAGTATATACATATATTGTCCAGTCCCCCTGCAACTACTTAAAATACTATCTGGGCTATCTGGAAATCCTGTCTCTCCGGGAAAATGCGCTGCAGCTCTGGGGAGAGGAATACACGGACCTGCAGTTTAACCGCTTTCTCCTGGACAACGGACCAGCGGACTTTACCGCCCTGGCACAGCTGCTGGAGGAATCCTCCCCTTAGACGCTTCCTCCTAATATGCTTCCTCCTCCAGCATGCCCTCCAGATATCCTCTGTCCCACAAAAGTATTTTCAGCTTCCTGGCGGCCTCCACCGCCGGCTGGGTGAAATACTGGTTGGTGAGCACGGCCCCCACCATGCGGTCATAATAATCCCGCCCGGCATAGGCCTCCTGAACCGCCTTGACCCCCACGGGAGCCGTGTAGCTCTTGCACTGAATGGCGTAGGTGACACCGTCTTTTTCCGCCAGAATATCCACCCCATAGTCGCCGCTTCCCTTCGTCACCTCCACCTCCTGGAAGCCATGTCTTTTCAGCAGCTCCGCACAGTAATATTCAAAGTCATGGCCCTCCAGTCCGTCATACTCTCTGAAAGAGCGCCCTGCCCGCCGTCTGGCCAGCCAGACGGCCATAAGGCCCAGAAGCAGTACTGCTCCCATAACAGAAATGATCACAGGTATCATGCCGTTTCTCCCTTCCTGCCAGACAATCAGCCTTCTTTCTGCAGATTCTCCAGCAAAAAGAGCTTTGCCCCATGGGCCGGCACCGACGCACTGAGCGGTCCGGCTTCTGCCGAAACCTCCTCCCCGGTCCACAGCTCCCGAGCCGCCGCCGGCGCCTTCCTCCCTGCAAACTGCTCCACCTGACGACAGTCACAGGAAAGAACCTGCTCTTCGTCGCTCAGATTAAACAGCGCCAGGTAACGCTCTCCTGTCTCTTCGTTGAAGCAGCTCCACACGGCCCGGCGGCTGTCCCGCTCCACCTGTCTGCCTGCATAGCCGCCTTCCGTCAGCTTCAAAATCTCCTTCCGGGTCAAAAGCCATTTGGTCCACTCATCCAGCTTGGTCAGCTCCGCTCCGATCATCAGCGGTGAACCGAAGATGCACCAGAGCGTCATCATGGTCTTTTGCTCTTCCCTGGTAAAATGAGTCTCTCTTTCCTGGCCGAAGCCCTTTCCCAGCCGTCCCAGGGGCAGCATGTCGCAGTCGGGATAGCATCCGTCGGCCACATGGTTCTGCCAGAGCTCACAGCGCTCGAACATATTCAAAAGCAGCTCCCAGCGGTCCCAGTAATCGTCCGTAATCCGCCACATATTGGCATATTTCTCGTACTGCCAGGCCCTGTCAATATGGGCAGGTCCCGGTGAAAGGCTCAGCACAATATCCCTGCCGCACTTTTCGATGGCCTGGTGAAGCATTCTGGTCTCATGCCAGCCGCTGAAGCCCTCATGCCGGTACATCCAGCTGTCGCAGATATCGTCACATTTGATGAAATCCACGCCCCAGTCCGCATACATTTGTATCAGGGAATCATAATAGATCCGTCCCGCTTCATTGTCCTGCACCCCGTACATATCCGTATTCCAGCCGCAGATAGAGGCGGGATCCGCAGCCTGGGCCGCCGTCAGCGAAGTACCCGGCAGGGGAAGCTGCCGGTGAGCCGCCAGTCTGGGAATGCCCCTCATGATATGTATCCCGAACTTCAGCCCCAGGCTGTGAACATAATCCGCCAGAGGCCCAAAGCCCTTTCCGCCCGCAGATGAGGGAAAACGGTTCACCGCGGGCTGATATCTGCCGTGCTCATCCATCTCCATATCGCCGAAGGGAATATACTGATACTGATCCCGCATACTTCCTGCATCCTTGGCGTACCACTGGATATCCACCACCACATATTCCCAGCCGCAGTCCTTCAGGTGCTCCGCCATGTAATCCGCGTTGGCTTTTACCTGCTCCTCATTCACCGTGGTGTCATAATAATCGTAGCTGTTCCAGCCCATGGGAGCCTTTTTCATGGTCATTTTCATCTTCGTTTCAATCCTTTCCCTGTGAATTCCATACTCTCAGGTTTTCCTCCCGTCCTCCGAACGTGCCGCTTCACCGCCGTCAGTCCGTGCCATCCTGGATGGCAGGAATTCCCTTACCTGATTTATAGCAGGATGTCCGCCCTTTTGCAACCCTTATTTCGGCGTCACCTCATTGCCGGCAGCATCCCGATATATCCAGTCCACCGCATTCCCGGAGGCATCATAGATATATTCTTTTTCCGCATAGCCCTCCGGTATATTAACCGGTTTTTCATCCTTGTCATAATACCGCAGATATTCCAGCTGTCCTGATTCATTGTAGAACCACCGGCATTCCGCATAACCTTTTGTCTTATGCATGACAGGATCTTTATTCACATCCAAATATTGCTTTTTTTCGTATTTTCCCTGCTTATTGTACGTATACCGAATGGCAAAATACCCCATATCCTTTCGAATTACCGGCTGGTACTCTGGCTTTTCATAAATGTAATATGCATCCCACGTCATGCGGTCATACGCATCATACACCATATAATTTACCATGGCCCCGGAATCCTTGCGGACAATCCGCTTTCCGTCCAATCCGTAATACCAAATATAAGCGCGGTTTCCTCTCTCATCATACCTGTTTTTAATCTTGGCACAATTGAATTCCTTATGCAATACTAAATGATCCTCAGCGTCATGATAGCTTTCCTCTGTGCGCTGGCCCAGCTCGTTATAGGCATATCGGGCTGTGGCATATCCCACATCTGTTCTCACCGTGGGACTTCCCTGGGAATCCAGATACCCAATACCCATCCGTCTGTCATATTCATAGTCAATAAAATATGCCGCATAGCCGTGCTCCGGCCTTGACACAGGCTCTCCTTCCGCATCGCAGTAGGTCTCCTTTATCAGCCTTCCCCAGGCATCATACTCCTGTTTCACCTGCATACAATCCAAATCGCTTCGGAGCATCATTTCGCCCTCCGGTGACAGATACTGAATTACAGTCTGGTTTCCCAGTTCATCGTAAGAATAGCGCATTCCATAGCATTTATATTTTTTATGTAATATAGGCTGTTCATCCCTGCCGTAATACATATATTGGCCTTCCCGCCCGTATGCGTCACGTTCCAGCGTTAATATGGCCACGCCAATATCCCGTTTTAATGTCAGCTTCTCCTGAATATTGTAATATCTGTCCTCCACCCATCTGTGATAGGGATCATACTCCTTTTCACATATGGCATAGCCCAAATCCTTTCGGATGACCCTCTCTCCCTCCGCATCAAAATAGATTTCCCTTTTTAGATACCCAAAGTCGTCATACTCCTTGAGAATCTGCGCACAGCCATAGTCATCCCGGTTCATCAATTGACCGTACAGCCCATAGTACCGGATTTCCACTTCATTTCCGTTTTCGTATCGGTATGAAATCCCGGCACAATTATACTCGGAACTGATCACAAGCTGTTCCTCTGTTTCTGTTCCAAAGAAATACTGAGAATCTATGCGCCCGTAGGCATCGTAGCTGTACCTCACCACTGCATAGCCCATATCCTTCCTGAGCACCGGGCTGCCGTCCAGTCCATAATACTTGCTCTCCAGCAGCAGCCCGTTTCCGGAATAAATCTCCTCGTAAGAAGCATAGCCCCGCTCCTTACGCACAGCCGCCTCACCCTCCGTGTCCAGATAAGCCTCCCCGATCAGCCGTCCGGAATCGCTGTATTTTTTTTCCACCTGTGCGCATCCAAGGTCAATCCGGGTCATCAGACTGCCGTCTGCAGACAGGTACTGTATCTTTACTTTGTTTCCTTTTTCATCATAAAAATATTCCATTCCTGCGCAGGAATATCGGGAACAAATAATGGGCTCCTCATCCGTGCCATAATAGGTAAAAGCCTTTTCCCGTCCCCAGGGATCATATTCCACCTTTATCAGGGCATAGCCATAATCCTTACGTATTGTAAGTCTTGGCTGGGTATCAAAATATCTGCTCTCGCTCCATCTGTTGGTTTTACTGTCATAAATCTTTTCAAAGGACGCATAGCCCAGATCCTTTCTGATGATCGGATCCTCCCCGGCATCAAAATAGTATGCTTTTACAATATCTCCGGAGCCGTCAAATTCCTGCAAAATCTTTGCACAGCCGTAATCTCCCCGGTTCATGAGCTCACCGTCCCAATTCAGATACCATATTTCTGAATTATTTCCTTTTTCATCATAAACAGACCTTATCCCGGCGCATTGATATTTTGAGCTGATAACAGGCTTTCCATCCACTCCGTAAAAAGAAGCCAGGCGTGTATTTCCATATTCATCATATTCCCATTTTATCATGGCATAGCCGGTGTCCTTGTCCGGAACCGGCTCTTTACTCAGGCCCGAATATTGCTCCTGTACAAGCTTCCCGTCCTCATAAACCTTTTTAAAAGAGGCATATCCCCGGTCCTTTCGTATCACCGGCCTTCCGTCCACACCAAAATAAGACTCCTGAACCACTCTGCCGGCATCGTCATATTGAACACTTACATAGGCGCAGCCATAGTCGCTTCGATCCGCCGGCTTTCCGTCCAGTCCCAGGTAACTGATCCGGCTCCGCCTTCCCTGTTTGTCATAATCATATAAAATACCGGCGCAATGATACTCCGTACTGACAGCAGGCATTCCTGCCTCATCATAAAAGCGCTTCGCACTCAGCTCGCCATATTCATTATAATCGTTGCGTACAACTGCATAGCCCGTATTCTCCCGCAGGACCAACTCATCCTTGTCATGTGATTTATAATATCTGGTTTCCAGCCAGTTCCCGCGCTCATCATAATACTGCTCATAGAAAGCGTACCCATATTCCTTCCGTATGGCAGGCCGGCCTTCCGCATCGAAATAGCGTTCGCTTAACAGCTTTCCCATTTTCGAATCGTATTCCCTGAGTACCCGGGCAAAGCCGTAGTCGTCCCGGTTCATGAGCCCGCCGTCCCAATCCACATACCGTGTCTCAATCTCATTTCCATAGTCATCATACTCTGACAAAATCCCGGCGCAGTGGTACTTTGTGCTGACTACCGGCTGCTCATCCGCGTCAAAATAGGTCTGAGACTTCCGGTTTCCGTTACCGTCATACTCATACCGGATTATGGCATATCCCGTATCTCTGCGCATCACCAGCTCCTGCCGGCCCTCCGGGAACGCATAATACCTGCGTTCTTTCAAAGCTCCGTCATCATAATAAAAGCTCTCAAACATGGCGCAGCCGTATTCCTTGCGGACTGCAGGATTGCCCTCCGCATCAAAATATTCCTCCGTTTTCTGCTTCCCATCGTTGTAATAGGTTCTATATACCCGGGCAATGCCGTAGTCGCTTCGGTTCATCAGATTGCCGTCCAAACCCAGATACTGGATTTCCACCAGATTATCGCCCTCATAAATCTCCCTGATTCCCGCACAATGATTTTCCGAATGGATAACAGGCTGCTCGTCCACACCAAGATACTGAAAAAGCTTGTACTGTTCCTCGTCATTGTACTCGCATTTTATGACCGCATACCCGGTATCCTTTCTCAGAATCAGCTTTCCGTCCGTGCCATAGTACCGCCGGCATGATATATTCCCGTTATCGTCGTACTCATAGCTTATTGCCGCACAGCCAAGATCACTGCGAAGAGCAGGACTTCCTTCATCGTCAAAATACTGCTCCTGCTGTAGTTTCCCCTTGGTATATTGATATACGGCATCATATATTCCCGTAGTCTTATCGGGAACAGGACACAGGCTGCCGTTCCGGTATCCTTCATAGCGCCGGCGCACCAGCTGTCCTGCCTCATATTCCTGGTAAACCACCGCATATCCTGTGTCAAGGCGGTTCGCGGGCCTTTCCTCCGCATCCTTATACCATATACGGCTCAAATTGCCGTCATCCCCATACTCATACAGAATCTCCGCCACCATATAGTCATTTCTGTAGGTTATCACACCGTTTTCATCCCGATAGGTTTCCTGTATCAAAAAACCGCTTCTGTCATACAGCCGCTCCACTGCCGCATATCCCCGCCCGGGAAGATAAACGGGTTGTCCCAGAGAATCATAAAAAGTGCTGGTAATTACCTGGCTCTCTCCCTGCCTGCCATATTGAAAACGCACATAGGAATATCCTTCCTTTTGATTCATTGTCGGTTTATCATCAGCGTCCCAATACTCAACAAACTCTATTTTATCATCGTCTTCTGATCGATATTGCGTTCTTACCACCGCATAACCATCCTCTGTAAGACAGAGATCGCCGTTAAGATCCAGATAAGCTACCTCTATGATCCGCATTTTTTCGTCATACACTACTTTCTTTTTCGCATATCCCGCTTTGTTTTGGATATTGTTTCCACTGTTATCAAGATATTCTATCAGAAGAGAATTGTTTTCAATGGTATTTCGAATTCTCGTATAATTACGCTTTTTTTCGCCGTCATACTCCTGATCGTCTGCCAGATTGTCTGCCTGGTTATTGGCCTGTCCCCCTTCCTGGCTGTCTATGCGGTTCCCCGTCTGGTTATTTGTCCGGCCTCCTTCCTGATCATCTGCCTGTGCGCCTTCCTGGTTATCTGCTCTGCCTCCCCGGTTATTTGCCGCGTCATAACCGGTGTAGAATAAATTGCCGGCTTCCCTGACGCTGCTTTTATTCCAAACCTGCGTCCCATACAGCTCTGCCGCACCATTTTTCCCGTCTGCCGCCTGGGCAGTCCTTTCGTCATTCAGAAGAACCCCAATAATTTTGGTTTCTTCTTTCATTTCCAGGGAAAAACCTATGGTCTGGCTGTCCCAGCCGTTTATTCTCACGGGCAGTTCATCCACTCCCTTATAGGCTTCTGATTTCAGCCGTGCCGGTTCATATTCATAGTCATACTCATAAATATATTTGTATACTCCGTTCGCATCACAGCACCAGCTTCCCTGTTTGTCCTTCTGCTGCCGCTGCGTTATATTTCCATTGGAATCATATGTCAGCTCTTCGCAGTAAACGCCATGGAATCCTTCCGTTCGTTCTGCTGCGCTTTCGTCGCAGTAATATGCAATCTTACAGCCGCCCTCCTCATCGTACTGAAAGGTGATCAGCATGATCCCCTGCTTATTACAGGCAGGCATTCCATTTACATCCAGATAACATATGGACTCCAGCCGGCGCTCAGCATCATAGGTATACCTTTCTCCGTTGATGCCGTACAGATTACACATGCCGGCGCTCAGCTTCCGCAGGGCCGGTCTTCCGTCGTAATCATAGCTGCTTTCCATCTGCCATGAGGTAACGCTGTTTCCCGCGGTCTGCCCCTCCGGAAGGCGAAACAGTGTGGAATTCAGCAGCTGTACCGTCTCCTCCGAGGCGTAGAAATCCACCTTAAGCTTTTCATAGCCGTCCCCGCTCAGCTCCAAAAGCATCTTTCCATTGCTGGCATAATAAGTGATCTTCTCCGGCTCCCGGAAGCCATGCTCCTTTTCCGATTTATAGCGCTCCGATCCAAGAGCGCGGAATTTATCCTTACTCTTTTTGTAGCAATACTCTATGCGGGCCACAGGCTGAAAAAGCATCCTATCATAGGCAGTGGAGTACTGCCGCATAAGCTCCAGCTGACCGTAGGCATCCACATATGTCAGTATCAATCGATGTTTTCCGGGATAATCGTCAATCCTCCAGTATCCCGCCCTATCCTTCCGCTGCTCCTCTGTTAAGGGATCTCCCACCCCGTCAGGAATCCCGTAAAACTCCACCACTTCGTCGAAATATTGCGTTTCGCATGTATTGCAATACCAGAATGATCCTATGCAAACTGCAGCTATAGCTGCTGCGGCAATGCATAACAGGCCCCGCTTCCTTTTGACAATCCCAGCCCAGATGTCTTTCCACCGTCTGACTCCGATCAGGCAGATCAATTCCCAGGCGATCACGGACCATATGATCACAGGCGCTGCAACGGAAAAGTAATACAAAAGAGTTTCTCCCTGATACTCGGCTTCGTCAAAGCTGAGCGAACGATAGACCTCGAAAGCAGCAAAGCCCGTAAGCAGCGTGGCAATGTTCATCCAGCAGGCGCTTTTATTCCTTTTCAGCATGGCCTTCTCCAGAAAGCCGGGAAATTTCCAAATTTCTTCAACAACCCAAGGGCAGAATTTCCAAAGCCCCTTTGCGGCCTTGGAACACCACCCCCGCAATTTCCCCAGCCCTAAGCGTATCAGCCTCTGTATCTTCTTCATATGCTCTCTCTCCGTATTTCCGGTTCTTTTGTAATCTGCCTGTGCCCGGCTTTTGTTATCTCTCCGTCATCAATAAATTATACTGCATATGAATAATAAAGTCAAGATTCAGACGTCTTCGTTTTCGGTTCGTCCGGCTTTCAGCCATACAAAACCGCCGTACAGGATTTTATTCTCCCATACGGCGGTAACATATAAATCTGTCCTTACGCAATATCCGTCAATCATTATAAACCAGCTCAAGATTCCGAGAGCCTATAGGAATAGCATAATATATTTTGCAGGCATGCTTCATATTCTTTCGATTAAACAGCTATGCGCTTTCGTTTTTACATCATAACTAATTCCCACCAGCACAATCTCGCCGTCATAATCCTTCAATATTGCCGGATAATTCCGCTCTTTTATCTGCCGGATTGCGCCCTCGGATGACTTGTTCCATTTCAGTTCCACCACCAACGCCGGAAGCAGGGATCTGCGTTTCGGCAGATACACCACATCCGCAATTCCTTTCCCGGATGGAAGCTCTTCCACTTTCAGATACTGTTCTAACGCGGCAATGTATGCAAACTTAATCACGTACCGCAATGCCTGCTCATCATTATAGTAAGTCGGCGCATACTCTGAGCCGCGTGTCTCCTCTATGGCCTTCGCCACTGCCTCTTCATTGCCCGCAATCGTATCCTCCAGGAGCCTGCAGGAACGACTGATTAGTTCCACCCATTTCCGGTTTGCATTGGCAGCTTTCAGTATCTTCCGGAATTCCGTTCTCACCTCCTCGTTAGGGATATGCGCCGTCCCGTCCTCCTCATGCCAGGTCAGGTACCCTAAATGTATCAGCAGTGTCAGCACATCGTCACGGCTCCTGAAGGTTTCGAAATCATTTTCAAAGCTTTCCGTATCGATTTCTATCTCTTCCCCGGAAAGCAGCCGGGAGACACTTTCCTGCATACCTTCAAAATCCATATTGATATAGGTCATGAGCGATTCTGCCGCCGAAGTCTTCTTCCAGTAAGAACGGCACTTCTGCTCCTGCATGGCACACATCACGGAGTAGGGATTATAAATGGCACCATATCCGGGAAAGTCATATCCATCATACCACTGCCGGACTTCCTTAAAATCCATCTCGTGTCTCCTGCACAATGACCTGACATCGCTTTCCGTAAAGCCTGTGAATTCCACAAATCTGCCGGGATTCAGAATAGTATATTCCCTGAAATCCGATATGGCTGACTGGGAACCGTCCTTCTTGATAGGCAGGATTCCCGTCATATAAGCTGCCGCCACAACCTTCGGCGTGAAATTATTGTTCTTGAACCAGCCCCGAAGGAAATACAGATACCTTTTCTGGACTGCCGCATCCCCTTTCGCCTCTCGGATCAGCGCGTCCCACTCATCAATGACAAACACAAACTCTTTCCCTGTTTTTTCCACACAGCCAATCATGGCGTCCATAAGGCTTTTTCCTTGCAATTCCGGATAGCTTTCCGTCAGTTCCCTGTAAACTGCATCGGCGATCATATTGGGCACATCCGAAAGCGGTATATCCATCCTCGCCGCCTCGGAAATAAAGCCGGTAACATCCAGATTAATTACATGATATTGGTTCAGATGCGTCAGATACCCTTGCGTCCCCGCAATCTCCATGTCATCAAAGAGTCCGCGGGAATCACAGGAACAGTCATAGTATGCACACAGCATCTTTGCCGCATAGGACTTTCCAAACCGCCTTGGCCTGCTGACGCAGGTCAGCATTTCCATTGTCCCTATGGTCTTATTAATCAACGCAATCAAACCGGTCTTATCCACATATTCCGACTGTAGGATTTTCCGAAACCCTTCATTTCCCGGATTCAAATATGTTCCTATCGAAATCACCCCCGCATCCAAACGCCATATCGTTCAGCCCTCCAGATTCAGCCATTAATCTGCCTGTCCCCAGTTTTTGTTATAAATCCGTCATCAGCTCCAGCACCGTGTCCATACCTTTTTCCACCGCAATCTGCACCGGTGTCTCGCCCTCATTATTGGGCCGGTTATAATCCGCACCCTTTCGGATCAAATAGCGCGCCCCCTCCGCGTTGTAATCCTTCAGTGCATAGTGCAGCGCCGTATTGCCCTCGTTGTCCGCCATGTTCACGTCAGCCCCGGCCCGGATCAATTCCTTTGCCATGTCCTTGACCGTGTGGAGCATCAGCATGGTCATGCCTTCGTTATCCGCATGATTTACATCCACGCCGCTTTCCAGAAACAGGGAAAGCAACTCTCTGGTCTGACCCTTAAGCAGCATAAACGGCGTCCTGCCGCATTCGTTGGGAAGATCCAGGTGCTTCAGGCTCTTCAGCAAATCGGCCCTCTGTTCCGCCTCCAGCTTCCTGCCGTATCCCTTCTCCATAAGGGCAAGATGAGCCGGCGTATCCCCCTTTAAGGTCTTCATGGTATCATCGGCTCTGGCATCCATCAGCAGCTTCACCACGTCCGCATGGCCATTGATGCAGGCCAGATGAAGCGGCGACATTCCTGCCTCCCCGGGCTCGTCCGTGGTAAGATTCACATCCACGCCCATTTCTATCATAACCCGGAGCATACCCGCGTGACCGTTTTCCGCCGCGTTATGAATTGCCGCCCTGCCCTGATTATCCGTCTGTTCCATGGACTCCCTGGAGAAAAGCTTTGCCGCCTCCTCGCAAAGGGCTTCATCCTCACCGTCTCTGCTCCATTCCAGAGAAGCCAGGATATTTGCCGGGGTCCGTCCTTTCACCACTGCCCTTTCCATATCCACGCCCAGCTTCATCAGCTTCCTGACAACACCCATTCTGCCTATATGCAGACACTCATCCCGCAGGCAGAGGATTTCTCCATGATAATGAAGCGGAATAGTGAAATCGATCCCCGCCTCCCTGCAGGCATCCAGCACATGAGCCTCCTCATCGGACACCAGGGCATTGTGCAGAATCCCCGTGATTTCCCCCAGCTCATCTTCATCGTCCGGATCCAGCTGGCGGATCAGCTTGCCGGTCATATACAGCGCAAGACTTAAGGAATCCTTATTATCACTGTGTACACTTCCAAAACAGTTGCTGGTAATCTGCTCCAGCGGAAACAGCTCCATTTGAGGCGCGGGAGATGCCCCATGATCCTTCAGAGCAATGTACATGGCCTGATCTCTGAACTCCGCCGCATGCACTATAGGGGTTCTCCCCTGGCCATCGGCGGCATTCACCATTTCCGGACACTGCTTCATCAGCTTCATCGCCGCCGTCACATGGTTGTTTTTCCTGGCCATCATCAAAAGCGTGTTGCCGTCCTCATCCACATACCCCGTATCTGCGCCCTTTTCCAAAAAAACTTCCGTCAGCGGCCAGGTGTAGCCGGAGCTGTACTGGGTGGACAGAAGCTGTTCCAAAGGCGTAAGCCCGGCATTATTCTTCCTGTTGATATCGCAGGTAAGTAGACGGGCGATCTCCCCTCTCTGCTCCACACTGTTCTCCAGGCATTTAAAATCAATTGTCAGCAGATCATCCTGAAACCGGGGATATGCCAGAAAATGATATGCATTCATGCCCCTCTCGTCCAACTGGGCATCGCTGGCCCCATGCTCCAGCAGAAGCCTGACCATGGCCAGATTCCCCCTCACACAGGCCAAAAGAAATGGCGTCAGACCATGCCCCTTGCTGTCAGGCAGATTAACCTCATCCCCCTCTATTCTTCCGTCACTGAGTATTTTTTCCACCATCCCGTAGAAATTGTGCCATACCAGCAGATGGAACAGAGAAAGCCCCGCCCGTCCTGCCGTAGAAAGCAGTGCTTCCTTCCCGCATTCCGCCAGGCATTCTTCCGCCTCCTTTATGGTTTTTTCCTCAAGCATGTCATACCGGTAGGTGGCATCTTTGTGATTGCCCTCCCACCAGGGAATAAACCTGGCCCGGTTAAATTTTTCGCTGGATTCCACCAGCAGCTCTGTCAACTCCTTTACGTCCATGACTCTCCTCCGTAATTTTTCTTAAAACAACTTTCCTGACCGGAAAGATCTGACAGCTCTATTTTAAACGTTATGATAATCGAAAACAATATTTTTCAATGTAATATTCCTTAAACTTTTATATAAATCATTTCTGATTTTCTGATAAGAGCAGTCCAATACACTATGAATATTTTTTCCTATGGGGCACAGCGGCGAGGGCAATGGGTGGACACCGATCAGCTTAGTGCCAAAATCCGGTTCTATGGCCCTGCATATGCGATATAAGGTTATTTCGTCTAACGGACAGCTCAGCGCTGCGCCGCCTGTTCCAAATTTAACAGATATAATGCCGTCTTTTTTTAATGCGCTTAAAATATTTCGGATTGTAACAGGATTACTTCCGGTAGATAGTGCTAAAAGGTCGCTGGTTACCTTTCGCTTGTCTCCATATTCATAAATAAAAATCAGGCAATGAATGGCAATTGAACATTTTGTGCTGATATGCATGACAACTCCCCTTTCCGTTTCAAGTGTAACGTGAAAAGTAACAACAGCAATAGTGTAACATATACATGTACTGCTGTAAATCTTGACATTACACCACGCTCTTGCTATAATGGTGTAAATTTAAAAATTACATGGAAGACAGCTATGAAAGTCTCACAAATTGTTTTCAGCCCCACCGGAGGAACCGGAAAGGTTGCAGAAATCATAACAAAAGCCTGGGGAATGCCTGTCAATAAAATTGATTTGTCCAATGCGCAAACGGATTATTCCTCACTTGACATTGAGAAAGAGGATATTGCAATTATTGCGGTTCCTTCTTATGGAGGACGCGTCCCAGGTCTTGCCGTCCAGAGAATTTCAAACATTCACGCCGATCAAGCTCCCTGTGTCATTGTCTGCGTATATGGCAACAGGGCATATGAAGATACCCTGATTGAATTAAAGGATGCAGCAGAAAAAAGCGGTTTCAGGGTAATCGCCGCCATCGCTGCCATCGCAGAGCATTCCATCATGCACCAGTATGCGGCGGGCCGGCCCGACGATAATGACATAAGCCAGCTGAACTGTTTTGCAAAGAAGATTTTAGATAAAATAAACGGAAGCTTAAATGCTGTTTCCGCACCGCAAATTCCGGGAAACCGCCCCTATAAAAAGGCAGGCGGAGCCGGCTTAGTTCCAAAGGCGAACAATAGCTGTACCAGCTGCGGCCTTTGCGCCAAACAGTGTCCCGCGCAGGCAATAAACAAAGAAAATCCGAAAATTACAGACAGCGGCAAATGTATTTCATGTATGCGCTGTGTTGTACATTGCCCGCAGTCGGCCCGCAAAGTAAATGGAGCCATGGTTTCCGTCGCCGCACTGGCAATTAAAAAGGCCTGTTCCACAAGAAAAGAAAATCAGCTGTTTATCTGATTTGTGAAGCAAAAGACACGGCAGAAACACCGGTCATATCTGCAATATGCGAAAAACAGGCTAGTCACCTGTTTTTTTCGCATACTGCAGAAACTCCGGTGTTTTCGACCAGTAGCTTATGCCCCAATTCTCGAAATTCCATTCCTCCGTATACTCATTGCACTCAAAATCAATATAATAGATTTCACCGTTTCGAACCACAAAATTAGTTGGAAAATAATCGATATTTATATTGGCCGCATACAGCGCCGTGCACATATCCCGTACCTGCTCCATATACGCAGGCTGCATCTCGTCCCGCAAAATCAATTCGTAAATTGTTCTCCCCTCAATATACTCCTTCAAAATACGCTCACTTTTCGAATCCACATCAATCATGACCGGCATTTTTATGCCGACTTTCTTCAATCGGTGATAATCGTTTATCTCCGCCTCCAGCTTATTTCCAAACTGATAATAGTCACAGGGCTCATGATGAATCTGCTTCAAAACATATTCCTTTGACCCGTCCTGCGCCAGATAGGAATATCCGCCTTTTCCCTTCCCCAGAAGCCTTCGGATTTTATATTCCTTTTCGTTTACCAGCATTCTTTTATTTTCATATGCTTTTTCCATAATCATCCTGTTTCTATGCCTGTCCTGAACAAATTTTCATAATTTCCACGCCGGCTCACGCCTCCATAAGCACTGCCGGCCAGCTGATCCTTACGCCCCCACAAGCACCGCCGCCTCATAATCCCCCAGGCTGCCCGAAAAGGGCTCTTCGCTTATCAGATTCCGCCAGCCTTCCAGCTCCGGCAGGGCAGCGCTTCCCTGTCTTACATGAAAAATCAGGATGACGCGCCGTCCCTCCCGGCTTCTTTCCATATAAAGAACTCCTGCGTCATCGTCTGCGTACTGTCTTGTTATCCTTCCCTTTGTCAGCGCCGGATATCGGTGTCTGATCTGAATCAGCCTCCGATAATATGTCAGACATTCTCTGTTCTGTCTGCTTTCATCCCAGAGCATCCCCCGTCTGCAGTCCGGGTCCGGGCCGCCCTCCATTCCCACCTCATCTCCGTAATAAATCATAGGCATGCCGGGAAGCAGAAGCTGCAGAGCCGCCGCCAGCTTCTGTTTCCTGATATCATTTCCGGCGCTGTGCAAAAATCTGGCCGTGTCATGACTGTCTATCATATTCCACAGATATCCCTCCAGACATTTATTCAAATTCCCCTTCACAAAATTCAGGTTTTCCCAAAAAGCCGAAGGAGCACATTTTTCCAGGGCAATCAGATCCATGGCCGAATCGTAAAAAGGATAATTCATTACGCTGTCCCACTCATCCCCCTCCAGGAAATCGCCGGCATAATGCCAGATCTCTCCCACCAGCAAAATATCCTTCTTTACCGCCTTCATCTCTCTGCGGAACCGCTTCCAGAAGCCGTGGCTGATTTCATCCGCCACATCCAGCCGCCAGCCGTCGATATCACATTCCCGGATCCAATATGCCGCCACATCAATCACATAATCTGCAGTCTCCGGGTTTTGGAGATTCAGCTTCGGCATGTAGCCGGCATAACTGAAGGTCTTGTAGCCGGGCCTTTTCCCCCGCTCCGCCACCACAGGAAGGCTTTCGATGTAATACCAGTCCAGATATGGGGACTGCTCCTGCTTTTCCCGGATATCCTTAAAGGCAAAAAAATTGATTCCCGTATGGTTGAACACACCGTCCAAAATCACATACATTCCCGCCTCATGAGCCAGCCCTACAAGCTCCTTTAAATCCTCCTTGTCCCCAAAGGACGGATCAATCCTGTAATAATCGTCAATATTGTATTTATGAGTGGAATCGGAGCAAAAAATGGGAGTCATGTAAAGGATATCCACTCCCAGCTTCCTGATATGATCAAAATGATTGATTATGCCTCTCAGCGAGCCCTTCAAATCGGCTTTATGACCGATGGGCGCCTGATACCATTCCTCCCTTGCCACTTCCTGATCCGCGGCAAAACGGGACGGAAAAATCTGGTAGACCACCTTGTTTTCAGCCCATGCCGGCAGCCGGAATGTCTCCTCCTCCCGAAGTGTCTGGGGACAGTCAAACATTCTGTCAATATCCGTAATACATTGGTCATAAAAACCGTGATTGCCATAATAGACCACATTTCCCGATCGATCCTCTATCTGAAAAAAATATCTGAGACAAACTACATCTATGTCAATCTCTGCTTCGTAATAATCTATGTATTTGTCGGAACAGGCAATTGACATTGCACATTCCTGCCTCGTATCCATGTACCGAAGGGGCAGATATTTATTCTGGGTATGAAGAATGACCTTTGCCGCATCCCCCCGCTTTACTTCGAGCCTGATCAAAAAATGCCCCTTGGTCATAGCATAACAGTATCTTTTATCCGCAAAATGTCTGATTGCCGCGTATTCCATATTGCCTCCCGTTCCTTTCTGCTGCCGCAGCAGCCCTGCCCGCGTCTGCCGCCTGCTTTGTCTGCGGCTCCGCTTACTTGCATTATACTCTTATGCATGCTAGAATTCTTGTAAAATAATCCTTTCATTTTGACATAATCCTATTTTTTATGTGTACAAAAAGCCTTCGGAGGTACCTTATGGATCATACGCCCGTCCACGAAACCAAAACTCATGGGACTGCCGCTTTCCCGTTCACAGTTTATCGGGGAATCATTCCCGATCTCATTCGGTCCTTTCCTCTGCACTGGCATGATGATTTTGAACTGATCTATTGCGTCCAGGGACAGATTCAGGCCACCGTATGGGGACAGTCATATACTCTCTGCGCCGAAGATCTCCTGGTGATTCTTCCCCGGGCGGTACATTCCATCGATCAGTGCGGCAGCGAAACCGGGAAGTATTTTAACATTATGTTCCAACCTGCCCTTTTCAAGGGCGCCGGGGAGGATCCCTGCTATGAAAAATACGTTCAACCCTTCCTAAACGGGGAACGATCCATAGAATGCTTCCATCCGGCAGGTTCCGATTTTAACCAGACCATAACTCCCTGCATTTTATCCATGCTGGAGCACCGCAGAGACAGCGCCTCCACCCATGAGCTGCTGATCAAGTCCAACCTGTTTTTGCTTCTCCACCACATGAATCAGCAGAGTACGACCCTCCGGGAGCACCGCTTTCTGCAGTTGGCCTACAGCCGGCTGAAGGATTCTCTTTATTATGTCCAGCATTTTTATGATCAGGATGTTTCCGTGAAGACAGCCGCCAGTCGATGCGGCTTTTCAGAAAGTCATTTCATGAAATTGTTTCGGGAATTTACGGGGATGAGCTTCAATGCCTATCTGGTCAATTACCGGCTGGAGCTGGCCGCCCGGCAGTTGTCAGCCACAGAGCTGAAGGTAATAGATGTGGCGACAAACTGCGGTTTCCATAACCAGTCATATTTTACCAGGGCTTTTCGGAAAAAATATCAGAAAACCCCATTGGCATACCGAAGAGAGACGCATTTAAAAGAAAAAGGCACCATGGAATCCGGCCAGACATAAGCCGGGGAGAAAAAGCCTTTTATCAGCTTTTCTTCCAATACATTCTGGCCTCATAAGGACGCAGAACGGTTGTCTGACCCGCATCCTTATAGCTGCACACAAGAAGCTCCCCGGCATTGTCAAGCTCTTCCAGGGATATATCTGCGGTTTTATCATAGAAATTGCAGACCACAAGAAGCTGCGACCCGGAATCTGTCCTGGTATAAGCAAAAATATTTTCATCCTCCTTCAGCAGCATCCGAAATTCTCCGTCCACAAAAACAGGATATTCCTTGCGCAGGCGGATCAATTTCCGGTAGCAGCCGAAAACGGAATCCTCATCCGCCGTCTGTGCCGCCGCATTGATCTCCTTGTAGTTGGGATTCACCCGAATCCAGGGCGCCGCAGCCGTAAAGCCCGCATTTTCTCCGTCGTCCCACTGCATGGGAGTCCTGGCGTTATCCCGGCTTTTTGCATAAATGGAAGCCATGATTTCCTCTTCTTTATAGCCCTTCTCAAGACGCTCCTGATACAGATTCAAGGTTTCAATATCCCGGTATTCTTCCATTTTATACCGGACATTTGTCATTCCCAGCTCTTCCCCCTGATAAATATAAGGTGTTCCCTGCATTCCATGCAGGAGAATCGCCAGCATTTTCGCGGATTCCACCCGGTATTCATCGTCATTTCCCCAGCGGGAAACAATTCTGGGCAGATCATGATTGTTCCAGAAAAGACTGTTCCACCCTTTTCCGTACAGCTGCGTCTGCCAGCGCTCGAAAACCTCCTTCAGCTTCAGAAAAGGCAGCGGCGCCAAATCCCATTTCTCCTTTCCCGCCATCTGATCCAGGCAGATATGTTCGAACTGAAATACCATAGACAGTTCACTATTGTCCGGATTACTGTATAGCTTTGCAAGCTCCAGCGTGGCTCCCCACGCTTCACCCACCGTGACCAGATCTGCCTTCTGAAAGGTCTCCCGGCTCAGCTCCCGCAGATATTCGTGAAGCCTTGGTCCATTGCAGGTGATCTTCCGGTCCGGCTCCTTGGCGATCTGATCGATCACATCCAGCCGGAAGCCGCCCACACCCTTTCCGACCCACCAATTAATCATATCATAAATTTCACGGCGCAGCTTCGGATTCTCCCAGTTCAAATCCGGCTGTTTTACGGAAAACTGATGAAAATAGTACTGCTGTACCTCCGGCACCCACTCCCAGGCCGGCCCCCCGAATGCCGCCCGCATGTCATTGGGAAGCTCGCCTTCTCTGCCGTCCCTCCAGACATAATAATCATGATATGGATTTTCCCTGCTCTTTTTGGCTTCCTGAAACCAGGGATGCTCGTCCGAGGAATGGTTCAGAACCAAATCCATAATAATACGGATATGGCGCTTTCCTGCCTCCACAATCAACTCCTCCATGTCCGCCAGGGTTCCGAACATGGGATCGATGTCCCGATAATCAGATATATCATACCCGTTGTCATCCTGGGGAGACCTGCATACCGGGGAAAGCCAGATGGCATCTATTCCCAGGTTCTCCAGATAATCCAGCTTCGAGATGATTCCCTGCAGATCGCCTATGCCGTCCTGATTGCTGTCCGCAAAGCTGCGGGGATAAATCTGATAAATCACGGCCCTCTTCCACCATTTGCCTTTGTCTGTTCTTTCTTTTTCTTCCATATTCATCATCCTCCTGAACCTTTGCCGGGCTGTTGCAAATTTTGTGTCAGCTTTCGAAATTTCCGTTGACACCCCGCTTTTTTCTGACCCTTATTATACACTTCCAGTCCTTTCTTGTATACAGCAATCTCCTCCGAGCTGTTATCTCTTCCGGCTTTCAGGATCAATCCCCCAAAATCGTCACCTTATTGTATTTTTCGACATATATTATCAGCAAATCTATTCTGAAGCTTTGGGATATTTCCTACCCGATCAAGGAGCGCCATGCTGAAAGAAACTGAATGGAACAAACACTTTAACATCGGAGTTGATTCCATCGACAATGCACACCGAAAGCTCTTTTCAATTGTGCACAGACTGATCCATCTGAGCAGAGATGAAAATAACGGACACTGGGCATGTGCCGAGGGCATCAAATACTTCAAAAGCTATGCCATGCAGCACTTTGCCGATGAGGAAGCCTATATGCGGTCAATTGGCTATAAAGGATATGAGATGCACAAACGCCTGCATGATGACATGCAGTATAAAACACTTCCCGCACTGGAAAATGAGCTCACTGAATCCAACTATTCGCAGGAATCCATCCAGCACTTTCTTGGTATCTGCCTCGGATGGCTTACTGCGCATATTCTAATTGAGGATCGGGCCATTACAGGTAAAATTGCAAACAGATGGAAAGCGGACAACAACGGTGCTGATATGAATGCCCTGGAAAATGCTCTGACTGTCACAATACAGGAAATTTTCAGATTGCAGACGGAAATTATGAGCGAGCATTACAGTGGAGAAGATTTCGGAACCAGCCTGATCGTCCGATTGACATACTTGTCAGATACTCAAAAAAAGATACAGATTTACATGGTTCTGGAAAAAAGCCTGGTATTGAAAGCAGTCAGCGCTGCGCTGGATATTCCGCTGACAAAAATGGATAAGCTGGTCATGAATGCAGGTAAAGAGCTCTCACTTCGGATCGCGGAACAGCTTGGTATGCATTGCCGCCTGTCCTCACAATATCAGTTGGAAAGCAGTCATATCATGACAAGCGACCAGTTCAGAAAAGCGTTTTATTCGGAGATCTTTGATTATAGCTTATTGTTCAATACCGGGCATGGTTATTTTGCTTTTTGTGTCAAATTGGAATAAGCCGTCGGGCTGCAATAGGCTGTAACAGCCTGCTGCAGCCTGGTTCCAGCGCAGCCGCGCAATGCCGCCAAAGCTGACAGCAAGACGATAAACATACTATCGCCTTATATAAATTCAAAAGACTTAAAGTCGAAATTGCTGCCAGGCAGAAAGACAAATGAAACTTTACACCTTCCCTTTATTCCATCCAGTCCATCCAGACTAAAGGATCTTTGCGTATATACCTCTGAACCCTCAAATTCCGCAAGCACCCTCATCTCCGTGTCCGCCGAAAATATAATGTGGATACTGTTTACGGACAGAGCGGACTTTCCCGTGATAACAACTGCCGTCGGCCTTCTCTCCGTAAAATCAAACTCTCCGAAATCCAGTATTACATTATTGCCTATCCCCGTAACTGCATCGTCCTCACTGGTAAATTTGTCTCCATAAATGCGCTCACTGTCAACAGCCCGTATTAAAGAAAATTCCCTGCGGGTCTTTAAAAAGCAGAAGCCCTGTACCTGGAAACCGTCGTCGGATTCCATAACCAAGGTGTGTACTCCTCTAAGAACCTTTGAAAGTTGAAAAGTATTTGGAATATAGGTTAACCATCGCGGCGGTTCATGGTAAACGAAATCTCCGATGAGTTCGCCTCCTTGTCCCGGAATGCCATCGTAAAAGCGAATCTTGACCGGGGTCGTACAATTGGCGTAGACAGGCACTGTCACCGTATCGCTGCCAAGACTTCCGAAATCCACGTTTTCAAACCCGAACCAGCTGTTTTCTCCCGCAAATGCCGCACCGTGCTGAATGCCATTTCCTGCATTTCCGCTCTGGACAGTAAACAAGCCGCCTGCAACAAAGCTGTACGGGTCGATGAAAGCCGATCCCACCCCCTCGCCTTTCAGGGGAAGCATCGACATAACATGGTATTTTTTTGTTCCGTTTTTGCAGAGCGCACGCAGAAAGAATTCGCCGTCCCCATTGCACCGAACTGTTACATTGCCGTTTTCAGCAGCTACAATCTCCCCTAAATTGGATTCAATCCCGAGAACATTTGTAAGTTTATATTCTATCTCGTTTCCATAGGAAGCATTTGCAGGATAGACCTCTGTTTTAAACGTAATGACTTTTCTATCAGAGGTAAATACACGATCTTCTCCCAAAAAAGAGATTTTTCGCACTGGAATATCATTTTCTTCGTCAGGACATTCCGCAAATCTGTGGAAATTTTCCGCCTCCGCTGCTATTCCTTTCTGAGCCTCAGCGGGAACCGCTTTCAGGATCAGTTCTCTATCGGGCAGCGTAGGAGATGTCACTTTCATATTGATATCTCCCTCCTCTGTCTTTGCCGCAATGACAGCCAGCAGCTTTCCTGAAAAAAGTCTGCGGGATGTACCCTTATATTGTTCATAATCTGTAGAATCGCCATTATCCAGTCCCACAAGTCGTCCCGCTCCGGAAACCTTTACGAATACACGATTGTTTGCATTGGCAACAAAAGTTCCCCCTTTATCATAAGCGGCAATTTCAACAAAAATGAGATCGACGCCATCTGCCTTTAACTCATTTTTATCAGGCTGCAGACGGATTTCCACAGCGTCTCCAAAGGAACGTTGGACATCACGGGCAATTTCAGCCCCATCTTCATCATAGGCAATCGCCATCAGTTCGCCAGGCACATACTCAATGACGGTATCCAGCGTAAGCTCAACGCCGTGTCTGTGGTCAATCTCTTTTTCGGCAATCCTTTCATCATTAAAGAAAAGAGCCACCTTAGGCGCATTGCTGGCAACACGCACATCTATGCTCTGTCCCTCGTTAAAATCCCAGTAAGGGAAAATATGCACAAAAGGCGCACTTTCACAGGAAGTCCATTCCGCCCGGAAAATATAAGCGCTGTCCTTCGAAAAGCCTGCCGTGTCAATCTGGCCGAAATAACTGTTTTTCGTAGAATAGGGTGTAGGCTCGCCAATATAATCAAAACCAGTCCAAATAAACTGCCCAGCGCAGAATTCCGCATCACGATCAGAGATAATACAAGCCTCCGTGTTTTTTGCCCCCCAGCCGGTAGCGCTGTTGCCAAGCGATGAACACTGCTCATCATCATCCATAAGGACTGACTGGGAAAGCGGAAAGTGATAAATCCCCCGGCTCTGAACAACGGATGCTGTCTCACTGCCGTAAATCATCCAATCAGGATGCTTTTCGTGCTGCTCTTCATAAAGCCGCTCACCATAATTGTAGCCTGCCAGCTTCAGGATGTCGGCGCATCTCTGGCCATTGCTCCACTGCATATAGTTTGAGCCAATGGTGATATACCCATTGGATCTGAAATCATGCTCCCTGACAAGGCCTGAAAGCATAGAGGTAATCTCCTGCCCACGGTCATCCGCATGCGTATCATAAATTTCGTTTCCTATACTCCATCCGATTATGCTTGGATGATTGCGGTCTCGGCGAATCCATGATGCAACATCTTTGCGGATCCATTTTGGGAAAAACAATGCATAGTCGCAATCTGTTTTATGTCTCTCCCACATATCGAAACCCTCTGATAAAACAAGAAACCCCATCTCATCTGCCAGCTCCATCAGCTCAACAGCCGGCATATTGTGACTGGTACGGATGGCATTCACCCCCATGGTGCGGAGCTTTTCCAGCTTTCTCCTGACAGCGGCGCGGTTTACCGCCGCGCCCAGAGAACCTAAATCATGATGTTCGCAGCTGCCATGAAGCTTGACATGTCTTTCATTCAGGAAAAATCCTCTGTCTGCAGTGAATTCTATTTTCCGGAAACCGAAGCTGCTCTCCTCCCGGTCTACAATCCTGCCGTTTTGCAATATCTCACATACACACATATAAAGCTTTGGATTTTCGATATCCCATAATATCGGGTCTGCAACTTTTAAGAGACTGGTATTCACGGAATAAGAACACCCTTCTCTGTAAATATTTTCTGAAATTCTGCTTTTATCAAAGGCACAGCAGGGAGAAGTCGTTTCTGCAAGCACCCTATCCCCTTCCACAATGGCACAGTGAACTGAAAGCTCGCTTACGGAAACGCCTTGCGGACGTTCAACCTCTGTAGTGACAGTCACGTTTCCCTCCATATCGGCGCTTATGTAAATCCCGTCATTTGTTATATGACATTCAGAATATTCCTTCAGCCAGACACGGCGGTAAATCCCCGCACCGGAATACCAGCGTGAATTTGGACTGTGGTAATCCACGCATACCGAGATTTCATTTTCACCGTCAGAAAGAAAATCTGTGATATCAAACTCAAAGGTGGAGTAGCCGTACTTCCACTCTCCTGCCAGCGCTCCATTCACATAGACGGAACTATCCATATAGACGCCCTCAAAACGAAGCGACATACATTTTGTCTGCTTTTTCTCTACATACAGCTTTCTTCTGTACCAGCCGGTTGAAGTTTCATATAAATTGCGGGTATCATAGATAAGCCAGTCGTGAGGAATGTCTACCTTTCTCCAGTCAAGTCCATCTGCGTATTTTGTTCCGATTGGATTTTTAGAAAACTCCCACTGGTCACACAATAGTGTCTTTTTGCTCATAATGTACTATCTCTTTCTTTTTACTCCAGTTCCAATGATATATGAGCTTCCTTCACGGCTGGCTTTTGGCAATACCGTCTCTCGACAGCAGCTCCAGGTTCTTCCGAATCAGGCCGCATCTCTGTGCCACACACTCCACACTCCTGCCAGGGTCTGCGGGGGTATGGAACACATAGTCCTTCAGCCTGTCCAGTGTGGTAACGGCCACATGAAGCCTTGTGTCACAGGAAGCATAATAGATAAATACCTCTTCCTTCTCATTGACAATAGCGCCGTTGGTGAACACTACATTGGAGACATCACCCACTCTCTCGTCCCCTCTGGGTCCGATCAGCAAGCCGGAAGGCTCAGCGATGACTTTGGAAGGATCCTCCAACGCCGTAGCAAAGGCATAAATCACATACCGCAGTCCTGCCGCCGTATTTCTCACTCCATGGGCAATATGGATCCAGCCGAGATCTGTCTTGATGGGAACCGCGCCTGCGCCGTTCTTGGACTCGGTAATGGTGTGGTACTTGCGAAGGCTGGTTATCTTCTCCACATCCACCACCGCATGGGTAATATCGCCGCATAACCCGAAGCCGATACCGCCTCCGCTTCCCGTCTCTATAAAATCATCCATAGGCCTGGTGTAAAGAGCATACTTGCCGTCCACAAACTCCGGGTGCAGCACTACATTCCTCTGCTGGGGAGAGTGCAGCGTCACAAGATTGTCCAGCCTCTCCCAGCGCTTCAAATCCTTTGTGCGCACGATTCCCGCCGCAGCCACAGCAGCGGACAGATCCTCCGCCGTCCTGTCCTTGCTCTCGGAACAGAACACACCATAGATGTAGCCATCCTCATGCTGTGTCAGGCGCATATCATACACATTGGTCTCCTCCGGGCAGGTATCCTCAAACAAAATCGGGTAATCCCAGAACCGGAACCCATCCACCCCATTGTCGCTCTCCGCCACGCCGAAGAAGGATTTCCTGTCATTCCCCTCTATGCGGGCTACCAGATAATATTTCCCGTTTAAATAGATCGCGCCGGAATTCATCACTGCGTTTACACCCAGACGCTCCATAAAATAAGGGTTGCTCTCCTTATTCAGATCGTACTGCCATGCCAGGGGAATATGCTCCCTTGTCAGCACAGGATGAACATAACGGTCATAAATGCCATTGTAAAAAGAAGCGTCTTTCACGTTTTTTCTGCCAAGGATCTTTTCCTGCTCCCTGCTCATTTCATAATATTTTTCATGTATCATTGTCTGCATCCCTCTCTATTTCAATTCACGTACCCGCTTCAGTATCTCAAGGCACATTCTGCCGTTATGGTAAGGACACTTCCATGGTTCCACCAAGGGTCTGTCCGGATAAGGCCTTCCTTTCTCGTCCACCTCCCAGAACCACTCAGAGCCGGCTCGCATATCAACCACGTGCTCCTGAATAAATTCCCACTGTCTCAGTGCCGCCTCCAAATACTCCCTGTGCCCGCCGTCCTTCTGGAAGCCGTTCAAAAAACCTACTACGCCTTCTGCCTGAACCCACCAGATGCGATGGGAATTAACTACGCCTTTTTCGCATTCGTTTGCCAGGGAATGACCGTCAAAAGCAACCCTGTATATCTGCTCCGTCAAATCTCTTGTAACAGGCGCAAGCTTCCTCTCATAATCTGGACTATCCAGAATCTTCACCCCAAGATCCACAAGCCAAGCCGCCTCAATGTCGTGCCCGTAGGAATGCAGATCAATCAGTGAGTGATAGCTTTCGTCAAAAAAAACCTCCTGACGATGCCGTTCCGGGTTGTATATCTTATCCGTAAAAGTGTCCAGAATCCATTCCAGACGCCTTTCCACCCTTTTTTCCCGGGAAACTTTATACAACTGTGTGTAGGCTTCAAATACATGAAGCAGCGTATTCATGGTCCTGGCCGCCAGAACACCGTTCTCTGAAAGCTTTTCATTGGACTCCGGCTGGAAATCCTCGGTAAAAGCCTCCAGATATCCCGCCTCGTCCCTGCATTTTTCTTCAATCAGGTCAAACAGCTCCATGGCAGTCTTCAGCGCTTCCTTTTCACCCAAAGCTTCATAACAGGAGGAAAGAGCATAGATGGCAAATGCCTGATTATAAGTATGTTTTGTGGTATCCTCCGGAGTGCCGTCTGCCTGCAGGGACCAGTAAATCCCCCCATTTCTCCTATCCAGACAGTGTCCTTTCAGGAACTCATAGCCATGCGCTGCCTCTGCCTTTAAGTCCTCCGGTGAAAACCCGTGGCGGCGGCAGTCCTCCTCCGAAATCAGGCCTTCCAGACAGCCCTTATATACATTGGAAAAAAACCAGGTAATCCTGCTGTTCAAGATACAGCCTTTCACTGCCTCAGGATCCGTCTCCAAATCAAAGGACACATAGCCGTACCAGCCTCCCCGCTCATCATCCCGCAGGCTTCGCCAAAAGGGGACGATTTTCCCCAGCATATGCTCCTTTGTCTCCCCCGCAAGTCTTGTCAATTCCGTCATTTTATCTCCTTCTTCCATGAAAGGCTTTCTCACAATACGTGCGGCTTTCCCGCACCGGAAAGCATGCCGCCCCTTAATGGGCTGTTCCTGAACTCAGTGATTTCCCATACATGATCCCGGCCAAAACCTTCGGATAGACGCATGAATAATTATATCTGTCAAACAGGCCGAACAGTTCTCCGCTGCCCTCGAACAAACCGTTATCCCACCAGGCGCAGGGGATTCCCACGGCTGCAGCGGCAGTCACGTAATATTTTACCCACTCCGCCCGCTCATCCTCGTTTCCATCCTTATTTCTCGCCCCGAACTCACCGATGATAACCGGAATACCCTTGTCTGTAAACAGCTCCTTCAGGCTCTCCATAAGAGAATCGATCATTTCCGTGTCGTGATTCCAGGTTCTCCTTCCGGGAAACTCCAGCGCAAACTCGTAAGGCTCGTAGGCATGTACGGAGATGATTACCCTTTCATCCTCCGGCACCTGAATATGCCGGATGCCCACCGTGCAATTTGCCGCATATCCGGGAAGCATGACATAGCGTTTTGGATTGTATCCGCCCCCCGCCCTTACAGTCGCCAAAAATGCGCGGTTGGTGGCATTTACTACCTCCCAGCCCTCTTCGTCACCGCCGTTCCATTCCATTTCCGTCCCTACTTTTCTGGGTTCGTTCTGGGCTTCAAAAATCAGATGCTCATCATAGTCCGCGAACCGTTCACAAATCTGCTCCCACACCGTCTTCATCTTCTCACAAGCCGCCTGACAGTTGTCATAATAGGGATAATTCCAGTTCTCGTGGTGGAGATTCAGAATGACATAAGCACTCCTGCGATAAGCGTAATCCACCACCTCCTGTATCCTGTCCAGCCAGCTTTCCTGTATCAGGAAATCAGGCTCCGGCCACAGATGATTGGTCCATGACACCGGAAACCGAATCATGTTAAAGCCGGACTGCAGCATGGCATCCACCAGCTCCTGTGTGATAACGGGATTGCGCCAGGCTGTCTCAAAGGCGCTTGGCGCCGCATCCCGGGGGATTGACGCATCCACGGCGTCCAGTGTATCCCCGATGCTGATGCCAGCTTTAATCCCTTTCACAAAATTCATTGCTTCTGCCATAGTTATATCCTCCAAAAATTATCTTTTCCATGCAGCCGCCCAACCACACATATAAAAAAGGGCCGTTACAAATTTTAATTCATTTACAACGGCCCTCTAAACTATCTCTTTCCAATTTCTCTGTCAGTTTCGTTGGTCACGCTGTGTTCCTTGATATAGGAAACGATCTCATCCAGCGTGGTAAACGCCAGCCCCACATAGCTGTCCGCGCAGCCGTAATAGACAGCAATCTTTCCGCTCTCAGAATCGTGGATGGTAGCGCAGGGGAAAGTAACATTGGGAACAAATCCTCTCTCTTCGTACCACTCTTCAGGGGTCAGCAGGAAGTTCTCACAGCGGTACAGCACCTTGGAGGGATTCTCCAGATCAAGGATGGCTCCCCCGATAGAATACACATATCCGTTACAGGTTCCGCTGACGCCGTGGTAGAACAGCAGCCAGCCCTCATTGGTCTCAATAGGAGCTGCGCCTCCGCCGATTTTTAAGGACTCCCACCATTCGTTTCCCCGGCTCATCACATGCCTGTGCCTGCCCCAGTATACCAGATCCGGGCTCTCGCTGATAAAAATATCGCCGAAGGGCGTATGACCGGAATCCGAAGGCCGGCTCAGCAGCATAAAGTTGCCGTTAATCTTTCTGGGGAACAGAACCGCATTGCGGTTAAAGGGAAGGAACGGATTCTCCAGTCTGGTAAAGGTCTTGAAATCCGTGGTCTTCGCCATGCCGATGGACGCCCCGTAAAAGTCCTGACACCAGATGATGTAATAGGTATCCTCCACCTTTACCAGCCTGGGATCATAGGCATAAATCGGCATAAAGGACTCTCCTGCCTCGTTCACAAAAGGAATCTTTTCCTTATCAAACTCCCAGTGGACAGCATCCTCGCTTCTCCCCAGATAAATATAGGGAATACCGTTGGTCTGCTCTCCGCGGAACACGCCGATAAACTTTCCCTCATAGGGCATCACCGCGCTGTTGAAGATACGGGCCACACCCTCCAGGGGATTTCTCCCGATAATGGGATTCTCCGTATATCTCCAGATAGGCGCTCCCTTAAGCCCTTCGGGCTTTTCCTGCCAGGGCACATTGGGCACTGCAGGTGAAATCATCTTAATATTGCTCATAAATATACCTCACACAAATTAGTTGCCATAGGTGGAATCCAGAGCATCCTGCACTCTCTGCTTGAAGCTCTCCTGGAACTGTGCGGGAGTCATCTCACCCTTCATCAGAAGCTGAATACCGTTTCCGGCATCAGTGCTGTATGTTTCGGTTCCCAGAGAATTCCAGAAGTCAACCGTTGAGTGAGAACCACAGTCGAACATCACATCATAGTTCTCCTGCTGCAGTTCCGGCTCAAAAGCGTTCTCGTTGTACCACCAGTTCAGAGTTGCCTTGTCATCACGGATTTCAACATCATCGTGATACCAGTTAAAGAAATCAGCCAGCACATTGTATGCGGTGCCGGGATTCTGGCTGCCTGCAGCGATGATATAATAGCTGGTGCCGGATGCGGCGTTCTTGCCGGGGTTGGTATCCTTGTCTCCCGAGTAACCTACAGGCCAGCGCACATATGCAGTGTCAAAGGTCAGATGCTTCGCGCTGTAGTCGTTCTGGTCCGTGTTGGGTGAATAGTTGTTCTGGCCGTTTGCAATCCACACTGCGATGGGGAAGAAACCGATATTGCCCTGGCAGTATTGGGTTCTCATGCTGTCGGAGGGGCTGCCGTCATAGTCATAGGGATAGCAGATGCTGTATCCGTCTGTGGACTTATAGGTGTTGTACATATCGTACATCATCTGCAGAGCCTCGCCGGTTGCAGCAGAGGAAAGATTCTCTGTGGTGCCGGAGGCAATATTTGCGCCGTTGGACATCATCAGCTGCTCAAAGGTCTCCTGCTCGTATCCGCAGTAGCCGTACTGGTCAACCTGTCCGTCGCCGTCGGTGTCCTGTGTCAGAATCTGGCAGTATTCGATGAACTTATCCCAGGTCCACTCACCGCGCTCCCAAAGGTCTCTGGGATCCTCCAGATTGTTTTCCTCCAGAAGCTGCATGTTGAAGCCCAGAGGATAAGTACCTTCTATGTTGCTCTGTCCTGACTTCTGATACAGAATGCAGGCTTTTCCGTCTCCCAGATCCAGATAACCCATGTTGGACTGGTCGGTCAGCAAATCGTCGTCAGCGGGCAGGATCGTCTTTAAATCCACTGCCAGACCGTTCATCTGTGCGGGAATTGCCATCTGAGCTTCCACCAGATACACCTCACAGTCGGGGGATCCCGCGATGATGGATGTATTAATGGAGTCCTGAACTCCGGCGTAGGTCAGATTTTCCCAGGAGAAAGTCACGCCGTACTTCTCTTCAATAAGCTTTACATTGTCCCACTTCATCTGTGCGACATTCCTGTTGACCTCCTTCTGCGCTGCGGTGTCTTCATCGTCACTGTCGGAAGGCTGAGCATTTTCCCAGTCAGGGTTGACAAACATATCGCCCCCGGCATAATTTTTGCTGTCATAGTATTGTACCCACCAGGCGCCAATCTCTATGCTGCCGTCGCCGGTGCCGAAAGCCTTATCTGTGTCAACGGTTCCGCTGCCGCTGCCCTGATTGCCGGAATCGCCCTGGCTGCCGGAATTTCCCTGATCGCCCTGATTGCCGCTCTGGCTGCTGCCGCTCTCACCATTTCCGCAGGCTGCCACAGACAGAGTCATGACTGTTGCAAGTCCCAGAGCCATAATTTTTTTGATGTTTTTCATGTTAGAATATTTCCTCCTATTCTTTGAGGCAGACCGGCTCAGCCGGGAAGCTCAGCCGGTCTGCATAATCCTTTCTGCACCAAAATCCTTACTGGACAAAGCCGACTTTTACGTTGAATACCTCCCATGCGCCGGAAGACTCGCACTGCATCCTTGCGCCCCAGGTGGATACGTCGCCGCCGCAGACTGCTGCGATCTGCTCATAGGTTATCTGGCAGACATTTCCGTTGCTTGCCGCCCAGCCTTCACCGTTCTCATTGCTCTGTGCAACTCTCTTCCAGCCCTGTGCGGAATCGGGCATTACAATCCACATATCACCATTTTCGGAAGAGTAGCTGATTTCAACCACAGAACCGGGAACCAGTGCGTCCAGAATCTCCTGAGGCATATCAAAGCCGTTCTGTGCCCAGCCGTCGCCGCTGCATGCAAAACCTTCAAACTCAACAGGATCACGCATCATCTTGAATTCCTTGGCGGGTCCTACCTTTACGGCAAATACCTCCCATGCACCGGAAGCTTCACACTGCATTCTCGCACCCCAGGCGGATACGTCATCGCCGCAAACCGCTGCCAGCTGCTCATATGTCACATAGCACTTGCTGCCGTCGCAGGTTGCCCAGCCCTCGCCGTTCTCATTGCTCTGTGCAACTCTCTTCCAGCCCTGTGCGGAATCGGGCATTACAATCCACATATCACCATTTTCGGAAGAGTAGCTGATTTCAACCACAGAACCGGGAACCAGTGCGTCCAGAATCTCCTGAGGCATATCAAAGCCGTTCTGTGCCCAGCCGTCGCCGCTGCATGCAAAGCCGGAAAATTCTACTGCTTCGCTGCCCGCCGGAGCATAGTAAGGAGCTGCCTGGCCCACCTTTACGGAGAATACTTCCCAGTCGGAGTCAGATTCGCACTGCATACTGTTTCCCCAGGTGGACACATCATCGCCATAAGCGGCTGCCAGCTGTTCATAAGTAATCTGGCATTTCGTCCTGCTGCTGTTGTAGAAGGAAGAGGTATCCGGGCTGCCGTCTTCCGCAACACCGTCCACCGGACCGCAGCCTACGCGAATCCAGCCTGCCTGAGCAGCATTCATCAGCATCCACATATTACCGGATTCAGACTTGTACTCAATCTCTACTACAGAACCGGGCACCATGGCATCCAGAACCTCCTGAGGTACTTCAAAGCCGTTCTGTCCCCAGCCGCCGCCTGTACATGCAAAACCCTCAAAGGTCACAGGATTTGCCAGATATGCCAGATTGATATAATCAGGACCGCTGCTCTCAAACATGCTGTTTGCCGCAAAAGTCACGGAGCTGTCTGCAGTCAGCAGATTGCCGGATGCATCCAGAAAACGAATGTTGTCGATGTACAGGGTAGCATTGCCTGCGCCTGCATCCACACCGTTGTCAGTCTTTAACTGTACCACCAGCATATTGCCTGCGTCTGCAACGAACTCTTCCCCTTCTGACAGAGTTGCCACTACCTTTCTGGGATTTGCCTTCTCCAGATAGACAGACCAGTCGTCCGTGCTTTCCACCAAATCCTGGCCGCTCCAGGCAATCAGTGTACCGGAGCAGGCATTAAAGCTGCCGTCCTCATAGGACACGCCCATGGTCAGTTCAATGCTGGCCACCTTTGCCACGTCTGCGCCCAGCAGACTGGTTGCGTCAATGGCTACATAGGGAACCTTTCCCGTCAGATTCTTTACCTCCAGAGCCTTGCTGCCGGCAAAATCCACAATAGACATCTCTATGCCGGCTGCATCCGCAGGCTGGGAATATACGGACACAAAGCCCATATTTCCATCTTCAAAGTCAATGCTTGCATCTTCTGCCGCCGGCTCCTGTACCTCAGGCTCGGATGCAGAGGGACTCTCAGACTCACTCTCAGAAGATTGGCTCACATCCTCTGAAGGAGTACTGTCTGAAGCCTGCTGGCTGTCATCGCCGCACGCTGCCATGGCCAGCGCCATGGTGCCCGCTAAAAAGCAGGCTAAAAATTTTTTCTTCAACTTTTTCATCCTCCTTTTTTGTGTGTTAAAAGTTGATTAGTTTTGCAAAGAGTCGTTATCGTTTTCATTATCCCACGATACCGCTTCTCTCCACACCTTCTATAAAGTATTTCTGCAGGAAGACATAAATCAGTACGATGGGCAGCAATACCAGAATGATACCGGCATCCAGATACAGCTCCTGAATGGTGACCGACAAAATCTTATCCTGGTTTGCAATCACTGCCTGTAATGTAGCTATCTTCTTACTGATTACCACGTCCTCGCTGATCAAAAATAACTTTGCGTAAAAAGTATCGTTGAACTGCCAAACGATGGAGAACACAGCCACCGTAATGACAGAGGGCATTGCATTTCGCAGCATAATCCGGAAGTAGGTGTACCATACCCCGGCACCGTCCACCAGCGCTGCCTCCTCAATTTCCTTGGGCAGTCCCCGGAAGAACTGATTGAAAATATAGATATACAGTCCGGAGCGGACGCCGCAGCCCAGCAGCGTCATAATGTACATAGGGATGGGCGTGCCCATCAGGTTTATGGTTGAACCGGTGATCAGCTTTACCAGTCCAAAAGGGTTGAACTCCCGAAAAGACAGGTACAGGGGAAGCATGATGGTGTGGGCAGGAATGACAATCATCACCACCACACAGCCGAACAGAAGCTTCTTCAGCGGGAAATCAAACCTGGCAAAGCCGTACCCTACCATGGAGCAGATCAAAAGCTGCAGCAGGGTCAGGGTCAGCGTGTATATCAAATCCTTTGCCATGGTTGGAAGATAATTCATCCTCAGCGCCGCCAGGGAATATCTCTCCAGCGTCGGCTTCTTCGGCAGCACGAACACCATGGGATCCACGGCATCCATGTCTGAGGAGAAGGAATTCACCAGCATTCCTATCACAGGGGAAAGGATGACATATCCGACGCCTATGATGATAGCAGCCTTTAGGATAATCAGGGCAATATTCTTGATGTCGTTTCCAAGGCTCTTCCGCTGGTCGGCATCCTGCATGGAGGCTTTAAGTTTCTTTAACAGCTTGTTTTGAGCTATTACCTTTTGCATTTTCCTCTCCTCCTTCACTAGTTATAGTAGAATGCACGCTTTTGGATAAAGCCGCATACAACAACGAGAATCACACAGGTGACCACTGTGGACACCAGACTGAATACGGAGCCAAGTCCGTAATTGAACTGTGTCAAAGTCGTTTCATATGCCAGATTCACCACACTGCTCTCCGTAAAGCTGTCCACAATGGTGTAGACCACGTTCGTGATGATATGAGGCATCACCATTGGGAACGTCACCTTCCAGAAGGTCTCATACCCCGTTGCGCCTTCAATCTTCGCCACCTCGTACATGGAGCCCGGAATGGACTGGAGGGCTGCGATAAAGATAATAATCTGTACGCCGCTGGCGGAGATAATGTCATTGATTCGGGCCACCGCCTGAACAATGTAATCCAGAATGGAGGCGGGCAGACCCAGGTTCATAAACATGCTTATCAGGTAATCCACGTCCAAAGCCAATGTGGTACCTGCCGTGACTGCCGCATCCGCCGCCTGAGTGGAAATTCCTCCGTTCATCATCTGCTGGCTCAGTTCCATTGCCGCCGTGATGGCGCCGGAATTCAAGATAATCGGCAGGAAGAAAATCGCTCTGACCAGTGTCCTGCCGGGGAACTTCTTGTTCAGCAGCATAGCCATGAACAGACTGAAAAAGGTGATAAGCGGCACGTCAATCAGCATGTTCATCACAGAGGTTGTCAGTTCCTGCTTAAAGCTGGGATGTACCATAAAGGCATAACGAAAATTTTCAATCCCTGCAAAGTCCAGAGTGTAACCTCCGTTGATCGCGTCTATTGTCATGGTACTGAAGGCAAACTGCCCTGTCATGAACAGACTCCTCACGTAGAAAACCAGGAACCCCACCAGCCACGGCAGAATGAAAAGCCATCCCATCATACTGCGCTTTTGGAGAAGAGTCATTTTTTTCTTTTTTTTCATTTACATCCCCTCCGTTCTGCAGGACATTGCAGGTATCTCCATGCCGTCCGCCATCTGCGCCTCGTCATCGTAGTTGATATAGAAAATCACGCCGTTATCGTAGGTAATCTTTCTGACGCCGCTCTCCAAAATCTCGTGTCCTGTCATCATGGCGCCGGACACATATTTCAGCGCGCCGTTTACCCGGCTGTAGATGTCAGCTGCCTCGCCCTTCCACACGTCAAAGGTTGTTGCATAGTAGCGGTTCATGCCGGTGTCCTTCATCCTGCTGGACTCCTCCCAGGTGAAGACGTAATGGGGGGAGGCTCCCGCCTCTATCATTTTCAGGACAATGCCGGTCATATCCTCCTCGTCCTGAAAATTTAACAGGTCAGTGGAGTAGGATATACAGCCGTGGATAACCATCTCATAGAAAGGAATGCTCTCATCCACTATCTGATATTTGTTGGACTCTATGGGCACATTGATGATGTCTGTGCTGTAGGGGAAGCTGTAAGCGTTTGCCCCGTTGGTCATCAGCTTCTTACCCGTGTTCTCCAACACATCAAACTGCGCTAAAAGCACATCCAGAGCCTCTTCCCTGTTGATAATCTCCGTCCGCTTCTTGTCTGAGACGAGCACATTGCCCATATCCCGCAGGGAAACACCGTAAAGCTCATATTTCTCTATCTTCTCAGCAAACTTGCCCACATATCTGGGCAGGAATTTGGGTGAGAGCAAATCGTACCTTGTCTCATAGTAATCCAGCCCCGAGGTGTTTCTGAGGGTTGTAGGATTTACCTGGCCGAAGGAAGCCACAAAGCCCGCGCCGTAGTACCGGGAACCCTCTGCGTTATAATTGAAGTCATCGTCCGCAAAGGTTACCTGCTGGAAGGCCACATCCGCATAGAGTCTGCCGCCCAGGTCAGCCAGGGTTTTATTCAAGTCCTCCAGACCGGATTTGCCGCCCAGCTTTCCCATGATCTTCACCTTGTCAGCCACATCATGGTAATAGCCGCCGTTAAACCAGCCCTGCAGGTTCATCACCTGATTGGTGATGCCCGCCTCTGACAGTTCCCTTGCCATGGCTTCCGCGTCGTCAAAATCTGTCATGACGAAGGTGTGGAGATACTGTACTCCCAGGAAGTGGGCAGTCTCCTTCACCCCGGCAATCACGTCATAGTAGAAGGGAATGTCCCCTCCCGTGGTCTGAGGTGTGAGCAGCCCTTCTGCGATCAGGCGCTCCCTGTAATAGTTGGCAAGCCCTGAATAGCCCTTATATTCCTCTCCCGGAAAGCTGTAACTCACTTTCATATTGATGTCATACATATCCGGCTCCATGACGAATACATCCGTGGCGGAATTGCCGAACATACGCAGGTTGTCAATGTTTCTGAGAACAAATGTAGGATACGCATAATTATAATCGTTATAGTTTCCGGACACGCCCGCTGTAATCACCGCGGTTGTGGCACCGTTCTCCACCGTCACCAGCAGGCTTCTGTCCTCCCGGCAGATACCGAAGACCGGCAGCTTTGCGCTGTAGGTGTTCTCGATGGTGGTATAGTTGGCCGCCAGGGGGTCGATATCGTAAACATATTGTGTGTAATTGGCCGCCGAGGTTTTGCCGTTGTTAAACCGTATCAGGGAGCCGGAGCCGTTGGGCACCACCAGATACCCCTCCTCGGTGTTGTGGGCGGCGCCCATGTAGCGCAGCAGCTGAACGCGGTAGATATATCCGCCGCCGTACTCGCCGATGCCGCAGACCGGGACGGAAACCTCCAGCTTGTCGCCGTTCAGGCGGTACTCCAGAGGAATGTCAAAGTGAATCTGGCCCTCTGTCAAATCTCCCACCTGATAGATGTATCGGATACCGTTTCCGATGCTCTCCGCGGAGAACTGTCCCTTTGCCACCGCCTGGCTGTAGGAATCCAGATTGTTGGACTTTACATCCGCGTTATAGTACTGCAGGATGAACTGGGACTTTAAATAATTGATGTTCGCCTTGTTTGCAATGCTGTCCTCATCCGCGTTTACGGGATTGGAGTATGTGACACTGCCGTTCCTCTTGTCATACACCGCCACATTGGCCGTGGCCGTATCAGTGTAAAGCTTCAGGTATTCATTCTCGTCCACCAGCAAAAAGCCCGGCACATCACTGGACGCCTCCTGCTTTGGGGTAAAAGGGCTTCCTGTCTCGTACTCGTAGCCGGAAAGGTATGTCTTGTACTTGTCATACCATGTATAATGGATGAAGTAGTACAGCAGATAAGCCAGCACCAGCACTGCCGCCAGACACAGAAGGCCAAGCACCACCTTTTTCTTCAGGCTCATGGGCTTTTTAATTTTCTTTTCCTTGGAAGATTTCATGCTCCTGCCTCCTACGTCCTAAATATAATTTCCATGTAGATGCTTCTGAAGAAATTCACCACCATACCCAAAAGATTGCTCAGCAGAAGCAGCAGAAAGATGATGATAAACATTGCCACCAAAGTGAGAAACAGGGTAATCAGTGTCTTGCCAAGAGTGTAATTGTGTACCTGCATAATGCCCACCAGTACCATAATCACACCGTAGGCGATACCCACTGCAAGTATCATGACATAAAATGCCTGTTCGTCATCCGCCACAAACTGGCTCACAAGAGTTCCCAAAAACATCATAATTGTGATTGGCACCGAGCCGTACCCGACCGCTATGGCAATATCCTTCATTCTGCCCTCTCCGTTCATCAGGCAGGTGATGGACCAATTGCTGACGCAGAGCAGCAGATAGGCCGCCAGAACGCCGATCAACTCATACAAGCTGTCAACAGCTCTCGGATCCACATCATTTACCACGAAGGACGCCAGCAGCCGGTTGGCTGAAAAGCTGGCGGAAAACAGTACTATCATCAGAATGGCCATGGGCACACTGCCCCTGTCCTGGTGGCGAATCCAGTAATATCCGTCCATGGGGTGGGTAACGGTGTAAAACATGTATTTCCATTTTTCCTTTGAAAAGTATTTACCCATTTGCCGCACCTCCTTTTTTACCCTTTTTCTTTTTCCACTGCTTATAGACAAACCAGACTATAAGAAGCACCGCAATTCCTGTCAGGAAATAGCTGGCGTTTGCTGTCAGCATATCATTTCGGTAGCGTCTGAAGGCGACGGAATAGTGGTCTCTGTTCATGCCCAGCTTCAGATATTTCATGGCCTGCTCGTAATCTCCCGCCGTCAGGTAGGCCTTCCCGATACCGGTATTCGCCAGCTCGTTATTCTCGTCAAGCTCCAGAACTCTTTCCCAGATAGCCACCGCGGACGCCTCGTCACCGTCGTAGCGAAGGCCCACCGCCTCATTGATTAACCTGCCGTACTCGGTCATCTCAAAGCAGGAAATCTCTCCCCTGGTGGCGTCCAGCACCACAATCCTATCGCCGATATCCTCAACCGCCACCGGCAGTGCGAAGGTTCCCTCCTGGCTGCCCAGTCCGCCGAAGATATAAAGCAGATTGCCCTCATGGTCGTAGGTAAAAATACGCCCTCTCTTTCTGTCCAGGCAGGAGTATATGCCGTTGTCACGATACACTACATCTGTGAACTGGGAGGGCCCTGCATACTCGGTGCTGCTGTTAATCCACAGGTCTCCGCCCACATTTTTATTCTCGCCCTTTTTGATGACGTCCTCTCCTCTGGGGTTTAGACGTCTCACGCCCTGCTCCCCATTGGGGTCGATATTGGAGGCATACACAAACCCATCCGGATCAATGTCGATTCCCGTAAACTCCGTGGGAATAAACAGCAGCTGCTTTGCTCTCTCCTCCTTGGACGCCAGCCTTGCCCAGAATTTTTCCCAGGCGCTGATTTCCACGTCTATGGTGCCGAAGAAGGTGGAAAAGCTTCCGTTGCTCTCAAACACCATGATTCCTTCAAACATGTTCTGTGCGATACAATATATTCTGTCCGCGTAATCCACCGCAACCTTTAATGGAACGAATACATAATCATCTTCCAGGCTCTCCGACTGTGGATTCGCCACAATTTTTATCAGCTTTCCCTCCTGACTCAGCACCACAATGCGGTTGTTCTGGGAATCCGCTATGTAGATTTCATTCTTTTCGGATACAAACACACCATAAGGCTGCTTGAAGCTGTCCTCCGTTCCATTGTTGTCAAAAACCGTGATAACATTGAGAACCTGTCTCATTTTCTCATCCAGCACCACAATGCGGTTATTGCCGGTGTCCGCCACATAAATCCTGCCGTCGTCCGCCTGGCACAAATCCTGAGGCGTCACAAAGTTTCCCAGAGGCTCCCCGTTGTAGGTAAAGGAATTCCCGCGGATGGTCCTCTCCGGCACATAGGCCGCGGGGGTAAAATGGATGTAGTTTCTGTAATCGTAATTGTAAGTATCGTAGGGAATGGAAGTCGCATATACGTCCCCTGCGATCATGCCCGCCAGCAGCAAGGATGCCAGACAAAGGGACAGGCCCCGCATAAATTTCCGGAATTTTTTCATTAATATTACCCTGCCTTTCTGCAGCCTAGTCTTTCATACCTGAAGATGTCATGGTCTCCAATACGTTCTTCTGACAGATCAGGAAGAAGGTAATGGGCACCGCCGCAATGATAAAGGTTACTGCCGCCGCAGCACCGGCTCTCGCCATACCGCCTGCGGAAACCTGCTGCAAAGCATACTGCAGAGGCTTCAGCTCCTCGTCACGCAGGAAGGTGCTTCCCGTATTGCCCCACATCTGCTGGAACTGGAAGATAGCCAGTGTCAGCCATGCGGGCTTTACGTTAGGCATAACGATATTCCAGAATATCTTCCACTCGCTGGCTCCATCCAGTCTGGCCGACTCCATCAGGGAATCCGGCAGCTGCTCCATAAACTGCTTCATCAGATAGAGTCCCATTCCAAAGGAAAACGCCGGCAGAATCAGGGCCAGGTATGTATTGTTGATGTGCAGCCAGGAAATAATCATATACTGAGGCGTCTGGGTAACCGTCCAGGAAAACATCATGGAGAGCACCACCATGCTGAACAGAATGTTCTTGCCGGGGAACCGGTGCTTCGCCAGAGGATAAGCCGCCAGGGATGCAACAACGACGTGCCCCACCATACCGCCTCCGGTGATAATGACAGTATTCAGCACGTAACGGGAGAAAGGCACCCAGGAATCGCTCATCAGTGTGAACAAATCCGAAAAGTTCTCAAAGGTAGGGTTTCTCACAAATATTCTGGGCGGGAACTGATACAGCTCATCCAGAGGCTTCAGGCAGTTGTTGATTACCATCACCAGAGGAAGAATCATCGCCAGGCCGCAGATAAACATCAGCACAAACAACAGGGTATTTCCCGCCATGGAACGATTCAGTCTTTTCTCCTTTGGCTTGAAAAATCTTTTTTTCTTATTTTTCATTATTCGCCAACCCTCCTTAAGAGTCTCTGTACCAGTTTGTTACTGCCTACCATCAGCAGGAACAGCACCGTGGCTATCGCCGACGCATAACCCATTTCAAATCGCACGGTGCCATAGTCCAGAAGGTGAGTAACCACAGTGGCTCCCGAATAGTTCACGGAAGGGTTGCCCGCCAGCTGAATGGACACGTCCGCGATGGCGAAGGACTGGGTAATCTGCATGACCGCGCCGAACATCAGCTGAGGCTTCATGGCCGGAAGCGTCACATGCCACAGCTCCTGCCAGCGGTTTTTGACGCCGTCCAGGGCGGCCGCCTCATACAGACTCTTATCTACGGTCTGAAGTCCCGCGATAAAGGACAGGAAGCCGGTGCCAAGACTCAGCCACAGCTGTACCACAATCAGCATGGGCAGCACATACTTTTCCGTCTTCATCCATATCACGGCCTCATCCATAATGCCAAGCCTCAGGAGAATACCGTTCAGGTAACCGTATCTGTCTCCGGAGAGAATCAGATTCCAGACCACATAGGCGTTACCGCAGATGCTGGGCGCGTAGAAAATCAGGGTCAGGAAGGCTCTCAGCCATCCCTTGAACTCATTGATAATCCAGGCGAACAGCAGACACAGGAAGTAGCTGACCGGTCCCGTAACCAATGCCAGAATCAGCGTGTTCTTCAGGGAAATCATGAAAATATCATCTTCCAAAAACAGCTTGATGTAATTCTTCCAGCCCACAAACTCAGGCATCTCCAGCATGTTGTAGTAGGTAAAGCTGAATGCCACACTCATCACCACCGGCAGCACGGTGAAGAAGAAAAACAAAATAAAGTATGGAGCCAGCATGAAATAGGATGATTTACTTTTCTTAATCTGATACCCCAAGGTTCCCTGCCTTTTAATCAGATCCAGGGTCTCCTGGGATACACCCGCCGTCTTGGCGGACGCTTGCGTTTGCTCTGCCATTTATATGCCCCTTTCTGTTATTTCTTCTTGTCCAGTTCCAGCTCTTCGCGCTTATAGTCAATCTCCGCGTTGATGTAAATAACCTTATCCATCAGCTCCTCCCTGGGAAGCGCCGTGTCGATATCGTTGACCACCGTATAAAACGCGTTGTAAACATTACGCCAGGAATAATATCCGCCGGGCACCTGGGGAATTCCCCTGACGCTCTCCATAGCCTCCTTCAGAGCTTCAAAATCATCCACCGGCCAGGGCATATTCAGAAACGCCTCATAGTTTGCGGTGGGAACTCTGGCCGCAGAGCCCATCAGGGATTCCATCTCCCGTCCGTACCGGGTCTGGGTGTCTGCACTGGTCCACCACTTGATAAACTCCCAGCTTGCGTCCGGATAATCGGTGTCCGCCATAATCATGCTGGCCAGTCCGGTGCCTGCCACGGAGTGGTCCACACTGCCGTCCGCCTGCACGGTTCCGGGAATCTGGGTAAAGCTCCACAGTCCCGCAATATCCGGCGCGGACACGGCAAAGTTGTTGTAGGTGGTGTAGTCCGATATGATGATGGGACACTCACCTGTTCTGAACCGCTCTTCCACGCTGGTCTCCTTATCCAGCTTGTAGTCCGTGTAGTACTCGCAGAAATCCTTGAAGGTGTTTACCGCAATGTCGGAATCCAAATCTGAAGCGCTGCCATCGTCGTTGTAATAACGGCCTCCGTTCTGGTACAGCAGGGAGGCAAAAATCTGCTCGTTTGCCAGCATGCCGAACTCCATCTGGTTCTTTGCCAGCACGGTCATTGCAACCTTCACGTCGTCCCAGGTCTCGGGAACCTCCATTCCGATTTCCTTCAGAATATCTTTCCGGTAAAACATAACCGGGTAGGTGATGGTCTCCGGCAGGGCATACACCGCTCCATCGTAGGTGAACTGGGTGTTTGCCGCTTCAGGAAACCGCGCCAGCACCTCTTTATAGTCATCAAACTGAGTCAAATCCAGCACCGCGTTTCTGATTCCGTAGTTCACCGGCGTATCGTTGCCGGTGTAAAGCACCGCTCCGGCCGCGCCGTTGGTGTTTGCCACCTGAATTGCCACGTCGGGACCCTCTCCCACCAGCGTTGCCTTCAGCAGGGTGTTCATATCCACCAGCTGTACATTGACGCTGATACCTGTTTCGCTGGTAAAGGTATCATCTATCAGCCCCTTGATTACATTTGCCTGGTCACGTCCGGAACCAACCCACAGAGTCAGCGCCGCATTGTCCTTGCCGCTGCTCTCATTCACACTTCCTATGTTGTTATAATCAATTACAAACGAATAGTATAGTCGGCTGATTTCATATCCCGCCTGGCTGAAGAATCCGGTTTTGTCATACTTTATCTTCACATCAGGAGAATAGATATTGATGCGGTCTATCTGGAGGGGCTGGCTGATTACGTTGGTAATCCATGTGCCCAGGGCACGGACATTTATCTTGTAAGCGCTGATGACCCTGACAAAGTACTCTCCGTCCTTAATCAAATCGTCAAGCTGGTCTCTCATAGTCAGAAGCACAGCCTTTTTGTCTGTATTGCTGCCCGCCACCGCTTCCAGCTTTTCCAGAGCCTCGTTCAGAGTATCTCTGGCTTCCACCAGTTGGTTATGTAAATCCGGAAGGGTTGCCTCCAGCTGATAGCTCCGGTAGGTGTCGGGCGCCACGCCGGTGACCTTGATGACCTGGCGGTAAATACTGTTCAGCTGCTGCACTGCATCTTCCACCAGGCCTACAATCTCGGAGAACTCGCCCAGCACTACCTCCATGCGGAGTACATGGTGCCCTTCCTTCATGTAGAAGCGGTAAGGTTCGCCGCTTGCGTCCGACAGCTTATCTTCACGCCAGTTCTGGCTGTAATCGAAGGCGTAATCATTCATTTCCGCAAAGGGCACCTCACCATCGATAGTGATACGGCGGGATACGTGAATACCTCTGGAGAAATTCTGCTTGTCATAAAAGGAAATGCAGTAATAACCATCCGCCAGGATGTCAAACTCCCACTCAATCCACTGTCCTACCAGTCTCCAGGAATTGCCGCCGATGGAGTTGTTCAGAAGAGCCTTGGCGCTGGAGGGTGACACTGCCGGGGAGGACTGGTCCTGCTGGGGATAAAGCATCTGGGAGGATGTCTTGGTGGCATATTCTCCCTCCAGAAGGATGTGGGTGCCGGTAGTATCTGAAGCTCCCGCCGCATCCCATCCCGCCTTTACCTCCGCGTAGCTTTTAACCTCCTGGGCATTGCTTAAAACCAGCTTGTTAATCATCATGGGCTCCCGCAGCGATACGATGCTGATGGTATGTTCTCCCGCCTCCAGATAAACGGAGAGGGGCTCGGTGACATAGCCGTCGCTGTCATACAGGTATCTGGTCTGCCACTCCGGTATCTCCATTGTCTTCGGCTTCACATCATTGCCCTGATTATCCTTCTCCCAGTTCATGACCGTGATGCCGTTCTCGTCTGTCCCGGTGTCCGCCACATAATTAGTCCACACTCTGGGGAAGCTCAGCAGCGCCATCTCCTCAAAAGGCAGCGCGCCATCCACAAACAGACTTCTCTGAATATCAGAGTTTTTGCCCTCTGTGGGATAATAGACCACCGAGAGATTGTACATGCCGCTCTGAGCCACATTCACTTCAAACTCAATCAGGGAGTCCTCTCCTGTCAGCACGCTGTCTCCCGCCATCCCCTCATAATCAGAATAAACCTCCGGCGCCGCAGGTACATCGCTCTCCTCATACCTGACGAAGCCCGAAGCGGGAATCTCCACCACGGTGTCGGGATAAGCGGCATCCGAGTGCAATGTCTTGTACTCATTGTAGGAAGGAATGGAGTCATCCACATTGTAGGTGCTTATCATCTCGTCAAACTCATCCATGGAGCAGTCTGTCTTTGCCATTGCCTCCATGCCCGCAGCAGGCAGCATAGCAAGCACCATTGATGCAAGAAGAACGGCTGCTATCGACTTTCTCAAAACTTTATCTCGCTTCATTGTTTTCCCCTTTTCCGCGCCATGCACATATTTTAAGGCTCTTTGTCAAACCATTGTTCTTCTCCCGGCCCCGCCTCAGGCGTATAGGCCTGCAGCGCCCTCTCTGTCAAAAAGGTCAGCGCCAGACACCACAGTCCCGGCACAAAGAAAATGCAGGGAATCGGAAGAACGTAAATCATCAGTAAAACTCCCGCCGCCAAGCCTGCAATGCTGATAACCGTCAACGGCAGGAATCGTATGCTCATCAGAAAGCTGAGCTTTATGATTCCGGTCAGCTTCATCTCGAACCTGGAAAGCACCGGAAAAATGTAAATCAATACACAGATACTGACGATGATGAACGCATCATACAGCCCTGCACCCGGCGACGCCTTCCACTGCCCCGTCCTGGCGTAATACCTGCCGAAGAACAGACATCCCAGCCAGGCGGCAGCCAGCAAAGTAAGCAGAATTCCTTTTTTAAGCGTCCTCCTCACAGATGAGAAAAACTCCCGCACCGGATACCCTCGCTCCCGCCGGATGCTCTTCATGGTGGCATAATACAGTGAAGCCAGGGCCGGCCCTATGGTAACGACCGGCAGGCAGCACAGCAGAAAAGCCATATTCAGCAGAATGATCTCCCCCGATTTGTTCAGCAGACCTACGATTTTTCCTTCATTGGCCAGCAGGCCGCCGGAATTCTTTTTCTTCATACCCCTGCCATTTCCCCCGTATCCCATCGCTTCTTCCGAACCATTTTCAGATACTCTCTTTCTCCATGTCTGGTGCCCGACTCCTTAATTCCGGATCGGATATTCTTTCAGATTGGGCAGCTCATCCAGAGTAACTACCACCTCTGCCTCATAGAAGCGCTTCAGTGCGTCGCTTTCCGTGTACTGATCGCTGTAGGTGAAAACGGCTGTGTCCTTTGCCACAAATTCACCGCTCCATGTACACCAGAACCCCCACATAGCTCCGTCTCTCACCGCCAGATCCGGGTCGAACACACAGCCATTCTCCGAGAGAACCACCATCTTCCCTGCCTCTGTGTATTCCACCGCCTCCAAATACTTATTGACCTGGGAAGTGTACACCCGCTCTCCGGGATAAATGTCCTCGCCGATGATGTCAACGTACTCATCCCCGGGATACCAGTCCTTGTCCTGGCCGTTCCAAACCCAGATCAAGTTATTCAGCCCATGTTCGTTGACCAGCCTGTCATAGAGCAGTCTGTAGAGCTGTATATAGGCTTCCGGCCCCGCGGCTCCCCACCAGAACCAGCCGCCGCTGGCCTCATGAAGAGGCCTCCAGAGGACGGGGACTCCCTCCTCCTGCAGAATGGATAGCTGACTGGCAATTGCATCAATATCCTGCATCAGCAGAGCGTACCCTTCCGCATCCTCCCCGTTCATCACCTTTGCCAGATCCAGATTGGTGTATTCTGTATAAAAACCGCTGTACCAGTTCCCGGTCAGGTACTTCGTCGGGGCATTCCAATGCCAGCAAAAGGTTACGATCCCCCCCTGTTCCCAGCATTGAATAGCCAAATCCGTGGAATGTCCCGTACTTCCATGCTCCACAAAGGAGGGTGTATATTCCATAAAATCCAATCCCAGCACCGCCGGCAGCTTTTCGGTCACTTTTTTGATGACCTGGAATTCTTTGCCGTTGATTCCGGTGTCGCAGTATTGTCCGGAGAGAATTTTGGTTCCATAGTTGTCCGCCAGATAGCTCATCAGCCGCTTTGCGTTATCAATAGCGTTCTCATTGACAAGCTCTGCGGAAACCTGATAGGTGGAGGCAGGTATGGGCTTCGATGTCATTATTTTCAGATAATCCAAGTCAATCCACCCCCAGAACTTGAAAACCGAAACCTCATGGGCACCGGCCGTCATGTAGACTCTGCTGATTCCCGACTCCGCAAAAGCCTTGCTGTCCGTCACCAGATTCCCCATGGGTTCTCCATCTACATGCACATAATTTTCCTTGTAATCGCTGGCCGCGCTGCCAAACTGCAGATCGTAAAAGCCGTCCTCAGGTATCTCAACACTGAACATGCAGGAATCCCCATCATCCTGGAAGCCGGTGGCATATCCGCCTCCGCTGCACTCCTCTTTGCCCATTTCCTCATGAACCTTTCCCGCAAAGACAGCCTCCTCCGCTTCATAGACAGCGATGACCTCCGCAGTAAATTCCTCCGCTTCATCAGACTCCCCGGGCACATCACGTCCACAGCCTGTAAGCTGTCCGCCGGATAAAGCCAGCACTATCAGATATGCCGCTGTTCTCCTCCATCTTTTCATATCCGCGCTCCCCATAAAAGCTTATTGCTAAATCCGCTCTTTAATTTAGCTTCTTATTAAGCTAATAATAAACCTCTTGTTAAATTAATTCAACCTTTTTATGTTATTATTTGGTTATTTCTACCATGTTACCAATTTTACGCCCATATTTTTGTGACAAATACACAAATGCCGATTTCCCACTCCTGAGAAACCGGCATTTTCGCGTTGATTAAATTTAGCCAATTTTAACTTTCTATTTTCTTTACGCTATCCTTTACAACAATACGGCCTTCAACCATATAAGTTCTGGGACGGTCTACTTCGTTTCCCATCCGTTTTATCAGTATCTTCACCGCCTGGGCCGCCATCTCTGCCTGATCCACCTCATAGGTGGTGATCCCTAAGTCACAGACTCCCGGATAGATATAGTTGTCGAAGCCCACCACGGAAATATCCTCAGGCACCTGATAGCCTCCCTGACGCAATTTCTGGATCAGCTTGCCTGCCGTCAGGTCACAGTTGCAGAAAAATGCGGTAGGCATTTCCTCCGGTATCTGCATCAACCCCTCCTGAATAAAACCGCTGGACACATGTCTGTCGTCCAACCTCCAGTCCTCCCTCTGAGGAATATCATGCTCCATCAGCGCCTTCGCATAGCCGAAATACCTGTCCGTGATAGAACTGGTAGCCAGCAGCGTTCCCACATAAGCAATCCTGGTATGTCCCTGTCCGATGAGATAATTAACCAGGCGGCAGGCACCATAATAGCTGTCGGAAACTACCGCATCCGTGTCCGGATCATCGTCTGTAAAATCAATGTATACCACAGGGACAGATTCGTCCTCCTTCAGCAGCTTTAAATATCTGTCCGGCATCCTGCCCAAGACAATGATGCCGTGAGCCTTACGCTCCCTTACCAGCTTCGGCAGCTCCATCTGCTCCTCCATAGAACCGCTCACCACTTCCATCATGGCAAAGCATTCCTGCTGCAGGGCATAGATGGATATCTGCTGATAGATCTTCCAGTAGAAGGATTCGTAATTGTCCAGGTATTCTTCCTCTATCAGCACGCCAATATTGTAGCTCCGCGGCTTGGCAGATTCCTTTTTCACCGCGGAGGGCGGCCTGTATCCCATCTCTTCCGCCAGCTTCTTTATTCTCTCACGCATCTCCTCGCTGACGCCCTTCTGGTCGGACAGCGCCTTGGAGACAGTTACCACGCTGACTCCCACCTTCTGTGCGATATCCGCAAGTTTTACCGATTTTGTCATACGCCGCTCCCTTCTGCCGCAAGAAAGATCAGTCTGGACTGACAATCCCCCCACATTTCTTCCATTGGAATTCCGGCGTTCATCAGGGTATCCCCATAGTACACACATCCCACCCCTTCATCCGGATTTGTCCCTTCACAGACTTTGTACCGCATCTCAGGATTCAGCCCTTTCAGCTTTATCATCCTGCTGTGATGATTCGGACGCCTGAGCACCTGCACAAATGTGACCAGCGCCTCTTTCTTATCCTTAGACACCACCGCCCAGCAGTCATAGAAATGGTTCTGCCGATATGAGGCAATACGATAGTAGTCTCCCTCTCTTACCAGGTCATTGTATCTATGGTACAGGGCCACCTGCTCCGGAATCTGCGCCTTGTCTTCTTCAGAAATCTTCGTAATATCCAGCTCATAGCCGAAAGTCCCCGCCAGTGCCACGTTCCCTCTGGTAGAAAAGGGCGTACTCCTGCCCACTGTATGGTTGGGGCAATCCGACACATGGGCGCCTATGGCGGAAAGAGGATAAATCAACGCCGTCCCCTCCTGGATGACCAGACGCTCAATGGCATCCGTATCATCAGAACACCAGATCTGCGGACTGTAATAAAGCATACCCGGATCGAACCTTGCACCGCCGCCGGAGCAGTTCTCCAGAAGCAGATCAGGGAACTCCTTTATAAGTCTCTCCTGCAGCTCATACACCGCCAGCACATAACGGTGGCTGAGCTCGCCCTGATTCTCACGGCCCAGATACAGACTGCCCAGATCCGTAAGCTGACGGTTCATGTCCCATTTCACATACTCGATATTGGCGCTGTGCAGCACCTCCGCCACAGAGTTGTAGACATACTCCAGCACCTCCCGCCTGGTCAGATCCAGGACGAACTGATTCCTGGAGCGGCAGGGAGTACGGCCCGGTATGGCAATCGCCCAGTCCGGGTGGGTCCGGTACAGATCAGAATCCGGAGACACCATCTCCGGCTCAAACCAGATGCCGAATTTCAAGCCAATCCGGTTCACCTGATCCACCAGAGGCTTTAAGCCGCCCTTCAGCTTCTCTTCATTCACCTTCCAGTCACCCAGGCTGGTATTGTCATCATTCCGGCGGCCAAACCAGCCGTCGTCCATAACCAGCATCTCGATGCCGGCCTTCCTGGCCTCTCTGGCAATATCCAGCAGCTTTTCCGTGTTAAAGTTAAAATAAGTGGCTTCCCAGTTGTTAATGAGTATGGGACGCTTTTTATCCTTATAAGGACTTCTGATCAAATGGTTCCGGTACAGATCATGAAGAGTTCTGCTCATCCCCCCCAGCCCCTCGTCAGAGTATGTCAGAATCACCTCCGGTGCCTGGAACACTTCTCCCGGCTTCACCTGATAACAGAAATTCTTCGGGTGAATTCCCATCTGCACCCGAAGACTGTCAAACTGGGTCCTCTCCACCTGAGCAATAAAGTTGCCGGAATATATAAAATGAAAGCCGTAAACGCTGCCTCGCTCCTGGGCAGCTGTCTCAGATACCAGCGCCATAAAGGGATGCTCCTGATGGGAGGACTCACCTCTCGTGGAGCCCACACTTGTCTTCCCGCAGCCAATCTCCCGGGATTCCATATGCCGTTCCCTGGCCCATGAGCCATGAAGAGTCAGCAGGCGGTAATCCTCCTGATCCATGTCAATGCTGGCGGACATCAGTCTGGTGAGAAAAAAACTTTCTTCTGACATATTTTTCACAGACACACTCCTGGCCACCACATCCACATCCTCAAAGATACTGTAGCGCAATGTTACTTTAAGCCCCAGCACCTTGTCCATCCCGTCGATCTCCAGGGTCATGCACTCCGTCTCGCCGCCGAAGGTAGCAGGCAGCCCCGAAAGGCCCGGCTTGCCTTTCAGGATCCGGTGCGCCTGATACACGATTTCAACGCCATTATGTCCCCTGGCATCCAGCAGCTCTATTGCGCTCTCCCTGTAGTCCCCTGTGTTGCAGCTGGGAAACTCCATGGGGAAGGCATCGAAGAAGGAGCTTCTGTCCCTGCTGTTTTGGGAGGGTACAAAAGGTGCCTCCCCTGTCCGCATCAAATATGAGGCACTGCTGTCACTGATGATCTTCCCATAATACACATGACCAATAAAGCCCTCATCATCCACGATTCCAATCAGATAGCTGGTGCGGGCTGTATCCAGCTTAAAAATTCTCGTTTTCTCGTCATACGAAATATTCATGTCACTCATCTCTCCCTTCTTCCATACTTATAATAGGGGAAATTTCATGATTTTAAAATAGCTAAAATCCACAAATCAATTTTGTATTTTAACACACATTTAATCGATTTTAAAGATATGTCTGCTTATCTATTCTCGCTGTAATACACCATCTGCGCTACAATCTCCGGGAAAAGGAACTCGCTTTTGAGTCTGCGCAGAAGCCCGAAATTCTCTCCGCTGCCTCCAAAGGCATTATTGTCCCACCAGCACGCAGTCATACCATAATGTCTGGCTGCCGCCACATAATAAGCGGCATATTCCTTCCGCGCCTCCACATTGTTCTGCTTCGCCCTTGCGCCGAACTCCCCGATGACCACACCGATTCCCTTGGATACATACTTCTCATAGAGTCTGAACATAAAAGAATCAATATCCCCCGTCCCCTTGCTGTCTGAAACGGAAAAAGCATCCGTGCTGTTTTGGTCATTCTCCCCCGCCAACGCAAAATTGTAGGGAGTATAGGCATGAACCGACACCAGAATCCTGTTCTGGGCAATGCCGGTATCCACAGGCAGTACAAAACCATCCGCCAGGGCGAATTCAGGTGACGCGCAATATCCGGGAACCATGATATAACGAGAAGAATTATAGCCTTCTCCATTTCCACGGATCGCATCCACCCCTGCCTGATTCAGCTGATTCACCGCGTCTATGCACTCCTTGCCCGTCTCTGTATTTACATTAATCCACCACTCATGATCCGTCTCCACCTGTCTGGGCTCATTCATCACCTCAAAAATCAGCTTTTCGTCATAGTCCGCAAACCGCTCCGCGATCTGCCCCCACACATTCCCCACATATTCTTTTGACCGCTCCAGCTGGTCATAGGAGGGGTACAAAAAGCCCTCCTCATTATCGTGGTGAATATTCAGGATCACATACAATTCTTCCTCCACCGCCCAGTCCACAACCTCCTGGACGCGGTTCATCCACGCCTGGCTGATCTGGTCATTCTCGTCCACATGGTTGTGCCACGAAACCGGAATGCGGATGGTTCGAAAGCCCGCTTCCGCCACCGCGTGGATCATCTCCTTTTCCGTCATCACGCCATTCCAGGCCTTCTCATAGTCAAGCTCATTTGCCGCATTACAGTTGGATGCGTCAAAGGTGTTGCCCAGGCTCCAGCCCAGCTGCATGTCCTCCACGAAGGCCAGAGCCTCACTCTCCGGGATCTCCACTTCCTTCCAGTCCGGCACCTTCACGATCTCATATTGTGCCGTCTCATCCCCTTCCGCCCCGGCTTCTCCTTCCTCCGAAGCATATTCTTCTGCGCTGCCTTCCCCACTTCCGCCCGTGTTCCCGCCGTTCGCGCTGCCTGAATCTTCCGCTCCCGCGCCGCTTCCTTCCGTCATGCCGTCTCCCTCTGCGTGATCTGTTTTTGCACAGCCCGCCAAAGCCAGCACCACCGCCAGAATTACAGCTGCCGTTCTTCTCCTCATCTTTGCCTCCTATCCTCCTGTATCATCATCTGCCAAATCTCACACTGCATCACACTCTATCCGCTTCTGCCGAATAACCTCTGATATCCCATTCATCGTTCAGCGTCCAGCCCTCAGGCCACGATCAGAGACACCAGATAAAACGGTGTCACAACCTCCTCCGCTTCCACAATTCTGACCGTGACTGTGTGATGCCCGGCTTCCGCATCCTCCAGCAGCAGCTGCAGGGCAAGACAATCCCCCCAATCCTCATCAAAATTGCCGTCCAGCACCACAGCTCCCTCTTCATTGCCGTCTATCACAGCCACGGCCTTGGGCGCGGGCTTCCTCACTGTTCTGCGGTATTGAATCCCAATACAAGCGGCCTCAACCTCAAAACAAATCTCCGCTCCCGCATGGCCAGCCTGCCAGCCCTTTTTAAAAACATCCTTAATTCCCCCCTGCACCTCATAATCCGCCTCAAATCCCCTGCAATACACCGTAACCGTCTCATTTCTGAGCCTGCGGGCACTCTCATAGCGGTTCCTCGTCATAGGGGAGGGGAACGCACAGCCTGATACATCCTCCTCGTTAAAACCAGCCGGAACCTTCCCTGCAATTCTGTCCCCGGCCTTCCAAAAATCCTTCCTCTCACAGAAGCCATGATATACCCGCTCCAGCATGGCATCAATACAATCCGCCAGCATGGCATGACCTCTGTCATTGGGATGAAGTCCATCAGGGGTAATCTCCTCCATGGCCAGCTCCCCAGAAGCAATCCTGGGGTAAATAGCGTCTCCCATGCACACTCTGGGAAGACAATAATACCTCCCCAGTTCATCATGAATCCTCTGGGCGCTGCGCCCGTCACTGTAAAAGCGATTATGAAGCAGCACCACCGCGGGATTCCAGTCACAGTTCAAAATCCGCCGCAGCAGCCCCTCATAGCATTCCCTGAAATGCTCCGTGTCTTCGTCGTTGACAGAGAACTCCACAAACACCACATCCGGCCTGGTGAACAGCAAATCCTCCCAGGCTCTGGCCACGCCGAAATGAGATGTAGTGCCCCCGATGCCTGCATTGACATACCGAATCTTTGTGCCAGGAAACTTCTCCTGCCACCACCTGCAGACCCGACTGGCATAACAGTTCTCCGGCACAGAAGCCAGGCTTCCCTGAGTGATGGAGCCTCCTAAAAAACCTGCGGTCAAGCTCTCTCCGGCGCTTGCTTTTGCAAATGCCGCCTCCATCCGATAAGTGTCTCTCCAGATCTGCTCCCCCAGCCCTTCGATGTAAGCAGACAGCTCCTCTGCCATCCGCTCCGCCTCAGGCCTGCGAATATGCCCTCTGGTCCCCCTTCCGTTATTGCTGAAAAGGAAATGGTACACTCTGCTGTCTCCCGTGCTGCGGCATACTTCCTCAATGGCACGATCCCAGTTCTCGTGATGCCCCAATATGGTGGTCATGCAGATAATGTGGGCACAGGGATGCACCCTCCTCAGCCTGTCCAGAAAAACCATATACTGCTTCTTCCACTGGCGCATCCGCTCCCCCTCGTAGTCCTCCCCGGCGAAATCCATCGGATGGGCATCGTTCTGCCCCACTGCCACAATCACCACCTGCGGCTCATACCGGGAAAAGTCCCACTTCAAAGGATCTCTTCCCCCGTCTGCGCCCAAAGGACAGGCGGACTGGTTTAAAATCTGCGGTTGATACTGCACCTTATCGTAAATACGCTCTATGCCCTGCTGCTCCGGCTCCATAAAATACCCTGTGCCGTCCATAAGAGCGATGCCTCCCTGAGCAATATCATGAATCCTTGCCCCCAGCTTCCTGGCTGTCAGCCATGCATAAGAATAGTAGCTGTTGGAATACTCTCCGTTGTGCGGCGGATCCGGTTCCCCGCAGTACTCCACCGCCTCAGACACCTCCCCTGCAGACACAGAGTCCCCATAGACCTCAATTCTTCTGGAGGAAAGAGGTGGACAGGAATGTAATTCAAAGTCCCCGCTGCCGATAAAGCCGTGAATCTGCACCATATGGCAGGAATCCTGACGCTTGAACAGCAAAAGATCATGGATTCTCCCAGCCTCTCCTTCCCGGCAGGTAAAAGCGCCGCCCTGTTCTGCTTCCTGTTCTGCTTCCTCTTCTGATTCTCCCTCAAACAGACGAATAACAGTAATCCCGCTCTCATTCAGCTTCACACAATGCTCCACCCCATCCAACACATATCCCAGGAAATTGTCCCAGTAGGCACGATAATTGGACAACACCACCTTCAGGCTGCTGCCCCGGAATCGGAGTCTTACGCTGGTAGCCGGATAGGTCCACAAAGGTCCTTCCTCCTTCCCAAAATCAATCCTGCCCTCGTACTGAAGGTGAGAATCCTCCGGCAGCACCGGACACTCATCATTCGCTATGTAATCTTTCAAAATATCTTCTGCTTTCATCTGATTTCCTTTCTATTTTCTTTCCTATTTTCTTATCTATTTTTCTTTCTATTTTCCTTCTCTATTTTCCTTTTTCTATTTCCTCGCTTTAGAATCCTTTTCTTAAATTCTGATTTAATTCTCACACACGTGGTTAATTTAGTCATCCATTATTCTTGATTTCTATATATAATTTTTGACAATTTCGTTTTTTCATCTATTTACACAAATTTTAAAAAAGTTTTTCAGCTGATTTAACTATGGGAATATTGCTTTCTCCCTATTATAATTTATAGTGTACAGCCCAAAGAGCAGCTGCAGCTGAAAAACAGGAGCACTTAAAAAAAACTAAAATAGTGATATTCGCAGGAAGAAATAAATCTGCAGAAAACAGGGAATAGGATAATGAACTGGGAAAATATATACACACCAAGCCTTACCATATTGTCAAATCTCGGATATACCTTTACATCTTTTACACCGGACCAGGAGACAGCGCAATATCTGCTGCATCGGACAGCCCTGGAAAGCGCCGCCCTCCGGGTTCCTATGTCCTACAGCGCAGCAGCCAGTCCGGGACTGGGACTGCTCTGCCTGAGGGCAGGCCGCCTGCAGCTTCGGCTCTTCCCCACAGAGCAGAACACTCCACCTGGCATGTCCTCTGTGGAAGAAACCATTTCCCCGGCAGAAGGCTCTCTGCTGCTATTTCGGTGCGATATGCCACGCCGCATCACAGTATCCGCGCCGTCAGACTATACTGTGCTTCTATTTGATGGCCACAGTATCCCCTGGTACATTGGAAAGCTCCTGACTCTATCCTCCTTCTTTCAGTGGCATCCCATGACAGGGCTCCCTTCAGAACTGCTGTCTCTTTTTGAGAACAGGCAGGAGGAACCCCTGGTCTGCCATCTGCTTCTGACAAAGCTGTTGACGCAGATGATTCTGGACGGCGCCGCCCCAATCCGGAAAATACCGCCCTATTTGAAAGAGATAAAAAAAGAATTAGATACACAATATTATAAAAAACATACTCTGGAACAGTTCGAACGAAAATATAAAATAAACAGGTACCGCATCTGCCGGGAATTCAAAGAACATTACCTAAGCTCTCCCATGCAGCATCTGCACAAAATGCGTATTCAGGCCTCCGCGGAGCTGTTAGCGGAAACCACCGTGAAGATACACGAAATCAGCTATGAAGTAGGCTATGAAAACGTAAATCATCTTATCCATCATTTCAAAAAAATCCTGGGGTGCACCCCGACGGAGTACAGGGAAAGGCGTATTACACCATCATTCTCGCCAGCACCACGCTTGCCGCCGTCCCCGCCAGCGTAGCCAGCAATGCCCCAGTCAGGGTATATCTTGTCTTGGTCACCTTGGCTGCCAGAAAATATACGCTCATGGTGTAGAACACCGTCTCCGTGCAGCTCATGAGAATCGAGGTCAGCATCCCCGCGTAGGAATCCGGTCCGGAGGTGCGGAAAATGTCCAGCACCAGTCCCGTAGCCGCGGAGGACGAAAACAGCTTCACCACCAACAGCGGCATCAGTTGGGCAGGCAGACCAACCGCTGCCGCGGCAGGCCCCAGCAGCTTGCCCAGCACATCAAAAAATCCCGAGGCACGCAGCATCCCCACCGCCACCAGCAGACCGATCAGCGTAGGTACAATATCTACCACAATCTTAAGGCCGTCTTTTGCCCCCTTCAAAAAAGTCTCATACACTTTTACTTTGGAAACATAACCATAGCCAACGATAAAGAAAATCAGGATGGGAATGACAATATCCGATAAATGAGCCAATGCATTCATACTGCTCTCCCTCCTCTGCTATTTCTTTTATCCGACAATGTGTCTGGCGTGTCAGCCTGACGGAACCCCCTTGCTCTCTCTGATATCCCGCGGGCTTCACTGGCTGTCAAATCAACGCTTCCGGCATGCCTCACTGCTTTTTTGTCTATACGGCTTTTGTCTGTGCGGCTTCTATCTATGTGATTTCTATTTATGCTGTTTCCGCTTATGTAGTCTGCGCTAACGCAATCCTTGATTTTGCAGTATACCACCGCCACCAGTGTGCTGACCAGTGTAGCCGCAATGGCCGGCGCAATAATCGCCGTGGGATTGGCACTGCCGTACTGGCTTCTGTAGGCAATCATATTCACAGGAATCAGCTGCAGGGATGAAATATTTAAAATCAGGAAATTACACATCTCATTGCTGGCGCGCCTGCCCCTGACCGCGCTTTCCCTTCGTCCGGCCTCCCGGCCTTTTAAGCTTCCCCGGCCATAACCGGCCTCCCCGGGTCCCGCTTCCAGATATTCCGGGTTTCCCCGCTGGGCCTCCAGCTTTGCCAGTTCCTCCATGGCCTTAAGCCCCGCGGGAGTGCAGGCCCAGCCCAGACCCAGTATATTGGCAATCACATTGGTCGCTATGTATTCTCCCGCGGGGTGGTCCTTGGGTATCCGCGGAAACAGAAACCTCAGAAAGGGAGAAATCCCTTTTGTCAATTTCCGAATCAATCCGGCGCTGGAAGCTATCTCCATCAGCCCCATCCACAAAGCCACCACACCGGCCATGGTAAAGCACAGCGACAGAGCTTCCCCCGCGCTGTCCAGTGCCGCGTTGGTCACCTCGCTCATCCTTCCCGTACAGGCCCCAAAGATCACAGCCGCCAATATCATTATCGCCCATATTGCATTCAGCATAACTGCCTCCGCCTTGCCGTTACCGCCCGTCGTCCTCACGGCCGGGCCGTAACCATCCCTTATTACAGTCTATGGAACCAGCCTCCCTCCTATGCCAGAGAAAATGCTTGAAATCGCTGTAAAAGAAGGTGCTCAAGCCTGAAGGGCGGCGCTTTCTCCACGCCGCCCTTCAAGGGTCACTGAATTATAAAGTTCCCTGGGTAAACAATTCCTTCACATGTGCCACTTCCTCATCCGTGGCCTTGCTGGCCGGCACATAGTAAGACTTTGCCCTTGCAATCTGATACAGCTCCTCCTGAGACTGCTCACATGCATTGCGGAGCTGCTTCAGAGTCTGCTTCAGCTCCTTGTTTTCAGACTGCGCGATCATTCCCGCGTAGCGGGTTAATTCTCCGTTGATACCTGCAAGGGTATCTGCCACCATAGTTTTTTCCTGCATATTTACCTCACTTCCACCGTCTTCCGGTCTATTGATCTCTCGATTTTACGTTTTCCGCTTTTTGGTCTTCAGGACTTACCCCAAAAACTTCATAAGCTGCTGCTTATTGTCCATTGCAGATTTCGCACCTTTCTCGAAAAACTGCCTGATCTGAGGATCCGTTGCCTCCTTGGCATAGGCCTGCATCTTACAGTGTGTGGTGTCAAAGCCGCCGATCAAATGGCGCAGATTCTGCAGATCCAACTCCGAAATATTGCTCATATCCGTAACCTCCTTATTTTTACATACCTGATTCCGTTTTTTTAATTCAGGTATCCTTATTGTTGACCATCCCTCCAAAAATATACGAAGCAGGTCTTTTGCTTTTTTCGGATTATTTTTTCTACATTTTCCGCAAATACCATTTTAGCAAAAAACAAATCCATATAGCCGATAAAGCAAATGCAGGAAACATATAAAGCAATGTATTCTCGCTGCCTGCCTTCCCTATCCAAAAAGAAGGCAATGGACACAAAGCATACTGTATGCTGTCCTTGACAAAAAACGGGATAACGGCGCCAAAAACAGTCAGCATAGACAGCTTTGTTATCGCCATACCCTCTAACCTGTTTGAAGACAGTGCTGCAACTAACAGTGCAACAATCACACCTTGTAAGGTACCACACGCTGCAAGTAATAAAATGGCAATGGATGAGAATGTTGTCAGTTTAAAGACAGGCAGCAAAATAACGGTTACCAGGAATGCGATCACCGCAGGAAGGCCAAGCCGCGCAGATAGATAGCCCGTTCTCCCTAAGGGCGTAATAAATAGATAGGCAGCTGTCTTTTCATCAGCTTCCTCTAAGGAAACCATCGCCGAAACAAAGCAAAACATCGTCGGCGTTATCATTACAAACAATACGTCAATCAACCTGTAATAAGGAGAAATGATTGCCGGCATATGAAAATAGTCTGCTAATACAGCTTCTAAAAAAGGTATGGCATACCGAAAGAAAAGACCTGCGAGAATTGGCGCAGGGCAGGCGGCAAACAACATCATGTCGCGCCGCATATATGCCAGCATTTGGAAGAAACTTGACCGAATAGCTCTCATAGCTTCACGCCTCCCGTACTGCTCCACATTTTCAAGACACAATGTTTTGATAAAATAAATAGAATTGCCAGCAATGCCATTACAATCAGAATTCCCATTGCGGACGGGGTACCGCCTGAAACCATTTCCATACATACATTGACAGGATAATATCGAAGCCAGGCCGGAGTAATTTTGAATAAGTGCAATATTGCAGGGCCAAAGCAAACAATTTCTATTGGTACAGTCCATAAAATAAACTGATTCAGGCTGCTTATTTTTGTTGCAATAATAATACCAAAAAGCGTAAATATCATGCTGGATATAGCCGTACCAAGCAGTACAATATGTAAGTTGTCTGCACCTGCAGCTGACGCTAATACCACGGCTGCGGCAAGTGAAATGGCAGACAATGAACTAACCTCAGCAATAATGTATTCCATTGGGCAAACAGGAGAAACCGCAAATGCACATGGCGTATGCTGACTTTTTTCCAAAAGGATAATAGCTCCCATAAAGAACAGGCCCATTGAAGCCGGATCAGAGAAAATCAAAATAGCCGCGGTTTTTTCTTTCCAGCTTTCCGGAACAGCAAAAAGGACAGCCACATAGAGAACCGTTAAGACAGCATACAAAAAGTAAAAACCATGTTTTGCCTGAAAGCGTATATCCCATAAGAACAAACTGCCTAATCTCATAATAATGTTCTCCCCGTAATATCCATAAAAATGTCATTTAGATTTGGCTCGCTGCTATGAATGGACTGCAGGCAGTTATTCGCAATCAGCCTTTTCAACTGTTCATCGTCAGATAAACGGTCAATGGGACAGCTTGCACTATGCTCCCCATTGTCAATCCATGTATATGTTACGGTTGCCGCGCCTTTTGACATAATCAAATTATGCGGGCTGTCAAGGGCGCATATTTTACCATTGACGATAAACGCTACTCTGTCGCAAAGCTCGGCGGCGTCCTGCATATTATGTGTGGTCAAAAGAATCGTTTTCCCTTTTGCCCTTTCAGCTAAAATCATATTCTTCATCATTCGGCTGTTCGTGGGATCAAGCCCGCTGGTTGGCTCGTCAAGGCAGAGCAAAAGAGGATCATGCAGCAATGCTTTTATAAAGTTTAATCGGGATTTCATGCCCTTTGAATAATCGGCCACGCGCTTATCCCCGTCGTGCTCCAATCCTACCATTTCTAAAAGCTCATCGATCGGACGCGTCTTTTTTTCATACAACGATGAGAAAAACTGCAGATTTTCTTTGGCAGTCAATTTCTCATACATGGTTGAAAATTCAAAGTCCACTCCTATATCCTCATAGAAACGCCTTGTGCGATGCCTGCACTCAATGCCGTTTACCATGGCAGAGCCCTGATAAGCAGTGAGCATCCCTATCAGCACTTTTTGCAATGTGCTTTTGCCTGCCCCGGAGGGCCCTAAAAATCCAAAGATTTCGCCCGAAGAAACAAAAAAAGACATGTCGGAAATAAAAGGCTGCCTCGTATAGCTGAACGAAAGATTGCTGACCTGTATCATATGCCCTCCTTGTACTATATGACCATTTTTAACTTAATAGTCAATTAACGACCTGTTTTAAGTCCGGCTCCTTGCCGGACTTTTTAGAAAACCTGCACAACAATACCATAAATCAAAGTACGCAGCGCCTCATCGTACTGTTCTTCCCCAATCTCCGCTTTATGCAGCGTTGCATAATAGATTGCATGGAATGCTGCACTGATAACCTTTATGTCTGCTTCTTTTTTTACAGGGAGCAGCATAAACATTTTTTCAATGGTATCCGTATCATCCTGCAAATGCTCCTCTACTGTTTCCCGGGGCAGCTTGCGCACAAGCAGTTCCACTTCGCTTGTGTCAAGCAGCTTCAAAACCGGCATTTTTTCTGCCATTTTATAGAACTCAAAGATCACATCGGTTAGTTTTTCTGCTGAAAACGACCTGTCGGCAATATCAGAAATGGACTGATACAGCTTACGGTTGATAATCTCCTGCTGTTCCTGAATAACATCAAACAAAAGCAGTTCCTTTGATTGATAAAAGAGATAGAAGGTTCCTTTGGGAATATGAACGCGCTTCACGATTTCATCCACCGTCGTGCGGCGAACACCGTATTGGGCCAGACATTTTGCCGCTTCTTCCTTCAACCGCTTCTTAATATATTCCCGTTCCTGCTCCGAATAGCTCTTTGGCACTTTAACGCCTCCTATTTGACCGCTTTTGCCTGTATAGTCATTATAAGCGGCCTGCTATACCTTGTCAATAGATTTCCTGTTATATTTTGTTAACCACTCCATGTAAAGTAACGAATCGCGCTACGCACCTTCTCTAAGGAATCAGCCCCGCGAAAACAGGTACCGCCGCCACGGTCAGGATCCCTGCCACCACAATGGACAGGCTGCTCATGGCGCCCTCCACCTCCCCCAGCTCCATGGCCCGGGAGGTTCCCAGTGCATGGGCGCCGGTTCCGATGGCCAGCCCTCGGGCCACAGGCTCCTGGATCTTCAAAAGCTTAAAAACTCCCTCTGCCAGAACCGCGCCGCATATACCTGTTATCACAATAGAAACCACCGTGATGGCCGGTATGCCACCCATTTTTTCAGAAATACCCATTCCGATGGCGGTAGTGATCGATTTGGGCAGAAGCGTTATATATTGCTCATGAGTCAGTCCAAATGCCAGACTTAACAAAAAGATACCTGCCATAGCCGTCAGCACTCCGGCAGCGATCCCTCCGAATATGGCCTTGGGATACCGTTTCAGCACGGAAAGCTGGCGGTACAGAGGCACTGCCAGACTCACGGTAGCCGGCGTCAGAAAATATTGAATATATTTCGCCCCATTATCATATACTTTATAATCGATGCGAAAAACCAGCAAAACTGCGATAATCAGAACGCCTGCTATCAAAAGCGGATTTGCAATAGAGCATTTTGCTTTCTTTTTCACCCATAATCCGATCTGATAGCAGATCAAGGTCAAAAACATTCCAAAAAACACCGATTTTTCCAAAATCTCATTCATATATGCCTCATTTTATCCTATGGTCTGTTCCCTGCAATATGCCTGTTTCCTGCAATATGCCCGCTTCCTCCAATATGCCTGTCCCCTGCAATATGCCTGTTTCCTGGCCTCCGGCGGCTTCCTTTCCCGTTCCGGTCCCGCCACATTCCCGCATTCGGGAAGCTTTACTTTTCCTGCCGCTTCGAATAATCCATTGGGCAGTTCTGCCCGTTACCCCCATAACAAAAATCGTTGTAACAATACAGATTACAAAAAGAGGCACCGCCATCTCTGCCAGTGCCTCTATGTTGGCCATCAGACTTACTGCAGGGGGAACAAATACAACCGGCATGATCTCTATCAGAAAATCCGCCGCGCCCTCCACCTTTTCCAGCGGAATAAGCCCTGTAGCCAGCCCGGCAAGCATCAGCACCAGTCCATAAATGCTGGCCGCCACCGGCAGCGGTATCAAATATTCCATGATTTCCGCCAGAAAGGATATACCCATAATGATTGACAATTGCTTCAAAAACTTCATATCCGCTCCTCCCGGGGTGTACCCGCTGCTTCCGTCGGATCCTGCCTCCTGCCCGCTGCCTCCGACGGATCCTGCCCCTTGTCCTCTACATCTGATGTCGGACCACCGCGTACTCATCGTCTGGTCTGAAATAAGGACACTCGCGCTGAGTCCCTGACAGAAAGCGATACATTTCATCCTCATCCAGGTTTACCAGACAATAATAATATTCACAATCCTCATCATACACATAATTGACGCATGCGTCACAACTCCCTGCTGCCATATATTCTTCCTCTTCACCCTTCATTGCCATTCAAATATGCATATATCTCCCGCTTTCCCACGCCCCGGTCCTTTGCCGTCTGCTTCATGGCCGTCTTGCGGTCCATTCCCAGCTTTTCATAATATGCCATATGCTCTTTGATACTCATTTCCTCCCAGGAAGCGATCTCCTCCTGCCGCTTTTCCTCCCGGCTCTTTCCCTCCACCACCAGAACATACTCTCCCCTGGGTTCCTGATTTTCATAATACTCCAGGGCTTCCCGCAGAGTTGTGGGCATAACCGTTTCAAATTTTTTGGTCAGCTCCCGGCAAAGAGTGATACGCCGCTGTCCCAGACTCCCGTACAGCTCCTCCAGAGTACCGGTCAAATGATGCGGCGCCTCATAAAGAACCATCGTGCGGGATTCCCCCCGCAGCTCCTCCAGCACAGCCCTTCTCTCCTTTTTATCCGCCGGCAAAAATCCTTCAAAGCAAAATCTCCTGGTGCAAAGCCCGGAAAGAGTCAGCGCCGTAATGCAGGCCGCCGGCCCCGGCAATGAAGTCACCGGAATATGATTTTCATGGCACATCTGCACCAGAACCTCCCCGGGATCCGAAATGGCCGGGGTTCCAGCGTCTGTAATCAGCGCAATATTCTGCCCTTCCTGAAGCCGTCCAATCAGCCGCTGTGCCTTTTCCACCTTATTATACTCATGATAGCTTGTCATGGGAGTATGAATATCAAAATGATTCAGCAGACGGATACTGTTGCGGGTATCCTCCGCCGCAATCACATCCACTGACCGAAGCGTCTCTACGACCCGGGGCGTCATATCCTGCAGATTTCCGATAGGTGTGGCACACAAATATAAAGTTCCCGCCATTTCTATACCCCTCTTTGCGTATTTCTTCTTAAAAACCGTACAGCTCACTGACCTCATGGGTATATACTCCGGGATTTTGAAACACAATCAAGGGCTTCTCCACTGTCATGCGGGACCTGCCTCCTCTGACAGCCTCCAAAAGCACCATATTGGGCTCTCTGTCCTGAAAAGGATATACCAGACGCATTCTTTTGGGCTCCAGCTTATACCGCACCAGAAGCGCCATAATCTCCGCCAGACGAAAAGGCCTGTGCACCAGGAAAAAATGGCCGCCCGGCTTCAACAACATGGCCGTCTGTCGAACCACATCCTCAAGGGTACATAGAATTTCATGCCTGGCAATGGCTTTGGGCGCTTCCGGATTTGCAAGCCCATGCCGCCCCACCATATAAGGCGGATTACAGGTAATACAATCAAAAGAAGCAGACTGGAAAATATGGTCTGCCTCCCTGATATCTCCTGTTACAATATCAATCTTATGGGAAAGACGGTTAAGGGCAACGCTTCTGGCGGCCATATCCGCGCTCTCCGCCTGGATTTCCAGGCCAGTGAGACCGGCAGGGTGATATTTCGCTTCCATGAGCAGCAAAATAATACCCGTTCCCGTTCCCAGATCCAACAGCCTGTCCTCCTTGCGTGCATGGGCAAACCCGGTGAGCAGCACCGCATCCATGCCGAAACAGAATTTATCCGGGTTCTGGATGATCCGAAATCCGTTCCTCTGCAGATCGTCTATCCGCTCGTTTTCCTTCAATTCCACAGACATCATATGTTCCGGATGCGGCATGCGCCCCAATTGTTCACCGTTCATTCCTGACTTTCCTGCCCGGCCCCTTCATAATTCCGCGGCCTGCCATGCCGGTTCCTTCCCCGGGAACGGCGGCTGTTGTTCTGACGGCTTCTGCCTTCCCTGTAAGATTCGTTCTCCCTATAGAACTCACTTTCTTTATCACTTCTTCTCTCTTCATCAGTTCTTCTGTCGTCACGATGCCTGAACCCTTCACGACTCCGCCTGTCTTCCCGCAGCCGCTCTCCGTCCTGGTTTCCCACATTCTGAGCTGTGCCCTCCTCTTTCAGCTCCTCATGATGCAGATTCCTGTTCTGACGCCCCTCGCCCTGACGGCCTTCATTTTGACGGCCTTCACCCTGGCGATTCCTGTTTTGCCGGCGGGATGGCTCAGACTTACGCTCCGCCGCCTGGCCCTCCTCGTCTTCCAGCTCTTCCTCCTCCAGCCGCTCCAGCTCCTGCATTTCCTCTCTGGACAAATCCAGCTTTTCCTTCTTCCCCTTTTTGCGCTTCAGCTGAAGCTGATTGGCGGAATATTCCTTGATCTCCTTCTCGTCGCCCTTGTCCACTATGACTCTCACCAGCTGACGCAGCACGTTTACGCTCTGCACTTCTCCCCGCAGACCGTCTGCCGTTGTCACATAATCACCCACACCAGGAAGCTTTTTGTTAAGCTCCTCGTAGGTTTCCTCCTCATTTTTCAGACAGCACATCAGCCTTCCGCACATTCCCGAAATTTTTGTGGGATTCAAAGACAAGTTCTGTTCCTTTGCCATCTTGATGGATACCGGCACAAAATCGGCCAGATAGCTGTGACAGCATAGAGGGCGCCCGCAGATGCCGATCCCTCCCACAATCTTCGTCTCATCCCTGACCCCGATCTGACGCAGTTCAATCCTGGTTTTGAACACACCCGCCAGATCCTTCACCAGATCCCGGAAATCGATGCGGCCATCTGCCGTAAAATAGAAAAGAACCTTGTTATTATCAAAGGTATATTCCGCATCAATCAGCTTCATATCCAATCCATGCTTCCGAATCTTTTCCAGGCACACCTTAAAGGCTTCCTTCTCCTTCTGCTTGTTGGAAGCCTCCTGTTCCATGTCACGCTGATTGGCAAGACGAAGCACCGGCTTAAGCGGCTGAATGACCTTGTCATCCGCCACCTCCGTAATTCCCGACATCACCGTTCCAAACTCAATCCCTCTGGCTGTCTCCACGATCACGTGGTCGCCCCTCTTTATGTCAAAATTCAGCGGATCAAAGAAATATATTTTCCCCGCTGTCCGAAATCTCACACCAATTACTTTTATCATCTATCTACCTCACCGGCGCCTGCAGCGCTCCACCATTATTGCGGCCCCGCCCCTCCTGACTTTTCAGCGCCCGGAAATCCTTTGGCTTTCCAATACGCTTTCGGAGAAAGCGATGCCCCTCACATTAAAACTGCCCTTGTATTTTAACATAGTTGTCCTGAAAAAACCACTGGGAATGTCACTTAAATTTTACAGGAATTAGCAGTCCATAGCCAGACAGGCTTTTTCCTATAAAATATTTCCCAAGACAAGCTGCCTGGCAAAGATTTAAAAAACTTTAAATTATACTAAAAAGAATATTGACGACATTCTGTGTATGTCTTATAATAATGTCAGGGGCGTAGTATACAAAAGATAAATGAAATGCTACTTCGGAGCTTTTTCTCAACGTCATTAAGAACTACCCATTACTTCTATATACCGTTTTCTGATCATCTACATCGTTTTGTTTGTCATGATCACAGTACTACCCACACTGCGCCCTCACCTTCTGAAATTCGATTCTATTTTGATTCTGAGTCTATGACGTCTGCCTGCAAAAGAAAAAGCTCTAGGCAGCCGCACACGACTCCCAAAAGCTTTTTCCTGAACAGATCTATTTCTCTGCATCTGATAAACCTATTTACCCTATGTAATGCATCCTCTTATACATCCGTCTTTCAAAACATTCCTCTATGCCTGCTGGTATTTGTTCTTCATGCTTGTAACCACCTCATCCAGACTGCCTCCCCGCAATACGCCTCCCACCATGGCAGTAGCGCAGACTGCCAATTCATTCACCAGAGAAACCGAACTGGATTTCGTCAAAGACGCAGGATCAATATACCCGTCCTTCATCAGCTCAAATGCTGCAATCATGATGGCTCCGGTAGTCAGATGAAGGATAGTTGTTGATGCTACATTTGCCGCAACATTGATTCCTGGTATAAAGTCGCCGATCCGGGTGGCAAGGCTTCCTCCGAAACCTGCCCCTACTGCCACACCAATCAATGTTGTCACTCCTGCAATCCCATCGTATCCATATATATTTGCCAGCTTTTTACACATCTTTTTTGTTGCCATAGTCAACACCCCCACCTCAATGAAGGGAACTGGCACTACCGCTTTAAATACCCCGCATCCCGTAGCTGCCAAACCGGCATGTACCAAAACACACTTTACAGCTTCTTGTTTCTTACTCATAATCCGCCCTCCTCTTGCTATAAACCTCCGGTTTGAATAATATAAATTATTATTAAATATTTACATCTATATTAAAATATTGTACAATATTTGATAATCATTTATTGATTATTATGATTTGATTTTACAATTTTTATCCATATTTTTCAATATGTCTTATTCATAAAAACATATGGCATTCATTGTTTAGCCTGTCTAATTCAAAATCGAATTAGGCAAAACACACAAAAAGGAGGTTGTCTATGAAAAAACTGCAAAGCGACGAAGAAAGCTTACTAAAAAAACCAACCGAAGAATTCAGCCGAAACTGCTATCAGACTATTGCCGGAAAGCTTGATTCCATTATGAAACAAAAAGGAATCTCTCAGGCCGACCTCAAGAAAAAATGTGCGGAAAACAACTATTTCATCAGCCAGGGTACATTGTCCAGAATACTGCAGGGAACTACTTCCATTTCCCTTCCAAACCTGCTGCAGATCTGCAAGGCGCTGAACGAAGATATTACTGCGGTTTTATCTGACGATGCTCCCAGATATCGGAGAGAAATAACCGATACGGTCTCTTCCCTGATTTATCGCGGAGACAACCGTGCTTTTCACGGATATTTCGGGACATACCACTGTTATTTCTATTCCACCATATCAAGCGAAGATGTGATCCTCCACGGACTCTTGAACCTGGAAAAATCTCAGACCGGAAGCCGCTGCCTGGCCAATTTGATATTGGAAACAGGGAAAAATGACCAACGCGGCAACCCCATTCAGAAAAAATATCATGGTGAAATGGTGATCTCTACGTCCATGAACACTGCTTACTGTACCCTGACAAGTGAAGAAATCGGGGAAATCTGCTACTTCCTCTTCCATTATGACCAGATCAATTACGAGGATCTCGTCTGCCGCCTGGCCCTGGTGGCAACCGCATCCGCCGGCGGCAACCGCCTGCCTACTGTCCACCGCATGCTGATCAGCCGGAAGAAAATCCACAATATCGCAGAACATTATCTGGCCGGACAGCTGCTGCTAAACCATTCGGACATCCTGCTTTCAGAAGAAAATATGACTCAGCTCCTGACTGATCCCGAGCTTCCGGACTATTACAGAAATAACCTGGAAAAACTCATTCAAGGAAAAAGCTGTTATATGCGGATATCAGAGCTTGCCATACGGGCAAATCACCTGGTATCTTCAGAGGATAAGATCAAGTGCATCTGCCTGCTGAGAAAATACTCCTCCGGAGCAAAATACTCCAAAGTCGGCTCCAAGGCAGATGAATTTACGTATCAGATTTTGAAAAAATACAGGGAAACGCTGGAAGAGGACGAGGATGAAAATGAGTCCAGGAAGCTTTGACATAGGCTTTGATATAGAAAAATCTGCCGCACAAATGACGAAATTGTCAGATGTGCGGCAGACCATTCAAAAGATCCATTGGGATGAAATACCCCATGCCATTTCACTATTTACTTACTCGCAATTTCATTCTCCTTAATGTAGCGCCAATCCATCTTTTCACGTCTCTCAGGATTCCTAAATGGTATAACAAATTTGCAATAAGCGCTTATCCTTTTCGCAAAGTCAACTGCCTGTTCTTCCGTTGAAGCAACCACTACCTCCGGAAAATCGGAAAGATCACAATTCTCTTCATTGTTCTCAACCGCAAATGCAACCCCATATAAATCTGCCATATATTCCTCCTGCTGTATCGTTACTGTTATTTCAGCTGACTAGCCCTCTCTTCCCCGTTAGCGCAACAGCTGTTTTAGGGCCTCATTCGGCTGTCCCCTATAAGCACCTGCTTTCCCTCAAACGCAAATCCATAATGCCGGATCCGGCCTTCAGGTATTCCCCTTTCCATCAGTACTTTATTATAACCTTTTTCATCAATCTGGTTTAAAGCACTCTGCACGGTTTCTTCCAACGTTGTTTCCGAAGCCGCTTTCGCGGTTAGACGTAATCACATAATCCAACTGCGAATCAACAATCAGCCCCAATACAAACCCATGATAAAAACGCTCCGGCTCCGACTGCCCCGAGGGATGCTTCCCTGTGTCGAAAAAGCTAAACACTGACGATGCCACCCTGTTCATATATTGATTCATATAGCTCACATTGTCCGCCTGAAGTGCTTTTATAAAATCATTGTAGCGCACGGAAGATCTGCTGAACCAGCTGCGTATCATTCTGCGAAATTCTTTTTTAACCTCAAGATCAGTTAACGCCAGACTGTACATAGTATCCTCTTCATCACTGCTTTCAGATATACCCGTCACCTTTAGATAACCCGCAGCAAGAAGCAGACTCCACACTGCACTGCTATTATCTTCCAATTGGTCAAACACCACTTCCTCATCTATCGTAGTTTCAATACTCTTTCCCTCCAGCAAATCCTCCATTGCAATCTTTATTTCAGCTCCGCCCTCTCGAATAAGCCTCCCGGCCAAGCTGTTGGAACTCGTGTTTGCCCAATACGTATCAAACATGCCTGTATCCAAAAACTTTGTAATTGACCAGGGATTATAGATTCCTTCCCTACTGCCAAATCGAAATCCGTCATACCAATGCCGCACACGTCCCAGCATAGCTCCCTGCCCAACTGGTTCAGCGCCTCATTGACTTCGTCTTCTGTAAATCCAAACGACTCACAGTATTTATCTGACGTCGTAGTTACTACTTCCAAATTGTTTAAATCCGAGAAGATAGATTCCTTACTTACACGGGTGATTCCTGTCATAATTGCGCGATCTAGCCCCTTATTTTCCTTAAAGGTTAAATTGAATAATTCTCTGACAAAGCCCGCCAGTTCATCCCAATATCCTGATATATACGCCTCCTGCAGCGGCGTATCATACTCATCCAAAAATATCAAAACCTTTTTACTGTAAAGGCGCTCCATATACAACGCAAGCGTCTGAAGCGACGCAGTTACAACAAGATCCGAAATCCTCTTTTCCGGAGACGGATTAACCGAATAGTCTTGAAAAATATCGTAAAAAGATTTCTCCTCCTCTGTCAAAACCCCGCTTTCCTTTACATAGGAACAGGCATTATATGCATTAGCTATAGCTTTGATAATACCGTCCTTAGCCCCGCGGAAATTGTTTGCCTTTACCCCTGCAAAGCTCACAAATATCACCGGAAATGTCCCCTGAAGCTTCCGAAAAATCTCGTCGTTCCAAACAGACAGGTCCTCAAACAGCTCGCTTCGTCCTGCATACTTTATAGAAAAGAAGCATTCCATCATGCTCATGTTTAACGTTTTTCCAAAACGGCGTGGACGTGTAATTAAAGTAACATCGTCATCCTGTTCCCACCACTCTTTTATAAATGATGACTTATCAACATAAAAGGATCCCGACATCCGCAATTTCTCAAAGTTATCCATATCTTAACACGATTCATCTCCAAAAGCTTTGGTCAATCCCCATTAATCTGATATGATCCAGCCACTGCAGAATCATGGTTCTGTTATATACAAAGTTACCGTTTTCATCCTTCCGCTTCTCCAGCGCCAAAGCCAAGTAAGCGTATTCATTCTCAATGTAAGTGGAAAATACCCCCTGATCATCCGTATTAATCGACACCTGCATTTGGGGACACCGCTGCAGCTCCTCCTGATTTAATGTCAGTCCATAGTTGTACCATTGAATGATAGGATGCTTATCGTACCGCCTGAAAGTACCGATCAAATAATTCGAGGAAGGATTAGTCTCAATAGCAATTCCCATACGGCAGATTTCCCTTTGCATTGCTTCACGTACCTTCTTGACGGCCTCTATGATGCAGGGCCGAATCTTGATCTCCACCATCTCATCCCCCGCAATCTTCACATCAGGGTTAAAATGGTACAAATGATAAAGCAGGGCAGTCTCCGGAACATAACGAATTCTATAGTTCAGCGGGAATTCGCTGTTCAAAGCATATTCGTCCCACTCATCCATAATTGTATTGTGGATCTTAAAAAAGCCGTCCTCATAAAGCTCTGGAGCATCTCCGCGGAGCTTCCAGGCATCATAATATCCATCAATATTAAAAGACAGCATATCATGCCCGTAATTATGCTTGATACCATGCTTATCATAATATTGCTCTGCCTGTCTTATAACTGACTCGATCATATCTCTTTTCATGTTATTTTCATATATCTCGAGAAAATATTCATGAAATCGCTTTTCAATATAAGTTTTTGCTTTATCGCATCCCGCTATATTAAATTGCCTCAGCTTCCCATATATCCAGACAAGATTATCCAAATAGCCCATCTTGTTGATCAAGATTCTGTTTGACTTGCTCTCATACCACTCATCAATATCTACGCCCAGCGCTAACGCATGACCCAGCCGGTCCCCACAGCGCAGATTCAAAAATAGAATCGCCTCGTCGATTGCCCGAAGTCCATCCAGAATATCAAGAAAATCCTCTCCCACATGGTATGTAGCCAGAAGGGTGCTGCACTCCGTCTCTGCAAATGGAAACCGCCCGCTCTCCACCCAATGATTTTTGAGAAATCGAAATGCCTGCGCAAATACCTCCGGTCTGCACCAAATTTCAGGAGAAGCCGCATCTATCCCTTTAATCCGGGCCGATTCAGGCACACCTCTTTCCCGAAGTCCCGCTATAGCCAGCGCCTGCTCCTTTACCTCCCAGCGCTTTGCATAATGACGAAATTTTTCCAGATCCGGACTACTTCTCTCGATTCTCTCGGAATCCTTTACAAAATGATATACATAAAAATATTTTTCCTGCAAATCTCTTTTCTCGCGCTCATCATCCAAGGCATCCGTGATCCAACTGTCATATTTTCTGATTGCCCTGATATTTTCATCAACCGTTCTTTTGGGCACTATCCTGGCCTCCAGGCTTTTAATGTGCTGATTATATATAGTATCCCTTACGGCCATACGTATATATACCTTCTCATATATACTATTTTCTACAAAAACATCCTTTCTGTTTTGATACCGCAGGAAATTGTCAAATCCAACATTGGCATTTGCCTGTACCAGCTCCCTTCTGATATTCGCCTTAATAATCAGATAAAGATAAAACCAGTTAATATAGGGTTCAAACTCCGCTTCCCTTGCATATACTGCTTTAAACATCCGATACAAAAACCATCTTTCCCCGCTGAGCGGACCATTGGTATCGGCAGGCCCATTGTATGCCAGCCACCCCTCGCATATCATATAATCCAAATCCCGTTTGGCATATTTTCTTTGAAACCTGTCAATGTTCTCCTGAATAACACCTGCATGGTTTGCCAGATCAGCATCATCCTTCAATAACGCGCCTACCTTATTCACCGTGCAGCGCCATTCTATGTCTCTTGCTTTCTCGCCCAAATATCGCCTGTAAGCATCCAGCCTGACCTTCTGTGTATCGGCAGGCCCGCTCATCTCAATCGCTCTTAAAACCTCATCAAAAAACTCACTCCCGCTTACAGCCTCCAATATAACATTCGCAGAAACATACACATCCCTCCAGGAAAGACAGTCTCCCTTTAACACGGAAAACAGGAAAACTCTGATAAGCACAGCCTGACGCCACAGATAACTCAGCTTTCCCGATGGGACATCAGAATGAAGCTCCAGATTTTTCTGCAGCCGGTTTTCTTCATATTTGTTAAGCTCCTTGGCAAATTCCGGCTTGTCCGGCTGATTCATAAGGCTGATCCATGAAAGATGAAAATGTGGTGCGGAGCCCTTCAGGTGAAAGTGATTTTCCGCCACACCTTTGGATACCAGACGATTCAGCGCTCTGTTATTATGTCCGATCACAGGTTTCCAAAAAAAGTTTTTCCTCTTTTTCCCATTGAGAATATCTTTATATGCAAAGTAGGAAGCAATAAACAAATCCTCCTCCAAGGCAGTAATCATATCGCGCCAGCGCAGCAGCTGGCTATACTGGCACAAGGGCACTCCGTTTTCCTCAATCAGCACTGCATATTCAAAAGCCACCAGCGCATCAAACACATTCAGAGACTTGCCCTGCTTTTCATCGAAAGGCACCTCACCCTTCAGCTTCTTGTTCTGCCACCAGAATTCCGTCTCCAGAAAATGATACATATTGATCAGTTCATCGTTAGAGTACCGCGATATGTATCCGCTGCCAAGCTGCTGAAACAGATCTTTACTGATTTTGTTATATTGTACCTTTCCCGTCAATATCTCCTGCGGCGGCACATAGCAAAAAAGATTTTTGATCACTGCCCGCAAATTATCCATATGTATTCCCCTGTATCTAAACTTCCGTATTCCCGCCTATCCCATTCGCATCCGTCACATTCCTGGCAACATCAGGTGCCATTCTGATAAATGATTTCCCGATGTTATATGGATCAACGATCTCCTGCAGCATTCTCCATCTGGCGGCATACTCGTGTTTTTCTCCCTTTACAGGTCTATAATACTTCTCCACCTTTTCCAGTTCTGCAATGATCTTTCCCAGCTGCCGGCTTTGAAAATGAATAACCCTCTCTAATAGATTATCACTGTAATACATGGCATTGATTTTACAGATCTCCTCCGCCAGGTGAAGCATTACCTCCATGCTTTCTACGGGCAGCCATTCCTCCAAAGCTTTCGAATACAATTCTCCGTTTTTCCATTCATCAAATTGTTTCAGATGCATTCTTTCTTCAAATACTTTATTTTGCATGATACTATTCAGCACATCCGTCATATCCTTTGGATTTGCCGTCTTCCCCACACCTTCCACAGCTTTTATATCCCCTGCACCATCTTCGCCCTCTGAATTATATGACTCTTCCGACAGCTGAGTCCTTTCGGCCAGCCTGCTCAACGCACTGTAAATATTTGCCAAAAATCCCTCCAGATGTTCTCTGTATTCCAATGCATTGTATAGCATTATCTCAAAGGATGATTTTGATGTTTCTACAAGCTCGTTTCCAGCTGTGATTTTTATAATAATTTTTCCTTCCCTAAGCTTTTCCCGATATCGCACCCTCAAATCAGCATCCTGTATCTCGAACATGGGACTGTTATCTCTTATTTTCTCTGCATATAATTGAAGATAATCCGCTCCGTCACTGTCCCACAAATTCCATTCCCCAAGATTAGCGACTCTAAATGCATCGCAGATCATATCCATATTATCCAGCATCCACTTTTCGACATCTTCTGCCGGCGACACCGCCAGCACAAGCTGCAAATGCGTCGTACTTATCTTGTCAGGGCTCAGTCTATTCCTGCCTCTTGCCTCACTGTAGTTTTTCTCTTCCAATATGGAATAAAATATATCTGTTCCGTCCTGCTTTATATTTTCTATATGTCTCTTCTCCTCACTCAGCTGAACCGAATACCATACTAAAACAAACTGGACAAAGCCGTGATACCCCTCCTTCTCCAGGGTATACAGATACAGCATGATTCTGCCATAGCCCGCCCAATTTATGCGCCGCCGGAATTTGTTGGCTTTTTCAAGTGCAAATTCAGCGATACATGACAAAAGCACCTCCGCAGTCACGTCAAAAAATGATTCCACCTCCCTGCCCAAAAATATCTGAATTTGTTCATAAGTCTTTTTATCCGTTACCGTTCTGCCATAATCGATCAGCGCAGTCTGCAGCCATCGGCATACAGCACGAAACCGGCTCTGCTCAGACATATCCTTAAGAGTTTTCAACTCAAATAATTCATTGACAATAGCACGCAGCGACTGTTTCTGCAGGATATGTAAATGATTGTCAAAGGGATACATCATAATTCCGGAATAATACGCAATCATCCAAAATAGAGCCTGCTTGTCCTCTGTCTGATCCATCGTAGTTGATGCATTCTTTTCCTGTTCAATAATTCCCAGCTCCTGCACATTAAGTGTAAAAGGAATACCTCCTATCACGTTCAGCCGCGGCATATGTATTCTCATATTACCGGGAAATATTTTTGCCAGATACTTTTCCGTATAGCCTCTGATCTGCCGTTTTTCCCGCTCTTCAATATTGCCGGGACATATCAGGCTGCTTGACAGAGACTTATTGCATTCCAAAAAAAGCCGGCCATAATCTGCCGTCGCCAGTACAATCACTCTGGGCACCATCAAAAACAATCTGATCTGCTCTAATATTTCATCCGTGCGCCCGGAAACTATATCCAAGTCGTCTATTGTGAGAACAAAAAAGGAACTGCGGCACCTGCCTGACATATACTCCAGATACGCATTTACAAGCTTCCTGAAATCATTCCGCAAATTCAAGCACCGTGCAAGCTCATCCATCTGCCTGATGGATGTCATATTGCGATCATCCCTGCCTGAAACAGCGCGCTGATAAACCTCATAGGATTTTTTTACAGCCTCAAAGCATTCTCTCGTCTCCCTTCCCTCACTCTGCTGTCCCATACTCTCATCGATCCTTTGGCGAAATTCGCTCCACATTTTAGCAAGAACAATGTCGATCAGATTTTCGCCTTTCACCAGCATGGCCGCATCAATTCTTGACAATACATAAAACTTGAGCGGATGGTTTATATTACGGGCCCTTTTGCAAGACAACTTATATCGTCCTTCTATTCTTTTGTCGTCATATTTTTTCAAAAAAAGAGCAAAGGAAAGCATGGCAGAGGATTTCCCCATGCCACGCTCACCTAAAAATGCAATAATATTACTATATTGCTCTTCCATACAGGCTCTTCCGTCAAGTGCTTTATCGCACTCATCCCGCAAATTCGCATCAACAATATACGATGTCAGTACAACTGCCTTCTCATATACATCTGCGAATAAAGATTCCTCAAATTCCTCATAACGCTCATATTTAATCCGGTTAACCGCATCCAGCCTTTTGCTCCTGATTATTTCATCCGTACCGCTCATTGCACTCTCCCTCATAAAGCGTCATCTCCTCCTGCGTATTTCTTTTCAGCTGATCGTCCTCCAATTTGACTGCCAGCTTCACAATCTCATCATATATCTTTCTTACACAGAGCTCTTTCTTTGTCCTCTCCCAAAGCTGCCTCGGCCTTTTCGAATAACCTGCCTGCTGAAAAAAACTGCTGGTGTTGATCGTCTTCCATACCTTTACGGCAATCTGATTCTCTATAACCGACTGTCCCAGTCTGCCCAACGCCTTATTGCAAATATATGCGCACTGATTCTGTGCCTTAAATAAATATTCTATTTCCATAGGCCGCAAAACATCTGCATTCAACCGGGGCTCCAGAATCCGCATAATATTACGAAACGCTTCCAACGCGTCCCTATATCGATCCAGCAGCATATAGCACCGTCCGATTCTGTACCATGCTCGATAGTATTCAGGGTAAATTTGCACACTGATCAAATAATACTTCAGCGCCTTTTCATAATCTCCTGCCTGATCCTGAAAAATAATTCCCTTGCGATAATATGCATACGCGTTAAAATCATTGCAGCACTCAATGTAATACTCAAAAGCCTTATTATAATCCATTAAAAGATCATCATATACCTGAGCCAATAATAGACTGAAGCTTTCCTTCCAGCCCTCTTCGTCCGAGCTCTGCAGCAAACTCCTGCACATATGAGCCAGACTGTCCGCCGTATAGATCATTGGGCCTCCGCCTCTGATACAGTGTAAATTTCCTTCATACGCCAGATTCAAAAATGCATATTGCAGATGAAGCGTCGCTGCATTTCTCCAGCCTCCCCGACTCATAAACTCCTCAAAATAAGCTTTTGACGCCTTCACGAATCGTCCCCGTATTCTTACATAATCTTCTTTATCTTCCTTTGCAGCATAAAAGAATCTTCCCTGCAGCGACAGCTCCCATATTCTATACTTTTCATAAAGCTGCAGGCAATCTCGTAAATCAGCATATTCATCCCTGAAAATAATCTCTCTGCGCAGCAGTTCATCCAGAACATCCCGCAGTGCTGCAAGCTCTGCGCCTGCTTTGTGAACCACTGCTGAATGATTTACAGAACCGCCTTCTGCCGGCAGCAACGGACTCTCTGCTCTGTTTACTTCGTGTGAGCACACCAATATATGCCTTGCTGCATCCCTTTCCGGCATATCCATTACTTCGCAGGCATATTTTTCATATTCTTCATTGTTTGCTATATAATACAACTCAAGATCATAGGCATCATACGCATGCCTTTTCTCTATTTCCGCATCCTCCGGAAGACAATTCAAAAGCATACCCTGCTTCTGCGCATCTGAGTCAAAATAGCTTTCATACAAATAAGCGCCGGTCAGTCGAAAAAACAGTAGAAAGTATACGCTTGGACATATCTCTGAACTGGTATACGTAAAATGGATTCGTAACATACAATACCTCTTTATACCGGCCTATAGCATAATATATGCCAAGTCTCCTTGAAAGTGCACATAACATTCCGATTTCATTGGACTATTATGTGCACCATAATGTCGACGTATTCAAATCCATCAGGTTGCGTTGGCTACAATCTCATTCTCTTTAATATAATGCCAGTCCACCTTCTCTCGCCTCTCGGAATTTCTAAACGGTATAACAAACTTGCAATAGGCACTTATCCTTTTAGCAAAGTCAACCGCCTGTTCTTCTGTCGAGGCAACTACTACCTCCGGAAAATCGGAAAGATCACAATCCGCTTCAGCGGTCTCAACATTAAATGCAATTCCATATAAATCTGCCATATGTGCCTCCTGTTTTCTCAAATAATTGAGTCTTCAAATCCAATCCATACCTGTTTCCTGCGCCCTATTTCGCTTAAGGTATTGTAATGATTTCTCCTTAATACCTGTTCATAATGCGCTTAAATGTATAATAACATTTTCCAAAAGCATTTACAACTATGAAGTATACAAAACCTGGGAAATGTTATAAATTGCTGTGTAAAAACATAGGACGAAGGGCAGTAATTGGATTTCTTCCAATTTTGTTGATTTTTTTCATGCATGTTCTTTTTACAAGTTTTTTTATTCATTCAAACGTTAATTAACTGAACCACTACCGGCTAAAGCCGGTAGGTTCGGTAAGCTGCTGAAGCAGCCT
>CAMWUL010000004.1 GCA_947177445.1 uncultured Lachnospiraceae bacterium | reverse complement strand
TTTCGCTTTATCATCAAGTACGGATATGATTTTTTCATCACATGACAATTCACAAAATTTATTCACCTCCTTTTCCAGCAGATATACGAAAGGATTGAACCAATGAGCGCATACAACAATCTGTATCAGCCATTTGTAAAACATATCTCTCTGTTTGCAGTGAATCAGTTCATGCACAAAGATATAGGACAACTCTTTATCTTCCATTTTGCTGACAGGTAAAACAATTCTTGGACGAAAGAAACCAATCATCATAGGTGAAGCTATCAGCGGATTATAAGACAATTCTACTCTTGTTTTAATATTCAGTTTTTCTTCACAATCAGACAAAAGATTTAAGAGTTTAATATCCGATACCTCCGCGTTCCCCGCTTTGATGTACTGGATAAAGCTTTGGTAAATCGTTATCTTACGAACAAACAGAAGCAGCGCCAATGTTGACCAGATAAAGAACAGGCAGACGTATATGTTAAATGGCTCGCGCATGGCAACAGCGGTTATATCCCGGCCTGTCTGTATTGGTTCTGTTTCATTGTTATTTGTATTTGCCAAAACCGGTACATTGGGATTTGCAGGGATTTCATTTGTTGTCACTGTTGTGTCGGATTTTTCAAACAAACTTCCGACAATCGTGGTGTCGGGAGTGAAAGGAAGCAGAAATCGCAGCACAACAATTATCCAAATATAATATTGCCAACGTTTGCTAAATTTGGTTTTATATAACGGCTTCAATGCAAAAATGAAAAGTAATAACAGTGTGCCGGAAACAGACAGCGATAATAATACTTTCATAAACTCATTCATTTTCTTTTCTCCAAAAGATTTCTATTTCTTTCAACTCGTCTGTCGAAAGAATATCCTGACGCAACAATGTTGATACTAAGTTTTTTACATTCCCCCCATAGACTTTATCAAGAAAGCTGTGTGTCTGCATGGTCTGATATTCTGCTTCCGTTACCGTAGCCACATACTCATTCCGCCTGCCAATTTTTTTGACTTTCAAAAACTTCTTTTCTCCCAATCGGAAAAGCAGCGTGAGTACGGTATTATTTTTCCATTCATTTTTGTCTTTTTGCAATTCCTCCATGATGACAGAGTATAAAGCTGCCCCTCCATTCTTCCAAATAATTTTCATTAGTACCAATTCGGATTCAGAAATTTGCTGCGGCATTTTGTCCTCCTTTTACCTTAACATTCTGTGGGTGTGTAGACATATTAACACTTTGTAGGTGATAATGCAATACCATAAAGAAACTTTAAGAATTTGTAAAAAGATTCTTGGTTTGTTTGTTGTATTGTGCGGAAACTGCTGGGCAGGATATTAAAAATGCCGTTGACTTTCCCTTTAGGTTAAAGTTTATACTGAAATTGAAAGGAGGGCTCGCATATGCTGACAATTGGAGAATTTTCAAATATATGCAGGGTATCTACAAAAACACTTAGATATTATGCTGAAATAGGATTGATACTGCCGGATGAAATCAATCCGGAAAATGGCTACCGGTATTATTCAATCAATCAATTGGAGAAAATGCTGCTGATTAATCGTTTGAAGGCTTATTGCTTTTCTTTGGAAGAAATCAAATCAATTTTTGAATCGGAAGAACTGATGGATGAGGTACTTTTTACTGCACTTAATAAAAAGAAAAAGGAGATTGCGGTAAAGGTACAGAAGTTTGAAGATACTCTGCATCAAATAGACAGCGATATATCAAATTTGAAGAAAGGCAAATCCGTTATGTCATATATGGAAAGCATTGATGTTCAGCTGGTTGAGATACCGGTGATGTATCTTCTGTCGATACGGAAGAATGTTTTAGAGCATGAGTTTTCAGAAGAATATGGTACCTGCTTTGGGAAACTATTTCAGAAAATGGAAGAGAAGAAACTGACAGCGGCTGCTCCGCCAATGGTACTGTTTCATGACGATGAGCATACACCATTTGGATTAGATACGGAATTTGCAATTCCGATAAAAGAGTATGCGACTGGGACGAGGGATTTCTGTCCCGGACTGTGTTTGAAAACAGTTGTGCAGGGCTCCTACTCACAGCTTCCTTCGGTTTACGCAAAACAAATAGAATGGGCAGAAAGGGAATGTTATGAAAATAGCAATGCATTGTATGAGGTATATGTAACAGATCCGGCAGAGGTTTCAAAGGAAAGTGAACTTGTTACGGAAGTCTATTATCCGGTTAAAAAGAGGATTTCAAAAGATCAGAATGGCAGGCAGATATTGTGAAATGCATGGGAGGAAGAAAGTATGGATCAGATAAAAATTGAAGAGCTGGAACAGAAAATAAACAGTCAATATGGAAATACCACAGGTATAGTCATAATAGAAGATGGAATTGTATCCTATGAAAAATACTTTAAAGGCTGTACGGCGGACAGTCGTGTTCACGTCTATTCTGTAACAAAAAGTGTTATTTCAATATTGATTGGGATTGCTCTGGATAAAGGATACATAAAAAATATTGAAAAGAAAGTGCTGGCTTACTTCCCAGAATACAAAGTGAAAAGGGGAGAGAGAAAAATACAGAATATTACGCTAAGAGATATGCTGACAATGACGGCGCCTTATAAATATCGATTTTTTGCACCTTATATAAAATACTTTACAAGCAGTGACTGGGTAAAATTTTCACTTGATTTATTAGGCGGTCGTGGGAAGATAGGGACATTCCGATATGCTCCATTGATTGGACCGGACATTTTATCGGGAATTTTAGTGAGAGCAACAGGGCAATCCGTATTAGATTTTGCGGCAAAGAATTTATTTGAACCGCTTGGGATTAAAGTGGAAAACAATTTATTATTCGAAAGCAAAGAGGAACAAATGGCATTTAACCAGTCTACAGATATTAGCGGATGGGTAACAGACTTCATGGGAATTCATGCGGCAGGCTGGGGGCTTACGCTTACGCCCATGGATATGGCAAAGATTGGGCAGTTATATCTGAATGGTGGTATGTGGAGGGGGAAGCAGGTTATTTCTTCAAAATGGGTAGAGGACAGTACAATAGTACACAGCCGATGGAAAAAAGAAAATCTGCCCTACGGATACCTATGGTGGGTAAATGAGGATGGCTATGCAGCTATGGGGGATGGCGGCAATGTAATTTATGTAAATACACAGAAAAAGCTGGTAATATCAATTGCGGCTCTCTTTGCACCCAAAGCAGGGGATAGAATAGAGCTGATCAAGAAAGATATAGAACCAGCGATTTCACGAATCACGGCTTGAAACCAGAAGTTGGGAATGTTCTTGCCAGGACAATGGACTCACTTTCTTCGGGATCCGGTCCGGTTACTTTTTGGAGTATGTCGAGGGCTTCAGAATCTGACACCGATTCTACTTGAAAAAATGTCCAAATAAGAAATAAAGCCTGTCCTCATTAATTGGATTATCGCCCCGCCACCCTGAAAGCGGCATAACAATATCCGACCTCGTACTATCGGAAATTTTATGGCTGATCAGGCATCTCTGTTGGAATGAAACAAATCCGTCATATAAAGGTTTGACATATGGATTTGGCAAAATACCCAGTTCGGCAAGTGCTATAAGCTGACCGCGGAACCTATATTTCTCATAATTTGGAACAATTTTCGCTTTTCGTATCCGTTGCTCCAGTTTTCCGGGAGTTTCTCCAAAGGGGGCATTTCTTATTAAATCAATTACAGCGCAAAAGATTTTAATATCACTTTCTGTTGGAACGCATGTTGGTAATTCTGAAAATTCCTGCAAATCAACAAGAGATTCACCCCACATTTCATTCCATGAATATCCCCAATATTTTCGAAATATTTCCTCACCTTTCTGAATCCGTATATGTTTAGACATGGAACATAATGCACAAATATCTCCGCCTTTTTCAAATGGGGTAAAGGTATGTTCAGGAACCACCTTTGCAAACAAATAACTTAGAATGGGTTGCCTCCCTCTTGGAAAACTTGAAAATCCACACAAATAAGCGGCCAGGAGATTCTCTAAAGTCAGATTGGAACGGCGCAGAATTTTTTTGTATCCCAGCACACATTCGTCATGAGAATATGCCGCAATTTCATTGACTGGATATCCACTGGTAAGCAAATAATCCAATTCCTCATGAGACAGATTATCCAGTGCATATGTGGTTGTTTTTGTATCACAATCAAATATATCTCCATTCTTGATTATGTGCTGATATCCATTTTCATCTTTTTCATATTTTTTCTTGTAATATACTTTTTTCAAAATCTTAAATAGTCTGTCATCCATATCTGATTATTCACCCTTTTACAAAATCAAAATCATCTTGTTTTTGCTGCAATGTTCTTTGAACTTCCAACATATTCCTTTATGTGCGGCAGTATGGGTCATGAAGCTATGATAGCATATTCATTGGTACTTGTCATTATGGTAGTGAGTTGCGTATTTCTTGAGGACATATTATAATGAGTAAGTTACTTTTCACGGCTTCGCCGTTCAAAGCAACATGATGCACACAAAATGAGCCAAATTCGCTCATTTTGGCGCAGGCATTCTCGGGTTTTGCGTGCGTAACATGAGTAATCAACGCGGAAAAGGAATTTTTAAAACGTGGCTTACAGTATTGCAAAATACTATGGATAAGATATTAAAAAAAATGCTAAAATATAGAAATAAGCCAGGCAAAACCAAAACATAAAATTCAACAGAAAAAGACAGGGAGGATTTTGAAATGTATGACATGATTATTATTGGAGCAGGACCAGCTGGTATCAGCGCAGCTATTTATGGCAAAAGCAGAGGAAAAAAAGTATTGGTGCTGGAAAAGAAACAGGTGGGTGGTTTGATCGGAACGGTTTCTACAGTTACGCACTATACAGCTATTGTGCAGGAGGAATCCGGCAGGACATTTGCTGAACGAATGAAAGAGCAGGCGCTGGGTGCCGGCGTGGAGATTCGTTATGAAAATGTGGAAGCCACAGGGCTTGAAGGAGAAATAAAGAAAGTCGTTACGGAAAAAGAAAGTTATGAATCTAAAACCATAATTTTGGCAAATGGCGGTTCAGGCCGTGTGTTAGGCATTCCAGGGGAGAATCTGAAAGGGGTCAGGCTAAATGCACCAAAGGATGGATTGCATTATAAAGGAAAGAATGTTTATGTAATAGGCGGAGCAGACGGGGCAGTAAAGGAGGCTCTTTATCTGGCTGAAATAGCAGGAAGAGTAACTATTGTATGTGTGGAAGATGAGCTTGCATGTATACAGGAATTCAAGGATAAAGTAGTTATGCATGATAATATAAAAATCATGGCACATTCAAGCCTTACCGCGGTTTATGGCAGCGAAGCGGTGGAGGAACTTGAGTTTACTGATAATAAGACAGGAAATAAGCAGATTGTGAAGGATGCGGAGTGTGGGGTATTTGTATATGCGGGGATTGTTCCGAATACGCAGATGTATACAGAATTAAAGCTGGAGGGCGGCTATATTCCGGTTGATGATTCCATGCAGACCCAGATCCCGGGAGTATTTGCGGCAGGAGATATCCGTGTGAAAAAAGTGAGACAGGTGGCAACAGCAGTTGCCGATGGAGCAATTGCAGGTATTCAGGCCGCAGCAATGTGCTGATATTAAGGGCAAAGGTTTGTTTATTACAGCAGAAAAAAGGGCATGGAATATGATTTTTGAGGTAAATCCAAAAGAAAGCACAATAGAAAAAGCGGCTCCATTGTTTGACGGGTGGCAGGAAACTTTAATATGGTCATGTCTGCAGGGTGTGATGGGAAAGATTTATGTGGATTCCCCAGAAAGCCCGGCTTCAGCCATGGCGCTGCTGGGAGATTTTTGCTTTTTTGCAGGAAGGCCTAACCGGGAGCTGGTTTTATACGGGCCGGAGCAGGGAAAAAAGGACTTTCTGATTATGGCGTTTCGGGATGATTGCTGGCAGGAGCTGATCCGGGACTGTTACGGAGAAAAAGCAACGGAGACAGTCAGATATGCCATAAAAAAGGAACAAGATATTTTTGACAGAGAAAAGCTTGAGACTGTGGTCTCAGGACTGCCGGAGGGATACACTCTGAAAATGATGAACGAAGAGCTTTTCTGGCAGTGTCGGGAGAGTAATTGGTGCCGGGATTTGGTATCCCAATATGATAACTACACCATGTATCATGAAATCGGGCTGGGGGCAGTGATTTTGAAGGACGGGGAACCTGTCTCCGGCGCGTCTTCTTATTCCAGTTACATCGGGGGCATAGAAATTGAAATTGACACAAGGGAGGATCACCGGAGGAAGGGTCTGGCTTATATCTGCGGGGCGAAGCTGATTTTGGAGTGTCTGAAGCGGGGCTGGTATCCCAGTTGGGATGCACAGAATAAGTGGTCGGTGGCTCTGGCGGAAAAGCTGGGATATCATTTTGATCATGAATACAGGGTTTTTGAGGTTACTTCGCAGCCCAGAATTTTTCCAATTCCTCATTAAATTTTAGGGGCACATCCATATTGACACAATGTCCTGCACCGTCGAAGATAATCAGCTCCATGGGAATATCGTATTGGCCGCAGCCGATCAGAAGCGGATAGGGTCTTGAGGCTGTGCCCTGGTCGTTTCCGATCAGACTGTTCAGGGAAGCCAGATATAGAAAGGATTTTTTGGGAAATCCAAGATTCAGCTCATAAAACTCATTTTGCGCCTGGGTGGTATGGGCTGATATTTTTTTGTTTGCCTGAGCAAACCATTTGACGGAAAACAGCGCTTTCAGCATCATAAGCATTTGAGCAGAGTCTGAATGAAGGAGGCGGGTTAGCAGAAGAATATTATCAATATCGAATGAACAATAAATAAAACAGAAGAAACAAACCTGCATATACACCAAGGGTAATCAAAGGTACTATAAATGAAATAACCTTCATAAATGCAAGAACTATCATAACAAGTAAAACCAGAAGAAGGACATAAATAATTAATTCTACCAGGGAAAATCCTCTTTGTTTCTTCATTGATAAGAGCTCCTTTTTCTTAATATATTTTTTGTACAGTATGCAACTGTGATTTTTTCATAATAAAGTTATAATTTTTGGCTGTCAACAAGGTATATTTTAACATTCTTTCAAAATTACAAGATGCTCCGGGAGTTCTGCATCCCGGAGCTTATTTGAATAATTATCTGTCACTGTAAAATACATAGCTGCCTGCTTCCACAGTATAAAGCTTATCACCTATTTTAATCTGTGCCGCCACAGGAGTATGGATCGTATATCTCCAGGAATTTTCTTCCTTCTGCCATTTGGAGGAAATTCTTCCATGCCGCGTGTCAAGAACAGCTTCCAGCCAGTCCAGGCGGGAGTCGGGCGTAGGTGCAATCTGCACCCTCTCGTACCCGGGAAATTCCTCTATGGGAGAGATGCCGGCGGCTACGGAATATACCCAGTCGGCTACGGAACCATATGCATAATGGTTGTAGGAATTCATATCAGCGCTCCAGAAATCACCGTTTTCCATAATGCCGTCCCAGTGCTCCCAGATGGTGGTAGCGCCCTTTGTCACAGGGTACAGCCAGGAAGGGTATTCCTTCCGAAGCAGCAGGGAATAGGCCAGGTCTGCATGGCCGTATTTGCTCAGCACATGGAGGATATAAGGGGTTCCCACGAAGCCTGTCTTAATCTGGATTCCGGCGCTTTGCACCATCTTAGCCAGCTGATCCGCCGCAGCCTGAGGGTCAGGAGCCAGAGAAAAATGTGCGGCTAAAATGCACTCGGTCTGGGTCTCATAGACAGGATAGGTCTGCCGGAAAGCGGCCACGATCCGGTCATAGAGATCCGTATAATAGGAAACATCCTCACCCAGCACCTTGCCCGCTTTGATTACCAGAGACGTGGAATAGGCGTAAAAGGCCGAGGCGATAAAGTCTTCCCGGGAGGATCCCTTGTAGCTTCCGGAGGGAGCGTCCAGACCCAGCCAGTCTCCGTAATGAGTACCGCCGGTCCACAGGTTCGGAGTCGTGGTGGTCTCGGTAATATAGCCGACCCATTTTTTCATACAGGTATATTGTGCCTTCAGAATATCAGGATTTCCGTAGGCCAGATAAATTTCCCAGGGGCAGATTACGGCGGCGTCTCCCCAGGCGGCGCTGGCGTGAGGCTCCTGCAGTACATCGGGAATTACATGGCCGATGAGTCCATTTTCACCCTGCTGCGCCGCCATATCTGCCAGCCATTTTGTAAAGAATTTTTCACAGTCATAATTAAGGCATGCAGTGCGGATAAATACCTGTGCGTCACCGGTCCAGCCCAGACGCTCATCTCTCTGGGGACAGTCAGTGGGAACATCTACAAAATTACCCTTTTGTCCCCAGATAATATTTTCAAACAGGTGGTTCAGCATCGAATCGGAAGAGCGAAGCCAGCCTGTCCGTTTCATTTCGGAGTGAAGCACCACGGCGGTAAAGCAGGCGGGATCCATCTGCCCGATGCCTCCGGGGAATTCGTTTACCCGTATGTAACGGAAGCCGTAAAAAGTAAGATGCGGCTTGTAGGTCTGGAAACCGTCGCAGCAGGTGTAGTGATATTGACATTTGGCGCTGCGATAATTTCCTGTGTAGAAATTGCCCTCCTTATCCATAACCTCCGCAAAGGAAAGATCCACCACCTGACCCTTTTGGGCAGTAAGGGAAATTTCCACATACCCGGTGAGATTCTGGCCAAAATCGATGACAGTCTCCCCTTTGGGTGTCACAAAGACGGAGGCCGGAAGGATCCGCTCCTGCTCCCGGATCTCTTCTCCCTGCTGGGGGATCAGAGTGTGAGAGGGGCCGTCAACGCACCGAACTGCCGCTTTCGGACAGGCATCCATGGATGCGTCGTATATTTCCCCGTCGTATATTTCGGAAAAGCGTACAGAGCTTTCCGCCGCAAACCAGTTTTCGTCGGTTACAATGGTCTGTACAGAGCCATCCTCAAGGGTGATTTCCAGCTGAGCCAGAAGAGCGGAAGGATTGGTCTGGAGAAGCTTCATGTAATCAGAGGACTTCCAGCCGGGCATCCGGCTCCGATACCAGCCTCTGCCCACCAGCACCTGCAGCTCATTAGATTCCTTCAGCAGGTCTGTCACATCGTAGGTTTGGTACTGCAGTCTCTCAGGATATGCCGTCCAGCCCGGCGCCAGAATAAATTCGCCCACCCGGCGGTTATTGATCCTGGCTTCATAGACCCCGAGGGCCGTGATGTGCAGGACAGCCTTCCGTACCTTTTGTGACAAAGAAAAATCGGTTGAAAACATCGGGGCGGTATCTCCGGTCTCCGTTTCCGGAGCCACCCATTTTGCTTTCCATTCCATAGTCTCCATAGTCGATTACCTCCGTTAAAATTGAATACGTTAAAATATTCTGCTGTTGACTATAAGAATAACAGATGATACTATGTAAAAAAAGAACCATTATTGACCCGAACAGGGGGTGAATATGACCTGATGAAAAAAGGGTACATATTGGAGCTGCAGGAAAATACGGATCAAATCAGGGATAAGATGGTGGTTAAGCCTTATCAACAGCCGGATATGGAGCCTCACAGCCACCATTTTTTTGAACTGGCATATGTTCTCGAAGGAAGTGCACAGCACATTCTGAACGGAAAGCGGGAAAGCATCGAGCAGGGGGATTATTTTATTGTTGATTACGGTACTTCCCACGGCTATCAAAACAGCAGGGATCTGACCCTGATTAATTGTTTGTTTCTTCCGGAAATCATAGACGATACCCTTGAGGGCTGCAAAGCATTTGACGAATTGCTTCAGGTATGCTTTATCCGATATTACAGGCGTTATTTCAGCCGGGTACGGACACCGGTGGACAGAGTGTTTCACGATGATGACGGAAGGGTGCTGGGTCTTCTTTTGGGTCTGCAGAAAGAATATGAAGAAAGGCAGATCGGCTATACGGAGATTTTCAGAAGCCGCCTGATGGAGATTCTGATCCTGACCATGCGCAGAATTATCGATCAGGACACGAAGAAGAGAGAGCAGACCCGGCAGAGTGATGCCGTGCTGTGGGCCATACAGTTTTTTGGCATGCATTATAGGGAGCATGGCCTGTTGGAGAAGTTTTGTCGTGAACATCATTACAGCAGTCAGTATATCAGCAGAAAATTTCATCAGGAAACAGGCATGACTGTCTTGGAGTATATCCAGAGAATCCGGGTGGAAAAAAGTTGCGAGCAGATTGTGGGAAGCGATAAAAGCATCCGGGAAATCGCTGCAAGTGCGGGTTATGAAAATATGAAGTATTTTAATCAGGTTTTCCGCAGAATGATGCACATGTCTCCGGGAGAATATCGCAAAAGGGCGCTTTCCTTTCCCGGAGGGAGAAGTTCATGAGGCTTCGGAACAAAAGCTTTATAGAAAAAGAGCTTCTGAAAGAGCATCTGGGAAGCTATGCGGTTTCCCTGATATGGCTGCAGCTATGGCGATATGATCTCATCATACAGCTCGAGTCCAAAGCTGGTCAGCTCCGGTTCGTGGGGAATCATCTTATAGGTGCGCTGCATGCGGCCCTGCAGTTCTATGCGCTGGGCGCTCAAAAACGCTGTGGGGCATTCCGGACCCTGCAATTCATCCTGCACCCTTTGAGCAAAGGAGAGCAGATGAGTGACCATCAGAACCTTGATATCCGCCTCTGCAAGAGCCCGGACAATATCATAAGCAATGGCGGACCCCTCCTTTTCCGTTGTGGAGGCAAAGGACTCGTTTAAAAGGACCATGGAAGGATCCTCCAGATGATCGATGATCTGGCTCATACGCCCCAGCTCCTCATCCAGCCGCCCGCTGTTCATGGCGCTGTCCTCCCGTCTGGTAAAATGAGTGAAAAGAGACGGGAAAATGCCGCTTTCAAAGCTTTCCGCCGCCGCGAACAGGCCGCATTGCAGCATAACCTGGGCGATGCCGATGCTCCTTAAAAAGGTAGATTTTCCGCCCTGATTGGCTCCGGTTACCAGCAGCAGCGTTTTTTCGTCCAGATCGCAGGTATTTCCTACCGGCGCCATATGCTGCTCCAGTCCCATGACTACCTCCTGCAATTCCCGGAAGTGCAGGGTCCGGCGGCTTCCGGGAACCGGGAAAGTGCTTTTGATGTAAAATCGATCCATAAAATGCTTTAAATTCACGGCTCCGCGGTAAAAGGCCGTCTGAAAGTGCAGCTGATCCCAAAAGCCGGCAAATGCGCTGACAAAAGATTTGGAGCAGGAAACGATATGCCGGACCGCTTCAAATTCCAACTGTTTTATCTGATCCGGAAGAGCGGTGTCCGTCCGCACTGAAAAAATATTTTTTGACCGGAGATTCAGATAATCCTGGGCCCGGGCCAGAATACTGCCGGTACGCCGATTCTTTCTGGACTCCGTTACCACCTCCTCCAGCCGAAAATCCTCCAGCTTCAGCCCCTGGCCGATCACACAGCCCATGACCAGACGTGGTTTATCCACAAGCCCCCTGTTTCCGGGTTCATCGGGTTCGGTCTCCCGGGTGTCCGCATAAAAGACCACATCCTCCAGGATCCGTTCCAGGTCTTTTTCCAGCCGGGGCGGAAATTCACTGCAGAGTCTTTCATGGAGGCATTGGAGGCCATGGGAGCGGAGATTCTCCTTATGCTCATCCAGCAGTTCTTTCAACTGCTTCAGACCGGATACAAACAGTTGCAGCACATAAATTTCCGAAATCAGGCTTCCGGGAGAGTTGTAATTTCCCGTGCCTGCGCCTGACCTCCTGCCCAGCTTATTCCACTCCCCCAGAATGTGGGAGGTCAGATCGTAAAGCCTGCAGATAAAGGTTTCCTGCTCCAGACAATCTCGCAGGATCTCCTGTCGATACAGAATTTCTTCCGCTTCCCTTAGAGGAACCAGCATTACTTTTTTCATGGTATCCTCAAGAAAGGGATCCGGTTCCCGGATAAGGCTGATTTTTCCGTCCTCCCATTGAATTTCCTTTGCCGCGGACAGGAAAAGCGTATTCAGTCCGAGATCCTTTACAATAGCTTTTTCGTCAAAATAGCGGGAAGTATTCTCCCATTCCTTTTGGGAATATAGTAAACAGGCTTTCATGAAAGTCTCTCCTTTAACTGCCGATAGGTCAGATGGTGCTTTTCTGCCAGTCTGTCGGCTCCGGCGGTTCCTTCTGCCGTACTGCGGCGGATCCGGAAGGTGCGTTTTCCCTGCTCGTCCGCCAGGGCACGAAGGCTTACAACCTGGGGATGCGCCTGGCAGAGCTGTGTCAGATGGGTTACATAAATTCCTCTGCATCCTGTGGAGATAAAGTGCTCCAGTACTCTGCGGCCCATTATACAGGCGTCATAGTTGGCGGCGGTGGTAAAAAGCTCGTTGATAACCACAAAGGAAGGAGTTTCCGTATCGGGTTTTGCCCTCATCATAGGAGCCAGCCGGGTCAATTCCTCCTTCAGTCTGCCCCGTCCGGTGTCCGCGCTTTCCTCCACGGAAAAGTGGGTGAGAATCCGGGAAAAGCGATGTACATTGGCGCAGGATGCCGGTACGTCCAGCCCCATTTTCGTAAAATAAACCAGCTGACCAAGGCTTCTGGCAAAGGTGGTTTTTCCTCCCTGATTGGGCCCGGTCAGAACAAAAAAACTTTCCTTGGATCCAAAGTACATATCGTTGCTGACAATTTGCTCCGGTCCTGATCCCCGGGAACAGGCCAGAGCCAGGTCGTACAGCCCCCGGGCGTACAGATCCCGGTCTTCATCCAGGGAAGGCGCTGCAAAGGAAAAGCCTTTTTCCTGCATTTTCTGCTGGAAACGATAAAAAGCCAGATAGTATCGGATCTCCGAAGAAAATCGGATCAGAGTATCCTCCGCGTATTCCTGATAGCTTTTATAAAAATCCTCCGTCTCCCAAAAGAAATCGGGGCTTTGCTTTTGAAAGGCCTTGACCAGCTCCTGCTCCAGCTCGGTGAGGCCTGCGTCAGACCGAAAGGGGCTTCTCATCTGCCGGTTCTGTCCCGGAAAGCAGTCCTGCAGGAAGCGCTCATAGTTACCCTGCGTTTCTTCCGCCAGAACCGTTATCCGATCATTTTCATAGATCAGCTTCATTCGAAAACCGGCCATCTTTTCCAATAATCGTGCAGACCGTTCCTCCATATCCCGAAACCGTCCGCTGTCCACATAATTTTGAAGATATGTCCGGAAGGCCAGCATCCCCTTTGACTTTAAGGGAAGTGCCTCCAGTTCCCGTGCCAGCCGGCGGAATGCGCCGCAGTAGCAGGCGGTTTCCTGAAGATGCCAGACCTGCTTTTGAAGCTCCAGGGTGACCTCAGACTTTTTGGTGAAGATCTCTCTGCGGTCCTTCATTTGATCCAGGAGGCCGCATAGTATAGAATAGAGTGCTTCCTGCCGGATGTCCGCATAAACTTCTCTTCGGTAATCCTCACACAGCGGGCCGGCGGGAAGATAGCAGTACATGGAGGTAAGATTTTCTCCCCAATAAAGATTGATCTTTTCGAAAATCTGATAAAGATTCAGATCCAGCAGAAAACTCTGCCGTGGTTTTTCCTTTTCCGGACTTTCTTCCATATCCAGGATGCTGACAAATTCCATTTGGATTCCCCCGATCTACGTATGCGGTTACTGTAAAATCCATATACTGACAGTGTATCACAGTAAGGCTTCTAATGTCCATGATTTGTTGCTTTTCACGGGTAGGGGCCGCGAGGTGTTTTTGTGCGCTGTTTGCACAAAAACCTGAGACAGCACGCGCCAAAATGAGCGTTTTTTGCTCATTTTGTGTGCATCATGTTGCTTTGAACGGCGAAGCCGTGAAAAGTAACCATGATTTTATAGGATTATAGGACGCTCGATTATAGGACGCTTGACAATTGCAGGAGAAATTCGTACAATACAGATATCTCCAATGTTATTTGAAATAAGCGGCAGGAAGCCGCAGCAGGAGCTGAAGTTCCTTTATCGGGCTGTTTTTGCGGCAGCAGCCCGGTTGTCACGGATGTATTCCCGCGAGGGTCATATACCCCGCTGTCTGCAGAGGGGTATTTCATTTTGTTTGGTATGCAGGTATGGACATGAAGTCATACGTTCTTCCCGGAAGGGAGGCGTATGGCTTTTTGTGTTGAATTGATCGATAAGGAGTTAACAGATGAATTTAAAAACGTTTTTTCAACAAAATTCCAAGGTGGCGCTGGCCTTTTCCGGCGGTGTGGATTCGGCGTATCTACTGTATGCCGCTGCCCATTATGGCGCTGAGGTCAGGGCTTATTATGTAAAGACCCTCTTTCAGCCTCAGTTTGAGCTGGAGGATGCCAGGAAGCTGGCAGAGGAGCTGAGGGTGTCCATGAAGATCATTGAGATTCCCATTCTGGAAAATCAGGTGATCGCGGAAAATCCCGGTGATCGCTGCTATCATTGTAAAAAGGCAATCTTTGAAACCATAGCAAAGGCGGCCCGGGAGGATGGATTTACAGTAGTGCTGGACGGAACCAACGCCTCAGATGAAGAGGGAGACCGGCCCGGCATGCGTGCGCTGCGTGAACTGGCGGTAAGGTCGCCTCTGCGGGAATGCGGAATTACAAAGGAAGAAGTCCGCAGGCTGTCCCGGGAGGCGGGGCTTTTTACCTGGAATAAGCCGGCTTATGCGTGCCTGGCTACCAGAATACCTGTCGGAGAAAGGATCACCGCCGAGAAGCTGGCGGCTGCGGAAAATGCGGAGGATTATCTTTTTTCTCTCGGGTTTACGGATTTTAGAGTACGCAGAATGGGCGATGGAGCCAGATTGCAGCTTCCTGAGGCACAGCTGAGAAAGGTTTTGGAATACCGGGAAAAAATTGCTGCAGAGCTGAAAAAGTATTATAGTATGGTCTTGTTGGATCTGGAAACGAGAGATTGAACAAAGAGACGGAATGGTTTAAGAGATGGGAGGCATGAATTTGAATAATGAAATCAGAAGAACATTGGAAGCTTTAAAAAACGGAGAGCTTTCCGTGGATGACGCATTGCTGGCTATCAAAAAGCAGCCCTTTGAGGATATTGGTTATGCCAAGGTGGACCTGCATCGGGGCATTCGTCAGGGCGCTGCCGAGGTGATCTACGGGGCGGGGAAAACCTGGGAGCAGATGGCAGGTATTATTGAGACCATGCAGAAAAACCATGTTGAAAGGATACTCATCACGCGCCTTGACCCGGAGGCCGCAGGGCATCTTTCCAAAGTACAGGAAATGGATTACCGGGAAAATGCTAAAATCGGAATTATCGGAGGTTTCCCTGAGCCCGACGGAATCGGAAGAATTGTGGTGGCCACAGGAGGTACCTCCGACATACCGGTGGCTGAGGAGGCTGCGCTGACAGCGCAGATTCACGGGAATGAGGTAGTACGCCTGTATGACGTGGGAGTTGCGGGGCTGCACCGTCTGCTGTCTCACATGGATGAAATTATGAGCGCTGCAGTTATTATTGCCATAGCGGGGATGGAAGGAGCTCTTGCCAGTGTTATCGGAGGGCTTGCGGACTGCCCTGTCATTGCAGTGCCCACCAGCGTGGGATACGGCGCGTCCTTCGGGGGCGTTTCTGCGCTTCTGTCCATGCTCAATTCCTGCGCCAGCGGCGTTTCGGTGGTGAATATTGACAATGGCTTCGGAGCGGGATACCTGGCAGGCATGATCAACCATATAGGATAACAGTTCAGCCAGCCCCTGATTTTAATAAAACCAGAAAGGATAAAGATTATGAAAACATTGTATTTAGACTGCGGTATGGGCGCGGCAGGTGATATGCTGACAGCGGCTCTGCTGGAGCTTTTGCCGGACCCTCAGAGTTTTTTGGATGAGTTAAACGCCCTCGGCATTCCCGGGGTAAAGGTGGAGCGGGAGGCCATGAACAAATGCGGGATTCTGGGCACGCATATTACAGTAAAGATTCATGGAGAGGAAGAAACAGAGGAAGAACCTCATCACCATCACAGCAGCATGCACCATGTGGAGGATATCATCGGGAATCTGCCGTTGTCCTCCAAAATAAAGAAAGATATTCTTGCGGTTTACGGCCTGATTGCAGAAGCGGAAAGTCATGTACACGGTGTGCCTGTTTCCCAGATTCACTTTCATGAGGTGGGGGATATGGATGCGGTGGCCGATGTGACAGCGGTCTGTATGCTGATGAACCGACTGGCCCCGGATCGAATCGTGGCGTCTCCGGTTCATGTGGGAAGCGGCCAGGTAAAATGCGCTCATGGTATTCTTCCGGTTCCCGCCCCTGCCACGGCATATCTTCTCAAGGATATTCCCATCTATGGGGGCGGGGTAAAGGGAGAGCTTTGTACTCCTACCGGAGCCGCACTGCTGAAGCATTTTGCAGACAGCTTTGGGGATATGCCGGTGATGAGGGTCCGATCCCTGGGCTGCGGCATGGGAAAAAAGGATTTTGAACGGGCAAACTGTGTCCGGGCGCTGCTTGGAGAGACGGAAAATGGAGGGGATCAGGTGGCGGAGCTCTCCTGCAATATAGATGATATGACAGGGGAAGCTATTGGTTTTGCTATGGAAGAGCTGCTTTCGGCAGGGGCGCTGGAGGTGTATACCGTGCCTGTGGGGATGAAAAAATCCAGGCCGGGAACTCTGCTCTGTGTCATGTGCAGGGAGGAGGACCGGGACGAAATGCTTCATCTGATCTTCCGGCATACCACCACCATCGGAGTGCGGGAAAGCGTCAGCAGGCGGTATAAGCTTGACCGATTTATGGAAACGGTCCATACACCGTATGGGGATATCCGCAGAAAGGTTTCCTCAGGCTATGGGGTTACCAAAAAGAAATATGAATATGACGATCTTTCCCGGATTGCCCGGGAAAAAGGGGTCTCTATTCGAGAGATCCGGGAGGAGATAGAATGAAGATGCGAAATATTTTTTTCATATTGATTTTGGCGTTTTTACTGACAGCCTGCGGCAGTCCCAAGGAGTCCCCCGGGGATGTTGAAGCAGGGAAAGAGAATGGGGATGCGGTCACTCTTGTCTATGGAAGCGGAGACTATACCCGTATCAATCCTGCCATGGACGAGCACTGCGAAATCAACCTTCTGCTCTTCAACGGGCTTACCGCACATGACGGTGAGAACCAGATTGTTCCCGGACTGGCGGAAAGGTGGGAGTATGACGAGGCCTCCTGCACCTATACCTTTTATATTCGGGATGGTATCAAATGGCATGACGGGGAAGCCTTTACCGCCGAAGACGTAAAATTTACCATAGAGGCCATTATGGATCCTGATAACGGCTCCGAAAACGCTCCCAATTATGAGGATGTGGAGGAGATCAGGGTGATTGACGAAAAAACCATTGCTTTCCGGCTCTCCGAACCGAATGTGGCCTTTCTGGAGTATATGACTATGGCGGTCCTGCCCCGGCATCTGCTGGAGGGTGAGGATATGCAGGAATCCGATTTTTTCCGGAATCCTGTGGGAACGGGACCCTACAAACTGGAAAGCTGGGATGTGGGACAGTCGATTGTCATGATAAAAAATCAGGATTATTACCTGGGATGTCCCCAAATTGACAGAATTATTTTTAAAATCACCGGGGACGACAACGCACAGGCTATTCAGCTGGAATCGGGAGAGCTGGACCTGGCCCTTCTGGATCCCAGGAATGCGCAGAATTTTGCCGGAAAAGAGGAATTTGTCTGCTATGATATGACTACAGCAGACTACCGGGGCATTCTTTTTAACTTCTGGAATGAATATTGGAGCAAAAACAGGGATATTATTCCTGCTGTCTGCTATGCTATTGATCGGCAGGCTATTATTGATTCCGTGCTTCTGGGCCAGGGAATGGCCGCGTATGGCCCCCTGCAGAGAAACGTGTACAACAATGAAAATGTGGAACACTACGATTATAATCCGGAAAAGGCAAGGGAGATTCTGGAGATGGCCGGCTGTACCATGGGGGCGGAGGGCTATTATGAGAGAGATGGAGAAGAGATCGGGTTTGTGATCAGCGTCATGGCCGGAGAACAGGACCGGATCGATATTGCACAGGCAGCGGCACAGCAGCTTCGGGAGGCAGGCATTCACTGTACGGTGGATATTCCTGCACAGATGGACTGGGGCGGACAGATGGCATGCCTTATCGGCTGGGGGAGTCCTTTTGATGCGGACGATCACACCTATAAGGTGTTCGGCACGGATAAGGGGGCCAATTATTCCGGCTATTCCAATGAAAGGGTGGATGAGTACCTGACACTGGCCCGCCAGTCGGAGGATCCTGTGGAGCGAAAGGAATATTATGATAAATTTCAGGAAGAACTGGCGAAGGATCCGGCCTATGCCTTTATCTGCTACATCGATGCCAATTATGTGGCAAAATCGTCCATTCAGGGAATCGCTGCTGATACGGTTATGGGGCACCATGGCGTAGGCATTTTCTGGAATGTTCATGAGTGGACCATCTCCGAATAGAAGGAGGATCTGGGCTGCCGGGGCCGCCCTGCATGCGAGGATAAAGTATGTCTGGATTACTGGAAATTAAAAATTTATCTGTCAGTTTTTTTACTCCTGAGGGAGAAGTGCAGGCGGTGAGGGATGTGAGCCTTTCCCTGAAAGAGGGGGAGGTGCTGGCCCTGGTGGGGGAGTCGGGCTGTGGGAAGAGTGTTTTATGTAAAAGCATCATGAAGCTTCTGCCCTCTGCGGCAAAGATCAAGGCAGGAAATATTTTTGCAGACGGCGCAGACATTACGAATTACAGGGAGCGGGACATGTGCAGGCTCCGAGGAAAGCTATTTTCCATGGTATTTCAGGATCCCATGACCTCTTTGAATCCGGCTATGTCCATAGGTGCGCAGATCGGGGAGGCTGTAAGGTCTCACGAGCGCAGGATATCAGGGGCTGCTTTAGAGGCGAGGGTCATGGAGCTGATAGCTCTTGCAGGGTTGGACCGTCCGGAGGCGTACAGAAAGCTTTATCCCCATCACCTTTCCGGAGGGATGCGCCAGCGCTGCGTGCTGGCTGTGGCTTTGGCAGGGAATCCACGGATTTTGTTTGCGGATGAACCAACTACGGCACTGGATGTGACCATTCAGGCCCAGATTTTGGAGCTGTTTCGGGAGATACAGCGAAAGCTGAGAACTGCCACGATTTTTGTGACACATGATCTGGGAGTGGTGGCGCGGGCGGCGGATCGGGTGGCTGTGATGTATGCGGGCAGGATCGTGGAGATCGGTACGGCAGAGGAGATATTTTATGATCCACGCCATCCATATACCCAGGCACTTATGCGGTCTCTTCCTGCATTTTCCAGAGGAAGAGATACCTTGTATACAATTCCGGGTATGCCGCCGGCCTTACTTGATCCGCCCGGGGGAGATGCCTTTGCCTGGCGGAATGTAAACGCCCTGGATGTGGATTATGAAGAGGCGCCTCCCATGTTCCGGGTCACAGATTCCCATTATGCCGCCACATGGCTTTTGGATGAGCGTGCCGAATCCATACGGAAGCAGATATCTGGTCAGGGCGGATGCGGTCATTTGGATTTGGAGAATTCCGGCTGTCAGAGCGGGAAAAAGGAGGCCGGAAAAAACAGGGATGTTCAGACTGCCGATGCAGGGAAGCCCCAGGAGGTGCTTCTGGAGGTACAGCACTTGTCTCATATGTATTCTCTGGGAAAAGGAAGGGCGGTCAGGGCAGTGGAGGACGTTTCTTTTCAAATCCGCCGGGGAGAGATTTTTGGACTGGTGGGCGAGTCCGGTTCCGGCAAGTCCACGGTTGCCAGATGTATAATGAATATTTACAGGCCCCGGAAAGGACGGATTCTGTATAAGGGAATCGATACCTGCGATCCCCGGCAGTTTCGGGCCAACAGGAAAATGCTTCAGACATGCCGGCAGCTGATTTTTCAGGATTCCGCCTCCAGTCTGAATCAACGGATGAAGGTGTGGGATATTATTGCAGAGCCTATGAAGCTGGGGCACAGGAAGCCACCCCGAGGGTCCTTTCGGGCGGAGGCCGAGTTTCAGATGCATTATGTAGGGTTAGATCCGTGCTATCTGGACAAATACCCTTCGGAATTGTCCGGAGGCCAGCGTCAGCGGGTGGCAATTGCCCGGGCTTTGACCATGGAGCCGGAATTTTTGGCTGCGGACGAGCCCATTGCATCACTGGATGTATCCATTCAGGCACAGATCGTTAATTTATTCAAGCATCTTCAGCAGGAGCACGGCTTTACCTTTTTATTTATCGCCCATGATCTGGCCATGGTGGAGTTTTTATGTGACCGTGTGGGAGTTATGTACAAGGGAAGACTGGTGGAGTCAGGGACCGTGGAGGAGGTATTTTCCCATCCCGGGCATCCCTATACCCAGGCCCTGCTTTCGGCGATCCCCATCCCTGATCCCGGAAGAGAACGGGCCCGGAAGCCGGCGGAGCTGCGGGAAGAAGAGTTTTCTCTGGAAGGAGAATCGGTGGAGATTAGTCCCGGACATTTCGTGCTTCGGAAAAAAGGGTAAAAAGAAGGATCATTTTCCAGGTCTGCAAATGTGAAAGGGGTGTTTTGACAGATGAAAAAGCTGATGCTTTTTGTCTTCAGTATATTTCTGTTGTCTGTGATCGTTTTCTATGTATCCCGACTGGCGCCCGGCGATCCGTTGATATCATACTTTGGTGATCGTGTGGAAAAAATGAGTCCGGAGGAAAGGCAGTGGGCGGAGGAGAAGTTGGGGCTGAACGATCCCATCCATGTTCAATATGTCCGCTGGCTGAACAACGCGCTCCACGGTGATTTTGGAATTTCCTACAAGTATAAAATGGATGCCGCGGAGGTGATTCGAAGCAGGCTGGGTAATACACTGATTCTGGGAGGAACCGGATTTGTGCTGATTTTTGTGTTTTCTCTGCTGTTGGGGATTCTGTGTGCCTGGCGTGAGGATGGGTGGATGGACAGGGTAATTTGTAAGCTTGGAACGATTATCAGCTGTATTCCTGAGTTTTGGCTGGCGCTGGTGCTGATCCTGGTGTTTGCCCTGAGACTGAGTTGGCTTCCCAGCTCCGGTGCATACTCTATAGGAAAAAACGGGGATCTATGGGACCGGATTGTTCATCTGATACTCCCCTTGTCTGTTGTGGTAATCAGTCATTTATGGTATTACGCATACATGGTTAGAAACAGAATTTTGGAGGAGGTCCGGGCGGATTATGTTCTGCTGGCCAGGTCCAAGGGGCTCAATAAGCGAAGCGTCATGTTCAGACATTGTCTGCGCAATGCCATCCCGTCCTATTTAAGCATCATGGCAATTTCTGTTCCCCATGTACTGGGAGGGACTTATATTGTGGAGATGGTATTTTCCTATCCCGGCATCGGTACGCTTTCTTATGAAAGCGCCCGATACAAGGATTATAATCTTCTGATGCTGCTGTGCATTCTGTCAGGCATTCTGGTGATTCTGTGCAGTATGGCTGCCCAGCTGATCAATGAGCGTATCGACCCACGGATTCGGTCCGGGGATGTGTCAGCAGATCGGGAGGTGAATAAAACATGATGGAAAATCGTTTGTTCAGGGTTGTGGGCATCCGCCCGCTTCCCCAGAGACCGCCGGAAAGAAAGAGAAAATGGTACTCCGGAAAACCAATTTTTTCTATCGTATTTCTGATTGTGATTTTTACGGGCTGCATGACCTGTGAATGGTTCATGACTAAGGATCCTGCTTATCTTGATCTGTACAATTGCAGTGTTCCCCCGGGCAGGGAGTTTCTTTTCGGTACAGACACCATGGGCAGGGATATTTTTTCCATGATTTGGTACGGCGGCAGAGCCTCTCTTTTTATCGGGATTTTTTCCACCCTGCTTTCCACAGGTATTGCCGTCTGCTTCGGCGCTTTCAGCGGATGTGCCCCGGCCTGGCTGGATGAGCTGCTCATGCGTTTCGTGGAGATTATGATCAGCGTCCCCGGGCTGTTAATTATTATTTTGATTCAGGCAGTGCTGGGTCCGGCCAGCGTGGCCAGTATTTCATTTGTGATTGGGATTACCGGCTGGACCAGTATGGCCAAGGTGATTCGGACGGAGGTAAGACAGATCCGGGGAAATGAGCATGTGATCGCTGCAAGATGTATGGGGGGAGGATTTTTTCATATTCTTTGGAAACACCTGGCGCCGAATTTTCTGCCGTCGATTATGTTCATGGCAGTCATGAACATCCGCAGTGCCATTGCAGCAGAATCCACGCTGAGCTTTATGGGGATTGGCCTGCCGCTGGAGGTAATTTCCTGGGGCAGTATGCTTTCTCTGTCGGAAAAAGCGCTGTCAGCCAGAGCCTGGTGGATCATTTTGATTCCAGGCGTGTTTTTGACTGCCACACTTCTCTGCATTACCGAATTGGGAAACTGTCTGCGCAGGTGCGGAATCAAAAGGGAGAATAACTTGTCGTAGCTTTTTTCTTGACGAAGCAGGAATATGCGTGATACTATCATCGTGGGAGTATTTGTATTTTTTTCTAGAAAAATGCAACAGAGGGAGAAGCTATGGAGCGGGACAGAGCGATTATTTTTTCGCTGACGATGATTTTCATGCTGTGGGCGGGAATATTTTTTCAGGGGAATAAGGTGCAGGCAGCGGAGCTTGCGCCGGTGGAGGTTACTTTATTACAAAGTGAATTGACTGTGTCGGAAGGCGAAGCGCTGGTCATCGTTCCGCTTTTGGAGCAGTCTGTAGGCATTCATACTTATCAGTGGTACAAGGATGGCGTGCCGCTGGAGGGCCATACAGAAAAAATACTGGAAATTATGTCTGCCGCACTGCAGGACGCCGGCGAATATAAGCTGGTGGTAACTACGACAGTGGGACCGGAGAGTGTACAGGCAGAGAGCGGAACCTGCATAGTGACAGTGTCGGAGGCGGAGGAAAACTCTGATCCGAAGGAAAACCTTGATCCTGAGGGAAGCTCCGGCTCCGAGGCTTCTGATACACAGCCGGAAGGGTCATCCGAATCCCCCGGATTGTCAGATCCGTCGGAGGAGGTGGATGCTTCCGGGGAAATGGAATCGACGGAAGCGATTTCCGCATCAGTGGAGTCAGGGAAAAACGGGGAGGACGGGAGTCTCTTGAACCAGAGTGCAGGCAATAACGGAGTTCTTGTGGTAATGCTGATTTTAATTCTGGGGATGGGCGCTTTTGGAATTGCCTTTTTCGTGAACAAGAGCAGGAGCGAGTATTTGGAGGAGTGAGAGAATGAATCCGGAGGAATTGCTGAAAATATTGTCGGTGGCGGCGTCCTTAAAGACCAATACCAGACATTGCTATACGGAGCCGGGGAGGAAGGAAAGCATTGCAGACCACAGCTGGCGGATTGCACTAATGGCCATGCTGCTGTCCGGAGAAGAGGAATTTGCCGGGGCGGACATGAATAAGGTGATTCGCATGTGTTTGATCCACGACCTGGGTGAAGCGTTTACGGGAGATATCCCCACCTTTGAAAAGAAGGGGACGGATGAAAAGGCGGAGGAACAATTTTTTGATGAGTGGGTAAAGGGATTTCCTCTGCGCCAGAGAGAAGAGTGGCAGGCGCTTTTGGAGGAAATGAAGGCTCTTGAGTCTAAGGAGGCCAGAATCTATAAGGCTCTGGATAAGCTGGAGGCAGTTATTTCTCATAATGAATCTGATATTTCCACCTGGCTTCCCCTGGAATATGAGCTGCAGCTGGTATACGGGAAGGAAGAAGTGGAATTTTCTGCGTATTTCAAGGAGTTGAAAGGACAGATCGACCAGTGGACGAGGGAAAAGATCAGAGGGGAGAGGTGAACAGATGAAATCAATAGGTGAATTAAATTTAGGATTTTCTGATGCGCCGTTTTGGACGATTTTAGCAAATTGCAGAAAGGAAACATGAGATGGAACTGCCGTTAGAGCTTGCAGAATTAATTGAACAAGGTGAAAATCATATGGTGGAATTCAAGAAATCTTCCACAGATATTACGAAAGACGTATATGACACTGTTTGTTCTTTTTCTAATCGTGACGGCGGGCATATTTTTTTGGGTGTAAAGGATAATGGTACAGTTCTTGGTGTTCAGTCGGACTGTGTTGAGCGTATGAAAAAGGATTTTGTCACTACTGTAAATAATGAGAGTAAATTTTATCCACCATTGTACATTTCTCTGCGGGAATATCAATGGAACGAAAAAACTATTCTTTATGCTCATGTTCCGATAAGTTCCTGTGTATGCCGTTGCCGTGGGCGTATATATGATAGAAATCATGAAGCAGATATCGATATTACGAATAATGAAAGCCTGGTATATCAGCTTTATGCCAGGAAACAGAATACCTATTATGTCAATAGGGTGTTTCCTGTATTTTCTGTAAATGATCTTCGACATGATTTGATAGATCGTGTCCGTGAAATGGCAAAAGCACGGGCAGACGGGCACCCTTGGTTTGGCATGAATGACGAAGAGGTTTTGCGAAGTGCTGGATTAATTCTCACAGATACGGCTAATGGCCAGGAGGGGATTACGCTTGCAGCAATACTTCTATTTGGAACAGATAATTTAATTTTATCTGTATTAGCGCATCATAAAACAGATGCGATCGCAAAATTAATTATTGAAAAAGATCGCATGATAACGGAAAACAGTAATCGTGCTCATGGACATGGCAATTTGAATCTTGCAACATTCGAACCATTTCCAAAAAATCCGGCAATTTCAAAAATTTTCCGAGAAATCGGCCTTGCTGATGAGCTTGGGTCCGGCATGAGGAATACGTACAAATACACAAAATTGTATTCTGATATGGAACCGGAATTTAGGGAAGGTGATATCTTTCGTACGATTATTCCGCTAAAGGAATCTGCAACAGCCACTGTTGGTGTGGACTATTATCTTGATGCGCAAGTAAGTACGCAAGTAAGTACGCAAGTAAGTACGCAAGTAAAATTGTCGGTTGATAAATTATCAGCTCTTTTAGAATTTTGTTCTTCTCCAAGAAGCCGTAAAGAAATGCAGGATTTTTGCAATATTAAAACGTCAGAATATTTTCGAAAATGTATTATAAGGCCTATGCTTGCAGAAAATATGATACGGCAAACCATACCGGATAAACCAAACAGCAAAAATCAAAAATATATTAAAGTATGAAAATACCTGCCGGAATATATTTCAGCGATTTCAATACTCCCGGGGAACAGAATCCAGGCCATAATACTCCATGAAGAAATTCAGATCATCTCTGCTCTTTATGAGCATCACATCCTGAAATTTTCCCGTTCGAATATCCTTCAGCCCGGCAACCTGCTCTCCGGTACAGATACTGCACCGGAGTATGGCGCGTTGATTTTCCCGGTCAAGGGGAGGCATTTCCGGTTTCCTGGTTTTTCTGCCAAACATGGTTTTCCTCCAATCTTTCTCTCAATAAAGTGTTTCGCTTCGTGACGGTAACATTTTGAACCGCATAAGCAAGAGCTTTTTTGGTGCCTACAATCACCAGAATTTTTTTTGCCCGCGTAATGCCGGTGTAGACCAGATTGCGCTGGAGCATCACATAATGGTTCATAAGGATGGGCATCACAACAATTGGATACTCGGACCCCTGGGCCTTGTGTATGGTGGTGGCGTAGGCAAGCGTCAGCTCGTCCAGTTCTGTTATATCATATTCAACAGTGTGATCGTCAAACAGAACTGAAAGAGAGCGGTTTCCCAAATCAACGGAGGAAACCGTTCCGATGTCGCCGTTAAAGATTTCTTTATCGTAATTATTTTTAATCTGCATGACCCGGTCTCCGGGGCGGAAACAGAAGCCGCCCCGGTACAGGCCTTCGCCCTGGGGATTCAGCGCTTCCTGCAGCGCCAGGTTCAGGCTGGCAGCGCCTGTGCCGCCCCTTTGCATGGGGGTTAATACCTGAATAGCGGAAGATGAGATTCCGTAATAAGCCGGCAGCTTTTTCTTTACCAGGCTGACGATTTCGGCGGCAGCAGCTTCCGGTTCTTCCTTTTGGAGAAAGAAAAAATCTGTTCCGGCGCCGTTGGATAGATCGGGGGCCTGCCCGGAATTGATCCGGTGGGCATTCATAATAATCCGGCTCTCCTGGGCCTGACGGAATATTTTGGTGAGACGGATCACGGGAAATTGACCGGAATCGATAATGTCCCGAAGTACATTGCCTGCACCCACGCTGGGAAGCTGGTCGATATCGCCCACAAGAATCAGTCGCATGTTCGGGGGAATGGCTTTTAACAGGGAATTCATCAATATAATATCGATCATGGAGCATTCATCCACGATCAGCACATCTCCCTCCAGAGGATTTTCTTCATTTTTCTGGTAGCCCTCCGGAGGCTTGCATTCCAGGAGACGATGAAGGGTTTTTGCCTCCAGTCCTGTGGTTTCGGTCATACGCTTGGCGGCCCGTCCCGTGGGGGCAGCCAGGAGAATGCGGAGCCCATAGGCGCGCAGAGCGGCGATAATTCCCTGAGTAGTGGTGGTTTTGCCGGTTCCGGGTCCGCCGGTGAGCACCATGACCTTTGCGGTGGCGGCCCGTCGGATGGCATCTGCCTGTACAATATCATATTTCATATGTACGCTTTCTTCAATACGTGACACATCTACGGAAAGATTTTCGTTGCCGGTCTCCCTTCTGGCCTGGAGGAGCCTTTGCCAGAGCCGGTCACCGGCAGGCTGGGAGGCCAGCTTAAGGAGCTTTCGCGCCACGCCGGCCTCGGCGTGAAAAAAAGGAGGCAGATATATGGCATCTATTTGCCGCATATTGCCAGCTTCTTCCTTTTGGGCACAAACAGCAATCAGATCCTGATCCTTCAGCATCTGGTCCATGGTCATGACCACAAACTCTTCCTGAGAATCCAGAAGCTGGGAAGCCCTGGCCGTCAGCTGCTCCTGTCGTGCATACACATGTCCCTCATCCGCCAGCTGGCTGAGGGTATACATAATGCCGCTTCGCAGCCGCACAAAGGATTCTTTTCCGAAGCCCAGCTTTGAGGCGATGGAATCTGCCGTTTTGAACCCGATTCCCCAGATGTCATCAGCCAGGCGGAAGGGATTTTCCTTTACCTTTTCAATGCTTTCATTGCCGTATTGCTTGTAGATTCTGGCGGCAAAGGCTGTGCTGACGGCATGCTCCTGTAAAAACATCATAATGTTTTTCACTTCCTTCTGCCGCTGCCAGCTTTCTGCGATCTGCAGAATTCGTTTCCTGCCGATTCCGGGGATCTCCAGGAGACGGTTAATATCGTCCTCAATCACCGTGAAGGTATCAGGGCCGAACTGGTTCACGATTTTTTTTGCGTATACGGGGCCCACACCCTTGATCAGGCCGCTTCCCAGGTACTTTTCCATGCCGTAGACCGTGGCAGGCAGGGTTTCTTCCCAGGCTTGTGCCGCAAACTGTCTTCCGTACCTGGAGTCTATCTTCCAGCTGCCTTCGATGAGCAGAACGGAACCCACACTGGCATCCAGCAGGTTTCCTACTACCGTTACCAGGTCGTCATATCCTTTTACATGAACCTTCAAAACGGAATAGCCGTTTTCCGGATTTTGATAGGTGATTCGTTCCACCACACATCTGATCTTTGTCAACGCTGTTTCTCCCCGTTTGTTCCTGCTCTTGCGGATTTTCGCGCAAAACCCGAGCCTGTATTATAGCACTTCAGTCTGCGCTGGGCATCATGCTGCTTTGAACGGCGAAGCCGTGAAAAGTAACCTATTTTAAGGTTTCGCTGTGGTTCAGCACAAGGGTGCTGTACAGAAACAGTATATCACAATTTTCAAAATCCACAAACTGTCCTAAAAGATCCGGATGGATATACCGGATGTCCGCCAGGGTAATTTTAGAATAGCCGCTGACGAAAAGCGGCGCGATACTTGACCCGAAGGAATCCCGGAAGATTACCAGCTGCTTATCCGCGGGGGCATCCGGATTATCTATAGTGATCAGAGACAGGGAGCCGGATAAAAACATTTCGTAGGGATCCTTCCCTTTGGCTTTTTCCAGGTCGTATACGGATATTTCCCTGTTATTCTGCCAGTCGTAAACGATGCAGTTTTCAATAGCCTTTCCGGTGAGATACTGAAGAGAGTCCGGCTGCAGGGGAAGAGCCGCCTGTCCGTAATATACCCCGTAAAAATTTTGCTCCAGGGTTCGGATTTCATAATCCTGTGAAAGAACAGCGTCCATGGCCCGGGCCAGTCTTTCGGCCACATCTGTAATACGTTCCTGCCGCCAATGGGTATCTGTTTTATAGTAATCATCACTTTCCAACAGGTCTGAAATTTTTATATATTCTGCAAAGTCTGCCTTTTGGGAAGCCAGAGCCTCAAAGAGGGCGTAATCCATGGCTGGGTGCCCGCTTTCCCGGGCTATACAGGCGTTTTTATCCGGAATGACCGAAAAGAAGACGTTGTTTTTTTCTGTAGAATATTTTTCACAGACATAGCGAAAACGGTCTATAGCCCGATTCAGGGAATCCTCATTCAGGGGATATTCCATGGCGGAGAGAAAGCCATTCCACAGATAAATGCCGTTATTATCCTGCCGCCGGAAAATGTTTTTGGCAGTCAGCGCTTTGACCATGCGAAGCTGTTCCCGAAAGGGGACGTGATCTACAGCGTAAGTCTCAAAGTCGGACATAAAACGCCCGCTCCAGAAAGCTGAGGCGGAAAAGACGGGAGGGGAGGTCAAAGATCTCCTTTCACTATAGGAATATTCCGACTTGGGAAAAAATACACACAGGAAAAAGCCTGTGGCAAATATCAGGGCAAAGAGAATACAGACGGCCATATCTTTTTTTCGTGTATTCATATACGGACCTCCTCAAGCAGCTGCTCAGAATCTAAAATACAAAAATGGATTGAAGGAGCCGTCGGCCAGATAAGCTGTGACAGCCAGCAGAATCATGGCCAGTGCCGCAGGCTCCGCCACAGACAGGACTCTGCTCCAGACAGGTCTTTTTGAAAGCGCTTCCGCCAGGTGCCGGGGCAGTGGTGTGGCACCAATGACTCCTGCAGCCAAAAGAATCGAGAAACTTTTCAGGCAATATAGAGTTTCTTTTGATACAAAGGGGATTTCTCCTGCGCCGAACATTCCGGCTATATTAGTACAGGCTTCTCCCAGACTTGGTCCGTTAAAGATCACAAAGCTGACCAGTACGATAAACAGTACATACCCGTGGGAAAGTATTTTGCTTTTTGGCAGAAGCTTTAGCAGCCACAGCTTTTCCAGGATCAACAGCAGAGCAAACAGCAGTCCCCATACTATAAAGTTCCAGGCGGCTCCATGCCAGAAGCCGGTGAGCATCCACACCACCAGAATGTTGAAAAGATGCCTCATCCTTCCCATCCGGTTTCCGCCTAAGGGAATGTACACATAGTCCCTGAACCAGGCTCCCAGAGACATATGCCAGCGTCTCCAGAATTCCGTGATGCTGGCGGAGACATAGGGGTAATTAAAGTTTTCCGGGAAACGGAAGCCGAACACCCTGCCCAGTCCCAGGGCCATATCGCTGTAACCCGAAAAATCAAAATAGATCTGCAGGCACAGCGCCACGGAATAAATCCAGTAAAAAAGAACAGATTTTTCGCCGGAAGCCTGGAAAGCGGCACACAGCTCGCCCATTTGATTTGCCAGCAGAACTTTCTTCCCAAGGCCAATCATAAATCGGCGGATCCCTTCCGCCGCCATACCCCAGGAGTGCGGTCTTTTCTTCAGCTGGTCTGCCAGGTCTGAGTATCGTACAATAGGACCTGCGATCAGCTGGGGAAACATGGAGATATAGGCTGCCAGATCAATCAGGTTTTTCTGTGCGGGTCCTCCCCGGTATACATCAACCGTGTAGCTGATAATCTGAAAGGTATAGAAGCTGATCCCAATGGGAAGCGTTATCCGGAGAAGAGGAATGTCCAGCCCGGTGGCAGCATTAAAATTTTCAAGGAAAAAGTCGGTATATTTAAAATATATCAGGAAAGAAAGACTGATCAGTATAGAAAGAAGGCAGAACAGCCGCCCTGCCTTTTTCTCTCTGTATTTTTCCGTCAGCAGTCCAAGGATGTAACATAACAGAATGGAAATGCCCATCAGAAAAACATATTTGGGTTCCCCCCAGGCGTAAAAGATCAGGCTGCCCAAAAGCAGAACACTGTTTCGCAGGCGCTTTGGAGCCAGAAAATAAACCGCTGCCGTCAGGGGAAGAAAATAATATAAAAAAGTGACGCTTGAAAAAATCATAAGGGTAAGGCCTCAAAGAATGGGCTCCTCGGTGATCACCTGAGCGTCACTGAGGGCGGACAGAGCATTGGTCTTGAAAATTTCCATGATCTCGGCCTCACCGAAGGCGGTAATCACATATCTGCCGTCCACATTGATAATCAGCAGCTTATCCGGGAAACCGCACATCCACTGTCTGGCAAGAATATTGGCTTTTACCGCATCGGCAAAAGCGGTCACATCGGTACCCTCCGTCAGATGGTACACTGCTCCGGTAAAAGTATTTGCATTCATCATGTGCATCATGGATGCCGCGTCGTCAATGACTGCCGCCTGATCTGCCGGAAGACCCAGCATATAATCCAGCTCCTCTGTCTTGCTCACATCAAATTTTCCCGGAGCGTCCTCGGTCATGTTTGAAGAATCTCCGCCGGCGATGGCAAATCGCTGATCGTCGGTATATACCTCCAGAATGGCGTTCATCACTTCCAGAGCGTCGGAGTATTTGGAGGTTTCGCCTTCCTTTGATGCGTCTGGGTCTTTTCCGCTGCCGCAGCCCGTCAATGCAAAAATGGTAAGGGATGCTAAAAGAATAACTGCTAACTTTTTCATAATGATGATCCTCTTTTCTTTCTATAGGTTGAATAGAGTATACCACATATTTTTGGAATTATATGGTTTTTATAAAAAATTCATAATGTAAATTTCTTCTATAAAATTCTTGCATAAGAGAAAAACAGATGTTAATATGAAAACAGAAACGGAAAGGAGCATGCGCGGCTCAGCGCATGTAGAGTGACGGTATGATTATTCGATAACCTGATACAAAGAAACCAATACCTGTGGAGTGGAGAGGCGTATACCGGCCGGAAAAGGCTGGCGGCGGCTCGTGTATCTGTTGCAGGAAAGAATTGGAGAGACGTCAGACGGACGCAGGCTGGGCAGGGCGGCCAACAGGTGGTTTTCTGCTATGGGCATGCACCATGGCTGTCTGACGGTAGATTTGTACGAGTTATCGAGATAGTTCATATCAGTACAGAAACAGACTGTCCCTCTGATAGTCTCTCCAGATGTGTGTTTTTGCCCGCAGCTTTGGGCAGGCGCAGGAATGGAGGGATTTTTTTATGCTGTTATTGCAGGCTGAAAACATAAAAAAGATTTATGGAGAAAGAATTGTTCTGGATGTGGAAGAATTGAAAATCTATACGGGAGATCGAATCGGCGTTATCGGCGCAAACGGAGCCGGAAAAAGTACCCTGTTTGCTTTGCTGGCAGGGGAGCTGGAACCGGAGGAGGGCTGGATAAAGCGTTTTGGAAGGATATCCTATTGCCGGCAGTTTGGAGAGCATGGAAGAGAAGCATCTTATGGAGAAGAAGCACTCCATGGAGAAGAAGCACTCCATGAAGAAACATTCTATGGAGAAACATTCCATGGAGGAGAAGCCTTCCCGGAAAAGGAAGTATGCCTGCAGGATCAGGTATTTCCGGAGGAAAGGATAAATTCTGGAGAATATAAAATCTGGCAGGCGCCGGACCGGAACGAGGATGCCGTCAGCGGCGGGGAGCTTATGCGGCGGAAGCTGGCGGAGGTATTTTCCACAAGGGGGCATATATTACTGCTGGATGAACCTACAGCCAATCTGGACCGGGAAGGGATCCGGATGCTGACGGAGAAAATGCAGAGGGTGGAGACATTTTTATGTATCAGTCATGATCGTCAGCTGCTGGATCAGGTATGCACTTCCATTCTGGAGGTGGCCGGGGGAAAAGCCCGCCTCTATCCCGGAAATTACAGCGAATATGAGGCTCAGAAGGAGGAGGAACGGCAGAAGGCCTGGCAGGATTATGAGGAGTACGAACAGGAAAAGGGCAGGCTGGAAGCCGTATACCGCCAAAAGAGGGAGAGCGCGGCCCGGATGAGGAAGGTTCCGGCAGGCATGAGCCCCAGGGAGGCCCGGCTGAGAGACTTTCTCACCGTATCCGGACGGAACAGCAGCGGAAAGCAGAAAAGCATGAATCGGGCGGCGGACAATGTGAAAAAACGAATAGAGCATATGGAAAAAAAGGAAAGGCCCCGTCAGGAGATGTCCATTCGACTGGATTTTGCCCGGACAAATCCCCCGGAAAGCCGCAGGGTTTTGGAGGTGAAGGAGCTTGATTTTTCCTACGGGACAAGGGTGATTTTTGAAAACGTATCCTTTACTCTTTCCAACCGGAAGAGGACTGCGCTGCTGGGGCCTAATGGATCCGGAAAGACAACGCTTTTGAGGTGTTTGCAGAAGGCTGCAGGAACAATTGCAGATGGGACAGAGGAAGCTGGGACACCAAGAGTTCAGATGCTCAAGCTTGCGCCCAGGGTGCGGCTGGGGGTTTTGGAGCAAAACCTGAAGATGCTGAATCCGGAAAAAACCGTGTTGGATAATGCTCTGGCAGTCAGCGTCCAGCTTCCGGCTGTGGTCAAAAATATGCTGGCGGGTCTTCTGTTTGGGCCGGATGACTGGAACAAAAGGGCGGCGGTTCTCAGCGGCGGAGAGCGGATGCGGCTGGGCTTTGCCATGCTTCTTCTGTCTGATGCCAACGTATTGCTTTTGGATGAGCCTACAAATTATCTGGACCTGCCATCCATTCAGGCCCTGGAAAAGCAGTTGACCGCCTACGAAGGAGCAGTTCTCTTTGTGTCCCATGACAGTCGGTTTGTGCAGAATGTGGCCCAGGAGCTTTTAATAATTGAGGAAAGGAAAATTATTAAGTTTTCGGGGAGTCTGGAGGAATGGGAACAGGAGAAAAAGCGCCTGGCCAAGCAGGTCTCCGGGAAGGATCAGGAAGCCGTAAGAAAGGAGCGAGTGGCTGGGGAAGAGCGAATGCGGCTGGAACTGCGCCTGGCACGCCTGAACGGATTGATGGGTCATGCGCCTTCTTTGGAGGAGAAGGAAAAGCTGGAGGCGGAGTATTGGGAGATTGTGAGGGCGCTGAGAAATTGATAATATGAAATATTTCCACCTGTGCGGTTGCCGATCCAACAGCCCGTCGGTGCTGCAATAAATTGCATGCAGTCAAACCGCCGGATTACAACCACACAGGTGGTTTTATTGATGATCTGCCGAATACTGATAAGCGCATCCGGCCTGAAAAGCCAGAAGCATTAATTCAATGTTTTTGGCAGAATACTCCCTGTATTGAAAGTAGTATAGCATAGTTGCAACAAAGTTATCCACACTTTCCTTTTTACCCTCTAAGAGCGCAACATTTTCTGGGTCCGAAAAGAGATAACTTCGAATCAGATATGTTACAAATTCTTCATTGATAAACGTAAGATCAGGTTCATGCTCTGAAAGGATAATTTGCAATGGTTTATGCCTCAGGATCCAGAAACTTAGGTATGCATATAACTTTGAGGAATGTATATCTGTTATTCCCTGAAAATCTTTTAGGCGGTCAATATCTACGAAATAATCAATAATAACATGCTTGAGTATGTCACAGGAAACGATAACCTGATTTTCGAGATGCTTTTTTTGAATAAATGTATTTAGTAGATTCAGCAGCCAATCAAATCGGGAACTAATAGCTTTTTCATTATCTCCTTTTTTAACCAGATAGACATAATTGTCGCATTTTATTCCATTTTCTGCTTCACCCATGATAGTCCTCCTTTATAAAACGCAGATCCATAAGAAAACATCCACATGAACTTAAATATTTTTCAAAATTGTATTGATACATATTTTCCAGGCCATCGGTAATTTTTTCACCATGATTAGGACGGTAATTTTTTTTGAAATCACCACGCAATAAAGCCTCTACAAAAAGTTCTCCTTTTGTTTTACACTTCTCCATATTACGCACCTCCCTATATCAGTGTTTCCGGTTCACAGATTGTCAATTTATTTTTGAAATGCTGCAAATCTATTTCGACCTTTTTCAGCCGGCATATTGCATTATTAACTTGTGTGACGACTTCTTTCGATGTGTTCCATCCATTTTGACAACTGTCTATTACAGATTCTGTATCATAAATATCTTTCATCTGTTCTCCAATATCATTGGAGAGGTTTGTCAATTTTGACAGAATACCGGATAATTGTTGTAATGCGGTATGACTCTTATTCTCATCTTTTTTATAAACGTAATTGTGATCACAGTCACTCCAAGCCTCGTCATAAATAGTTCTTACCTGGATTTCAATGTATATACCCTGAAAGCTCAAAGTATAATGAATACTTCGGTAATTCATTTTGTGTCTATTTGGTATTAATCCTCGAATGGTATATTGTTCAATGTCATCACCTTCGGCGTAATATACCTTTGGAAGTTCGGCTTGAATATTACGTTCGGGAATATGGCTGAGAAGCTTATCCTTTTCATATATTACATTCGGGAGTATTGGAAACAATTTTAAAAGATTATCATGGATGTCCTGCCAATGTCCCCGGTAGTTGATAATAATCCTCAAACCGGCTAAATCTGTAATAATATTTTTATAATTTTCAACATTGATCTGAGCATATTTGCTATTGTCATCTCCAAGCCATTCATGACGTTTACGAATTACTTTATCGATTAAGCTTTCCAGAGTTTTAATTCTGCTAGTGTGCAAATGTACACCTTGAAAAGTTTGAATTATTTCCCAAAGGGCCGCTCTTTGCTTTTCACATTCATTTCGCCAGGAACTGTAATCATCATATATGCAGCGGCAAATTTCTTTTGTATTTATCGTATGCCCTTTTGCTGCATCAACTGCATCAAGTTCTATAACCTTGTGCCGCAATTTGTGTTCATCTAGAAGTGTATCCCAAAATGTATCCCACTCCATAGGATTCTCCTTTGTATATAAAAATAGTCTTTTCATTATAAGATATTTTTTTCTTCAAATCAAGAAAAATCGAATATTCGATATATACAAATTTATATTTAGAATATTTTATGCCTATTCAGCAGCGTGTGCCGTTTCTGCCGGGCCCCTTTTGGAACGTGATGCAATTCGCTGCTGTATCCTTGATCATTTAGTAAGCATGCCCGGGAATAAAGTCATTGCAGTGACTTCCCAGACAATTGCAAGAAAGGAACGAGAGGGAATGATGTTCATTCCCCCACATTTCTCTGAAATCCAATATATGTGACGGCAAAATAGACCAGATAGATTCCGAAAAACAACAGAATGCTTCTGGCGAAAAAGCCGCCTGCGGGTGTTGTGACACCAGTGCTTAACACAAAGTAATAGCTTGCGTACAGGATCATTTTACCGCTGATGATAATGGCCAGAACTGCCGGACACAGATAATATGCGGCCAGCTGGCGGAAAATCAGTCCTGAACGCTGTACCCTGTTCAGCCCAAGCTTTTTCAGCACATCATAGCGGAACCGGTATTTTGCGGAATCGCTGAGCTGCTGTACGGAAAGCACCGTCACGGCCACACACACAAACACCAGGCCAATATAAAACATCGGAAAAATAATGGAAGCCAGGATGTATTTCACCTCCGGAATTACATTAGTCCGCACCAGGTTTACTGATGCATATACCACCATATTGTCTGATCCGCAGCAGCTGTTTCCTTTTGAAGTCATGTTTACATGCCCGAAAGGATTCTCTTTTTCGGACAGGGCATCCAGCCGCTGCATCAGGTCCGGGGGAGCTTCCTCCCGGAGGGATGCGGCCAGCTCCGAGTAGTAGGGCTTCAGGGCATCCAGTACTTTGTCCGGTACAATGATCAGATAATCGCCGCCGTTATGGCCGTCCTGGCAGAAGGGCTCCGAATAGATGCCTGCAAGGTTAAGCAGTCCTGTGCCTTCCGGATCAGAAATCCGCAGGTCCTTTCCGATTTCCATCACCTGATCCTTCAGCCGTGCCTTGATCTGGATAAGATAGGAATCATCATTCAGCGAAACCGTCTCATAACCCAGCATACGGCGCAGATAATTGTAATCAGAAAGTCCCATATAGGTATCATAGGCACAGTAGGCGCCGCCATCCTCCAGTTCCCGGGAGATTTTTTCTGTGTCAGGACTGCCGTCCGCAAGAACATATTCCCGCCCCCAGTCCCGCAGATGTGTCAGCATCCAGGTGTTTACCTGATTTTCCTGACTGGTATAGATCCGATAGAGATGCAGGTCTTTTATTTGAACATTGGACCTGAGAATATCCAGATCATCCGAAAAGCTGTCCGCGGCATCCGGGCTGTAGATCAGCACATCAAAGGGAAATTTGTCCTCCAGCACGGTGTTTTCAAAATCGCTGAACATCAGGGCAATGGAAGATCCCATCAGCGCCAGAGTAAAAAGTGCGGTAAGAGTACCCATGGTAAACTGCATGGTCCGCACCTTTGACGCGAACTGCCGAAGCAGAAAAAGGTTCTGCCCGCGGTACACCAGCACGCCCTTTTTGCGGATATAACAAATGATCCAGGCGGATATGCCCACATAAAAAAGATAGATGGTCAGAACCAGGCCGATCAGAAAAAGGAGGATCTGAAGGGCATCTGACAGCTTTCCGAACAACGTCCAGAAGAGAAGCAGAAACAGAACGGATACCGGAAGCAGAATCCGTTTCCCGCTTTCGTGGCGTTCCCGAATCTCCTCATTTTTCCGCCGGGCGTCCATCAGGTCGCGGATGTTCATTTTTCGAAATTTCCGTCCGCACCGAAGCAGGGCCAGCAGATAACAGCCTCCATAGCACAGAATGGTCATAAGCAGTGTGGGAAGGTTATAGGAAAAGCTTATCCCAAAGCTCATATGGATCATGGCAAACAGGATTGCCAGAAGAATCTGCCGAAGCAGCGCGCCTGACAGGAGGCCGAAAAGGAAGGAGACGCCGCCCAACAGCACATTTTCCCGCATGTAGAGCCGGGAAAGCTGTTTTTTCTTCATGCCCAGCAGAAGATAGATGCCGAATTCTGCGCTTCGCATTTCCAGCATAAAGCGTACCATGTAATTGATCAGCCATGCTACGATCAGGACAATAAAAAAGGTGGCAAGCCCCAGCATGACAGGCATGACAGGAGGCACCTCAAACTGTCTCTGAAGAGTGTCTTCAAAAATCAGGCTGTTAAAAGCATACATTAAGGCGGTCACAATGGTCATAGTGACTACGTAGACCAGATAATCTCTGGAGGAGCGTTTCATATTGCGAATGCTGAGCTTAGCGAGCATGAGATAGTTCACCTCCCGTCAGAGACAATACATCCAGGATTTCCTGCAGAAATTTATTCCTGGGAGTTTTCCCCCGCACCAGCTCATGAAAAATTTTTCCGTCCTTCAAAAACAGGATACGGCTGCAGTAGCTGGCGGAAAAGGCGTCGTGGGTTACCATGAGAATGGTAGCCTCCATGGTCCGGTTCAGGTCGGTAAAGGTTTCCAGAAGAGTCTGGGCGGACAGAGAATCCAGGGCTCCCGTAGGTTCGTCGGCCAGCAGAAGCTTAGGCCTGCCGATCATGGCTCTGGCACAGGCACAGCGCTGCTTCTGCCCGCCGGATACCTGATAGGGAAACTTTCCCCGGATATCTTCGATGGCCAGCAGCTTTAACATTTCGTCGCAGGATTTCTGCATGGACTTTTTGCTGCCGCGCCGCAGGGTAAGAGCCAGCAGAATATTTTCCTCAATGGTCAAAGTATCCAGGAGATTGTATTCCTGGAATACAAAGCCCAGATTTTCCTTGCGGAATTCCGATAGATCATCCTCTGACAGCTCTGTAATATCCGTATCTCCGTAAAAAATATGTCCCGACGTCACCCGGTCAATGGTTGCCAGCATGTTAAGAAGCGTGGTTTTACCGGAACCGGAGGCGCCCATGACGCCTACAAATTCTCCTTTTTCCACCTGGAAGCTTACCCGGTCCACGGCCTTCGTCACATTTGATGCGCTTCCGTAGTACTTTTCCACATCACATACTCTGATAGAATCCTTCATTTTAACCTCCATGCCGCGTCTCCCGCGGCCATATTTGAGTTCGTATAATGCAATTCTATCTGCCTGTGGAAGGAATATCTATAGAAATAGATTAAGGTTATCTTACATTTTCGAAAGATAACGGCTCCCCTCCGGTAATAAAGCTGCTGACGGGAAACTCCAGACTCAGCTTCGTCCATTTTCCCGGGCAGGAGTCGGCACTGATGCCGATCCCCAGTCGTTGGCAGAGCCTGCGGCATAAATACAGCCCCATTCCCGTGGCCCGCTCATGATCTCTTCCGCCCGCTCCGGTAAAGCCCTTCTCAAAGATCCGGGGCAGATCCTGGGGACGGATACCGGTTCCGTTGTCCTCCAGCGTCAGAACTACGCCATTGCACTTGTGCTCCGTATAAATTTGCAGTACCGGCGTGTCACAGCAGTATTTGGCGCTGTTCAGAATCATCTGATTTAAAATGAAGGCAATCCACTTTTGGTCTGTAAAGACGGTATGCGTGCAGTTTACTTCGGCCCGTATGTGTTTTTGGATCAGTATCAGACAGTTTTTTTCCAGCACCTGGGCCGCCACGTCGCCCAGATCCGTTTCCCGGATCAGATAATCCTTGTAAACTTCCTCGGAACGGGCATAATAGAGCACCATATCCACATAATTTTCAATTTTCTGGTTTTCTATGCTTAAGGTGCGGAAAGCCTCTTTTTCCAGGAAAGAGGATGTTTTCCTTCCGTTTTCGCAGACCAGGGAAATACCTGTGATAGGCGCTTTGATTTCATGAACCCAGCCTTCAATATATTCCTTATAGCTGCGTCTGTCCTGCTCCACCCGACGGAGCTGCTCGATTACGGATTTGTTTGACCGCCGTATCATGTCCCGGTAAAGCCGATCCTCCAGGCGGTATGAGTCGGGAAGCAATTCGCCCAAAAGATACCTCTGATCCACCTGCTCCAGAATCTGCCCGGCAGTGTGGAAATATTTTTTCCGGCTCCGGTAGAGGACGATGATCCAACAGCACAAAATAATCAGCCAGACAGCAAGGATTAAAATAATATTAAAGGACCTGTAGCCTGTGACCTGCAGAAAACCTGCCAGTACGCACATGCAGGAAAAATGCAGGATCAGAAGGAGTGATTTATCCTTTAGAAAAGCATGGAAACTCATATCCGATATCCCAGCCCTCTCTTGGTCTCAATAAAGTCCGTAATACCGGCACTCCGAAGCTTTTCCCGCAGCCTGGTGATATGCACGCTCAAAGTATTATCATCAATAAAAATCTGATTTTCCCACAGCTCCTCCACCAGCTCTGCCCGGGCGACAAATTCGCCGGGGGTCTGAAAAAGCCGATGGAAAATTTTCATTTCCGTTCTTGTCAGATCAATAGGGGCATCCTTCCAGATAAGGCAGCACCGGGAAATATCCAGCCGGACACCGTCCTTTACAAAGCACGGCGGTACGCTTTCCTGTCGGGCCGTTCTCTTCAGCACCGCAGCAATTCTTGCCAGCAGGAGAGGTGCGGGGCAGGGCTTCCTGATATAGTCGTCGCCTCCCTTCAGCATTCCGTTCAGCTCATCCATGGAATCTGTCCTGCCAGTGAGAAAAATGATGGGAGTATCCGTTTTTTCCCGGATGTCCATACAAAGGTCAAAGCCGGAACAGCCCGGCAGATTCACGTCCAGCAGGATCAGATCCGGCTCTTCCCGGTCTGCCAGAACAGGAATATCTTCAAAATCCTCCGGCGCCGCAACCCTGTACATGGCGTTTTCCAGCAGGAGCTTCAATTCCCTTCGAATGACGGCGTCATCCTCTACAATCAATATTTTGCTGTTCATGATAAATCCCTCCCTGTCAGTCTTCATTATATTGGTGTTGCTTGAACCAGTCAATGGGTGCGCTTTGCGAATGGTGCGGTGTGAACAAGATAGGTTACTTTTCACGGGTAGGGGACGCGAGGTGTTTTTGTGCGCTGTTTGCACAAAAACCCGAGACCGCACGCGCTGGGCATCATGTTGCTTTGAACGGCGAAGCCGTGAAAAGTAACAAAGATAACATATTCATGTTGACTTACAATAAAATAAAGCATATAATAAAACAAACGTTTTAAAACAATTGTTTTTGAAAGAGAGGGATTAGAATGCCGCCCAAGGCAAAGTTTACAAAGGATGAGATTATAGAGGCCGCCGTAGGCATTGTCAGGGAGGAAGGCTTTCCCGCCCTGACGGCCAGAGTTCTGGGAGCCAGACTGGGAAGCTCGGCCAGACCGGTATTTACGGTGTTTCAGGGCATGGAGGAGGTACAGCAGGCTGTGATCCGCAGAGCTAAGGAGATATACGGAGAATATGTGGAGGAGGGCTTGTCGGATGATATTCCCTTCAGGGGAGTGGGGACTCAATATATTCTTTTTTCCATCAGGGAACCGAAGCTTTTTCAGCTTTTATTTATGAAGGAGCAAAAAGATATGCCGGAGCTCTCCGGGGTATTGCCGTTGATCGATGACAATTATGAGAAAATTCTTTTATCCATCGAGCAAAGCTATGGCCTGAAGGGCTCTTCGGCGGAGAGATTGTATCGTCATATGTGGATTTACTCCCACGGGATTGCCGCGTTGTGCGCCACGGGAATGTGTCGTTTTACAGGGGAAGAGATTAAAGGGATGCTGGCAGAGGCCAGCAAGGGTATTTTAAAAAATATGAAGGGAGAGGGCTTATGATTCGGGCAGAGGGAATTACAAAATATTATGGAGCCGGAAAAAACCGGTTTCCGGTGTTGAAGGAAATCAGTCTTTCTGTGGAGGAGGGGGATTTTACGGTCATTTTAGGGGCGTCCGGTTCCGGAAAATCTACCCTGCTGAATGTGTTGTCCGGTCTGGAGCGCCCGGAAGGCGGAAGGATCTGTTACGGGGAGACGGATATCACCGCGTTTTCGGACAGGGAGCTGACGGAATTTCGGAAGGAGAATGTGGGATTTATTTTTCAGCAGTATTATCTGCTGCCCAATATGAATGTGGATCAGAATGTGAAGATGGGCGCCGATCTGGCGGGCAACAGAAATTATGGAGACATCATAGATGCAGTGGGGCTGGGAGAAAAGAAGCGCCAGTACCCCAGTGAGCTTTCGGGTGGGGAACAGCAGCGGGTCTCCGTGGCAAGGGCGCTGGCCAAGCGTCCCAGGTTTCTGTTTCTGGATGAGCCCACCGGCGCGCTGGATGAGGAGACAGGACGTCAGGTGCTGGACTATATTGTCAGGCTTCAAAAGGAATACGGATTTACCATTGTGATGGTGACACACAATCTGAACATAGCGGAAATGGCAAAGACAGTGATTCGGATGAACAGCGGAAGAATATCGGATATTCATACTAATGAGATACGAAAAACAGCATATGAAATTGGTTGGTAGGAGGCGTGTGTATGGTTGTGGGAATAAAGGATGCGGCAAAGCTTACGGGAATTTCCGTGATCATGGGCTGCGCGGTATTGATATGCACCATGTTTTTAAATTACTATTTTGATATGAATTTAATTGAAGATCAGCTTGCATCGGAGCAGGAAATAATAATGTATCATGCTCAGGAGGCTACGGTCAGGGTGATCTGCCTGGTAGCCGGGGGGTGTCTTTTGGCCACCTCGGTAGTCATGCTGTTTTTCTATATCAAACATTATATCGACACCCATAAAAAGGAGCTGGGAATTTTGAAGGCCATCGGTTACGGCAGCTGGAAAATAGCCATACATTTCTGGGTGTTTGGGGTCAGTGTCTTTCTGGGAGCGGCAGCAGGCTTTGGAGGAGCTTTTCTGCTCATGCCGTGGTTTTATGCGCTGCAGAATAAGGATCATTTTTTGCCGGAGGTTTTGCTTCGTTTTCATCCGGAGGTTTTTGCACTTTTGGTGATACTGCCCACGGCTGCATTCTCGGCACTTGCGGTCTGTTACGCCTGCATCAAGCTGAAACGGCCTGTGATGCTGCTTTTAAAGGAGAATTTTCAGGTTCTGGAAAGAAAAAGCAGAAAAGCAGAAGGAATGGTAAGGGGCGAAAAAAGGGAAAGGACGCAAAAGACGGAAGCTTCCTTTGTGGAAAACTTGAAGAGAAGCACCTTAAGGTCAAAGAAAACCCTTGTGTTTTTTATTGTATTCGCTTCCTTCTGCTTCTCGGCCATGACACAGATGTCATTTAGCATGAAGGATCTGTCCAGTGAGATGATGGGTGCCATGATGCTTCTGATCGGGCTTACTCTGGCCTGTGTGACGCTGCTGCTTGCCATTACTACCGTAATTCGGGGAAATACCAGGACAATTGCCATGATGCAGGTATTCGGATATTCCCAAAAGGAATGCAGCCAGGCGCTGCTGGGGGGCTATCGCCCGGTTTCCTATATAGGCTTTGCGCTGGGAACAATATATCAATATGGCCTGCTGAGGGTGATGGTGGACGTGGTATTCCGGGATGTGGAGGGAGTTCCCGTATATGAATTTGATGTTCCTGTGATGCTTGTTTCCCTTGTGACTTTCGCTATATTCTATGAAGCGGTAATGTATTACTATACGGAAAAAATCAAGGGGATTTCGATGAAAGAGATTATGCTGGAAGGATAAAAGGGGGTTGACAGGGGCGGACTATTGTGATAGTCTATCCCTGTGCGAAAGACTATTGAGATAGTCTGGAAAGGAGTTGATTTATTGCATGAAGCTGTTTGATTCGGAGCTGAAGGTGATGGAGGTTCTGTGGGAGCAGGGCAGCAAGCCTGCCAGGGACATTGTGGATGTGTTGGCGGAACGCATCGGGTGGAATAAAAATACGACCTACACCGTGATTAAAAAGTGTATTGAAAAGGGCGTCATAGAGAGGGAAGAGCCCGGTTTTTTCTGCCATGCGCTGGTATCTAAAGAAGAGGTGGCTCAGAGCGAGACGGAGCAGCTGATCGATAAAATGTTCGGGGGCTCCAGCGAGTTGTTTTTTTCATCCTTTTTAAAGAATCAGGGAATATCGGAAGAGGAGGCAGAGCGCCTTTCTCAAATGATCAGGGAGGCGAAATAGTATGCTGCGTTTTGGAATGAATATGCCGTTACTGTTAATGATGATTTATGGAAGCAATTTGATCGGCATCGTGCTGGTGATAAGGGCTCTTTTGAAAAAACGGATGCCGAAGTTTGTTTTTCCCGTGCTCTGGGCATTGGTGATAGTTCGTTTTCTGGTGCCCTTTTCCCTGAGCACTCCCATTTCCGTACTTCCAGAGGCAGATATGCGCGAAAATTCCTGGCTGCAGTTCTTTTCCCCCGGTTTTGGAAATATAGATTCCTATGCGGAAAATACGGGGGTACAGCAGGACAGCATTTTTTCGGGAACCCAGGATCCTGGACATAGCCAGGCTCTGTCGGAAACGGTTCCACAGACGGAAGATGGCAAAGAACGTGCAGAGAGCAGCATGGCAGTTGTGGAAGAGGCACACGATGCTGTTGCTCAGGGCCGGGGCGAGCCTTCTACTGGGGTACATCTGATGCAGTATGGTTTTCGTATGCCGGAATGGCGTCTTCTGCTTTTTGTAATCTGGCTGGGAGGAACGGCTGCGGCGGCCGGTGTGCTGATTTGGCAGAAATTCTGCTATTCTCAGAAGCTGAAAAACAGGCTTTTGATAGAGCATAATGAGACTGTCAACGGGATTTTACGCGGCATGGGAATGGGCCATGTGCTGGTGTTTACCAATGATGAGATTGCATCTCCTTTAGTGTGCGGACTGGTCAGTCCCCGGATTTATCTGCCCACCCGGATGGACTTTCAAAATAAGGAGCTTTTGAGTCATGTTCTTGCACATGAGTGTATGCATATAAAGCGCAGGGATAATTGGATGAAAACGGCCATGCTGTTGGTTTTGTGCATCAACTGGTTTAATCCGCTGGTGTGGATCATGTCAAAATTTCTTTCCGCGGATCTGGAGGCAGCCTGTGACGAAGCGGTTCTGCAGTATTATCAGGGCGATGTGAGAAAGAGCTACGCCGCCAGTCTGCTGGCAATGGCCATCACCGGAAACCGCACCACACTGCTGTACAGCGCCTTTTCCAGGACAGAGGTGGAAAGGCGGATTAAAAATGTGCTGGCGTATAAGAAAATGTCGGTTATGGCGATGCTGCTTTCCGTTTTATTGCTTGGCAGCAGCATGGTGGTATTTGCCGCCGGATGCCGGGCTCCTTTTTCGGAGGATCTGAGCAGCTTCTGCTTCAGCAGCAATCTTCGGTGGGGTGTCCGGGCCACACTGAGCCGTGATATTGTATCCGGGGAGAAGGCCCGGGAGCGGGCGGACAATGTAATCCTGGATATTCTGAAGGCGGATACCACCAAGGATCCGCAGATTCTGGAGGAGCAGATCAAGGCTGGTCTGGCAGAGGAATTCGGTGTGGAGAAGGGCGCTTTTATCATCGATTTTTCTCTTCTGCTGGAGGAAGAGGAAAGAAATGCGGAATATGAGTCCTGGGGGCTGACCCGCGGAGAGGATGGATTTTTCCTGTATAAAGGGGAGAGAGTCCGTACCTTTGCAGATGAGGTACTGGGCTTCTGGCAATCCACAGAAGAAGGCGCTGCGGATGTGCAGATTCAAAGGGATCGGTTCGGTTATATCATTTCTGTGTCGGCGCTGCACCAGGGAGACGAGGAATATGACCGGCGGACCAGGGAAATTGAGCGGAACAGGAGCGTATGGTAATGAGATGAAAACGGTATCGAAACAAAAAAGGCAGGCCGGCAGAGCCGGAAGATATGCGGCGGGAATCGCGATCCTGGCAGTAGTGCTGGCAGTCGCAGGTCTTCTGTTTTTAAGGCATAAGGACGGTAAATACACTGTGACCCAGTATGCCTCTGTCACAGGACGGCAGGCTATGATCTATACCATCACGGACAGGGAAGGGCATCTGGTGGTGATCGACGGCGGATGGAGAGAGGATGCAGGGCAGCTGCTTTCGATAATCAATGAGCAGCACGACGGCCATGTGGATGCCTGGATCCTGACACACCCTCATCCGGATCATATAGGCGCTTTTAATGAGATCTATGCCTCCGGCCAGGTGGAGATTGACAAAATCTATACGGTTCCCATGGACTATGAGATATACAGGGACAAAGCTCAGGAATGGGATGATCTCCCGGTCTATGAGGAGTTTGCCCGGCTTACGGAGGGTGAGGCAAATATGTTGTTTTTGCGGGAGGGTGAAATCCTGAACCTGATCGGGTTGAAAATGGAGGTTTTCCACAGCTTTGATTCTCAGCAGATGGCGGAGGTCAAGGATCCCTGCAATGATGGAGGAATGATTTTCCGGCTGAGCACAGAGCGTGAATCCATACTGTTTCTGGCCGATGTGGGAGTGGGACAAAGCGATTACATTCTGAACCAATATGGAGAGCGGCTAAAGTCGGATTACGTACAGATGGGGCATCACGGAAACGGCGGAATGGACGAAAGGGTGTATCAGAAAATCAGTCCCAGAGAAGCGTTTTTTGACATTCCGGAGGGTATGATGCAGGATGAGCGGTTGAACGCAAAAGAAAAAAAGGAGCTGATGGATTCTCTGGGAGCAAAGATTCACTATTATGCCACCGCGCCTAATGTGATAAAGCTGAAATAGAGGTGCCGATCCTGGGGCGGCAGAGCATTGACCCGGCCTATTAGCTGATGGCCAGCGCTTTGCCGCCGCTTATGATAAAGCCGATATTATTCACGGAGCCGCCGGAGGGGATGCTGCCGTTATAATCCTTGTTGGTAATATGCAGAGTCTGTCCGGAGACTGTGTATTCTCCGTTCCAGCAGTCGGAGAGCGTGAAGGCTTCGCTGAAGGGGACATCCACCGCCCAGTTACTGCAGTTCGTACCGGAGGTATTCTGCAGAGTGAGCTCATACTGATAATAGGACAGACCCTCAGATTCCCAGCTGTTGATGAGCTTTGCGGAAAAGGTGACCGGGCAGGCACTGTCGGCTTGCACAGGGGCAGGAGTTTGTTCAGGAGCATGGTCCGTTTGCCCGGGAGCAGGGTCGGTCTGCGGAGGGGAAGGGGCAGGAGTCTGTCCGGGGGCATTGCCGGTCTGCGCAGGGGAAGAGGCGTCCGGGGAGCCTTCACCGGTGAGCATGTCAAACAGCCATTTGCCGGAGGAGCTGAGGTCATCCTCCGTGAAACCGGAGGTTTTATTACAGCCGGCGGACAGAATTGCCGAGGTCTCGCTTTTATTTGACAGATTCCAGGCCACATAGCTGATCCCGTATTGATTCATGACATCGATCCATTTCCGGGCCTGGTTTTCATCAATGGAACCGTTTCCGCTGGCGTCACAGATGCCGTATTCTGACACAAATATCGGAAGCCCTGCGTCAATGGCATCGGTCATGGCTTTCCTTAGAGAATCCTTGTGGGTGGCGGCATAAAAATGCAGGGAATACATGATATTGTTATATCCGGAGATGGGATCAGCCGCCGCCTGGTCTACATATTGGGACCAGTTGGGGGTTCCTACAATAATGATTCCGTCCTCATCATTGTTCCGGATCACGGGGATAATCTCTTCGGCATAAGCCTTGATATCGCTCCAGGAGGTGCTGCCGTTGGGTTCGTTGCAGATTTCATACAATACATTGTCCCGGGAGGCGTAGTCCTGCGACATTTCCTGAAAAAAATCCCTGGCCTGATCCAGGTAGGTGTTGGGATTGCCGTCGGAGAGAATGTGCCAGTCCAGGATAACATACATGTCCAGTTCTGAGGCGTATTCCACGCCGTTTCGAATCAGCTCCTTCAGGGCTTCCTGGTCTCCGCCGCTGCAGTAGCCGCCGTATTCCGCGGTGTACATAGCCAGACGGATTACATTTACATTCCATTCTTCCCGAAGCTGGCGGAAGCATTCTTTATTGACATATTCGGGGAACCATGACAGGCCGTGAGTGCTGATCCCTTTCAGCTGGACGGCATGACCGTCTTTATCCGTCAGCTGGGTTCCGCCGACCTGCAGTGCCCCTGAAATAGAAGGATAGGCGGCATATGGCCCGGCTTCGCTGGAGGGCGTCGGAGAGGACGGTACAGGCGAAGCGGAGGGTTCAGGGCTTTGAGCAGGTGCTTTTGCAGGGGGATACTCATGGGAAGCGCCTTCGGAGGCAGGATCCTTGGAAGCAGAGTCGTTGGAGGCGGGAGCATCGTCAGCAGGATCCTTGGAGACAGGTTCTTTGGCTCCCGGGTTTTTGGAGCCGGCGCTTACGGAAAAGGTATTTTCTGCAAATGCGGATAACAAAATAGCCCCGGCAGCATCTTCGGGGGAATCTGTATGGGCGGCGGAGGTATCTGCGCCGCAGCCCGATATCAGAAAAAGAGAAATCAGCAGAAAAACAAAAGCGTTTCGTATCGTTTTTTTATTTATTTCCATAAACAATCCTTTGCGCCTGCTTATGCAGGGCTGTTTTCAGATATTTTTCGTATACCGGCACATGGGATAATTGGTACAGCCCCAAAAGGATCCGTATCGTCCTTTTCGCCTTGCCAGAGGGGAACCGCACCGGGGACAGGATTCCTCCATGGCGGCATCGTCATCGGACAGCTGACTTCCTTTTTCCAGGCGCAGCCGCTCTTTTTCCTTCCAAAGCTTTCCCAGCTCCAGATAACATTGATAATTCATATGGCAGTCCTTCAGGGCCCGGTGGGCGCCTTCGGTGGAGATGGAGAAATGCTCTGCCAGGTCCGTAAGGCGGTGATGGCGCAGCGCCGGAAGGCAGTTTCTGGCCAGATACAAGGTGTCTACATAGTCGTTTGTCACCTTTCTGCCCAGCTCACGAACCGCTCCGTCATAGAGGAAGTTGGTGTCAAATGTGTGGATATTATGGCCCACAAGAATATCATTGCCCACAAAAGCCAGAAAATCGTCAAGAGCCTGGCGCAGATCCGGCGCAGAGGCGACCATGCTGTCCGTAATGCCGTTAACCTGTGTGGCGGCATATGGGATGGGAATGTGGGGGTTCACAAGAGTGGAAAACTCATCTGCCGCTTGATTCTGCCGGACCCGTATGGCGGAAATTTCAATAATTTTATCGGTGGCAGGACTTAAGCCTGTGGTTTCCAGGTCAAAAACAATATAGTTTCCGTTGTGGTAGAGCAATCTTTTTCCCTTTTCTCTGAGCATATTCTGTGTTCCGCCTTATCTTTTGGATTACATGATGCTATGTGCAAGCTTTCCGAAGGTACTGTTCTCTGGTAATTAATAATTCAAGGATTCCATTTGTCTGCCGATATTTTGTAAAGCCCGCAGACAAATGTGCGTGTACTGCGGCGATCCTTTTTTCTTCAAAGCTATTATGGACAGCTTCCCCATTCATTTTTTCAAAAACATGCTGCAGTAACAGCCTCAGAGCAGCTGACGAATAGCCTTTTCCGCGATATTTCGCTTCCAAAACGATACCCATTTCGTACCAGCTGTCATTTTCGCTTTTATGAGCATTGACCTCGCCGATGAATTGGCCGTCAGACTCCCGGACAATGTAAGCATAAAACCGCGCGGGTTCCTGTTCGATGAAATGAGAATACCAGCCGGCCCGTTCCTCTTCAGGAAAAGCAATGCATCCCGTTAATTTGTCATAACCGCTGAAATGCAAATCATAGCCCTTGTTGTAGCTCATGGTATCAGGATCCTGCATGATTTTCTGACGATACCAAAGCTCTTCATAAGCCGGAACATGTAAATATAACAAATCTTTCATAAATTGCTCCATAATTTACGGCATGATGACCATTCGGCCCCTTTTCTGCCTCGAATAAGGCCATTTTACCATACATACCTGAATATATCTATTAAATTCTGTATTTTTACAGCCTTGGTTCCCCGGAGGGGGAGGAAAGCTTTCCGGAAAAATGTGGTTGCAGAATTTCTAAGTCGATTTTATAATATCGTACAGGAGTACCTTTTACTGATAAAGCAAGCCGTGAGAAGGGGGCATAATTGATGGAAAGCCGTAAGCCAAATGAAAATAAGGTTATTACGATTTATGATATTGCGCGGGAAGCGGGAGTTTCCGTTGCCACAGTCTCAAGAGTGCTGACCAACAGCGCCAATGTACGGCCCGAAAAGAAAGAAAAGGTCCAGCTTCTTATTAACAAATATAATTTTAAACCCAATGCCATGGCCCGGGGATTGTCCGATACCAAGAGCAAGGTGATCGGTATTATTGCGGCTGATGTGAGAAACTATTACTATGCAAATGTATTTGTGGCCTGTGAGATGGCGGCCCGGAAGGCCGGATATACGGTTCTGCTGTGCAATTCCTTCGGAGAAAAGGAACAGGAGGAGCGGCAGCTGGAAATGCTTTACGAGCAGCGGGTAGGGGCTGTGATTCAGCTGGGGGGCCGGGCGGACGATCTGACCAGTGATGTGGAATATGTGGAGCGGGTGAATCAGATGATCAACAGTATTCCGCTGGTGGTTACCGGCAAGCTGGACGGCACCATGTGCAGCCAGGTGCAGATCGACGCCATGAGGGCTATCGATCTGGCCATGGAGCATCTCATCGACCTGGGACACAAGGAGATCGCGCTGGTAGGGGGCAGGATGGATGTTCTGGCTACCTTTGAAAAGCTGCAGAGGTATAAGCAGATTCTGAATAATTATCAGCTGGATTATCATGAGGAATATGTGGCTACGGGCGGTTACGATTATGAAACGGGCTACGACAGGATGAATGAGCTGTTTGACTGTTCCAGGATTCCCACGGCGGTTATTGCCATCAATGACTATGCGGCGGCGGGAGTCATGAGAAGCGTTATGGAGCATGGGCGGCGGGTTCCTGAGGATATTTCCGTTGTGAGCTACGATAACACAAAAATCACGGAGCTTTTGAGTCCTAAACTGACCAGTGTGGACTACGATTATGAGGAATTTGGAAGGAGGCTGGTAGAGACGGCAATTGCCGCCATTTCGGGAAAGGCCATGCCCAGGATTCAGCTTCTTACCCCCGAGCTTGTGGTCAGGGAGAGCACCGCGGCAGTGAAAGAGTGAACTGCCGGAGAGCAGCCACATCCGTATGAAATACGGATGTGTTTTTTTTGCGCTTTTTCCTGGCTGAAAACGGTTTCGGAGACTTTGAAAAAATAAGAAAGCGGCAACCGGAACGAGGATGAAAATAATGTTTTCCCGTAAATTTCTTTTCAGAAAACCCACGGCATAATAATAAATAAAAATCCGCGGCAAACATATAGTTGTGCATAATGCACAAAAAGCAAGCCAATAAAAGTGGAAAATACACAATATTATTTTTCCCTATTGACAATATATAAATATATAACTAATATTATTTATATGAAACGGGTTTCACATAGTGTCTGTGCATAATGAATATTAACCCGGATCAGCAACATTTTCCCAAAAAGAAGGAGGAAAGCTATGAAAAAGAAAGCACTGGCAATGGTTTTAAGTGCAATGATGGCGCTTTCACTGGCGGGATGCGGCGGTGACGGCGGCGACCAGAAGAGCAGCCAGCCCTCTGATTCCAGTCAGCCCTCTACGGAGGAGAGCAAATCAGAGGAATCTTCATCCGACGCAGGGGAGGCAGGCAACGAGGTTTCCGGAGAACCTGTGGTAATCCGTTATGGTACCCACTGGATCAATGATCTTGATCCTTATCATACGGATGATGTGTCGGGCGACTATACCATGGAGGAATCCCGGAGACAGGCTTCCATAAAAGCGCTTGAGGCCATCAAGGAAGCCTACAATGTGGAGTTTGAGTTTTTACAGTATCCCAATGACGTATCAACGGATCTGATGACCAGCGTACTGGCGAATGATCCCATTTGCGATATTGCGCTTCTGTGGGGCGGCGTGGAGCCCACCATTCTTTCCCAGAACGTACTGCAGGATCTCAGCAGTTACTCGGATCTGTTTACGGATGAGGAAAGCTCCTGGATGCTGAAGGATCCCATGTTTGGCGGCAGCTATCTGCTGAACAACGAGACGCCCTTTATGACATATTTCCCGCTGATCGTAAACCTGACCATGCTGGAAAAGGTGGATGCCTTAAAGGACGAGAACGGAAAGACCATTTATCCGATGGATCTGTTTAAAGAAGGCAACTGGACCTGGAGCGCCTTCCAGGATTATCTGCAGAAGGTGCAGGCTTACTACGCTAACGTAGAGGCTCCCGACGGTACCGTATATGACTTTGTAAAAGCCTATGAGACGGACCACCGCTATGCGGCGCTGGCAGCAGTGCATGCAAACGGCGGAGCCATCTTTGACGGTGAGGTAACGGCGGATTCCGACAAGACTATCGAGGGTGTGAATTTTATCAAGCAGCTGATGGATTCAGAGCTGATGGTAGACTGCGGTACATATGATAATGGATATACTCCTCAGTGGGGTACCGGCGGAGACGATTTCCGCAGAGGCGGCACCGTATTTACAGATGCCCAGAACTGGAATATCGGCTGGTATGCTTCCGAATGTGCCGAGAGGAACGAGAGTATCGGTATTATTCCCTGGCCCAGACCTGACCGTCTGGATTTTGACAGCGAGGAATATATGCAGAGCACCAACGGCGGCAACAGCTGTGCTATCCTGAAGGGTGTAAGCCCCGAAAAGACAGAGCTGGCTCTTAAGTCTTATATCCTTTACTGGCAGACCTACTATAAGGCACTGGGCGGCGTGGAGACAGTAGCCGAATACAGCGAGGCCACAGCAGTGTCCGATCTGGCCAACTATGGAGTGGATGTATACAATGAGACCTATGGACAGGATCTGATCGACTGCTTTACTTATATCAGAACCCATATGAATATGAACTTTGCTCATATGATGGGTCTGTGGGATAACACCTGGGAAGCGATCCTGGGCAAATCTCTCTATGGTATGGACGGCATGAGCTCCTACGACGTAGCTATCAAGGCAAATATTTCCGACCTGACCAACAAGACTGACAACATCGCAGCAATCCTGCAGACAGATGAGGTTCATGACAACCAGGCGCCTAAGGTGACCAAGGAAAATGCGCTTCTGGCAGCAGGAACGGATGCAGCCGGCGTTGACTGGACCACATATTTTACCGCAGAGGATTCCGTGGACGGCGTGATCACTGTAACAGCGGATAACATTACCGTCAGCGAGGAGCTGGATCTGGCAACTCCCGGAAAGTATGATAATGCCGTAGTTGTAAAGGTTTCCGACAGCTCAGGCAACGAGAAAGAAGAGAAGATTACGGTAACCGTATACAATGGAGACAATACCACCGCTCCTACCGTTGAAGCAAAGGCTGAACTGCCTGTGGTGGCTCTGAATACAGAGACCTCCGGCATTAACTGGAAGGATTTTGTGGAATCTGCACAGGATGTGGACGGACTGGATGTGAGCGATAATATTACCGCGGATCTTTCTCAGCTGGATACCACCACACCCGGCGCTTACGAGGTGGTGCTCACCGTGGCTGACTTTGCCGGAAACGAGAGCAGCATTACCGTGGAGGTTACGGTGGAATAAGACGCCGGCCTGCGGAATGGAGCCGTGGAATAAAGTAAGAAAGAACTTGATATAAACCGGGACGTACCGGAACGGTTACAACGTAAAAGAGATAGGATAAGGGCAGGCGGCTGAGGCAGTCTCCTGCCCTATCTCTTTCTTCTTTGCAGGATGCATTACAGGATAATGCATTGTATCTGGCCATCTGCCTGCCAACTGGCTTTGGTTTTCTGTGATAAGTGCTTTTAAAATTTACGCATCACAATATATGATGATGACGCAGATTATCGTCCTCATATATTGTGGTACGAATCTTTCAAAGGTACCCTTAGAGAAAGCGGGCAGGACAGGTGGAATGAGTGTATAGAAAAGCACGGAGAGGTAGGCTTATGAAATCTGTAAACAAAGGCATGATCATTAAAATAGCGGTCTGCTCCATCGCAGCTCTCATAGTGATCCTGCTGGCAGTGAGTATGATAAGCAACAGCGCTGCCCAGGAGAAAAATGCTGTTCCGCAATCCGGTGTGATCTCTTATGAGGAAAGCTATGAGGATTATCTTACAGAGCACGGATATCAGGGAGATCTGTCTGAAGACACCGTCGAGGTGGATCTGAGCAATTATAAGGTGTCGGAGGGGATGACAGCCTATGCGGGAGAGCAGGGGATTGTCACCGAGGACAAGGGAACCATAGAATGGAATTTCTGGGTGGAGAAAAGCGGATTTTATAATCTGAAGCTGGGTTATATCGCCCTGCCCGGCACCACGTCCGACATTCAGAGAAAGGTATACATAGACGGAGAGCTTCCCTATGAATCTCTTTCTCAGGTGGTTATCAGCAGATATTGGACGGACGGTGAGATCCGGGTGAAAAACAATAATGAGATTCGTCCGGAAAGTATTGAGGTTTATTCTGAACAGGACTGGTTTGTAGAGGATTATCAGAGAAGGAACAACGAGCCTCTCATATTTTATCTGGAGGCGGGTACCCATACCATTTCCTTTGAGGCCATCAAGGAGCCGTTGGAATATACATCCCTGACCTTCTGCAGGAAAGAGTCCGCACCTTCCTACGGGGAGGCTGTGGCGGAGCTTAAAAATCTGTACTCTGTCTACAGCGGCGGGACGCTGATCGGGCAGGCGGAACGTAAGGAGGGCATTACGACGGATATTGTCAAAAGCTCTTCCTCCATTAATATTCAGAAAAACTACTCCGACAGCAGACTGGAGCCCTATCATCCGTACCACATTCTGTATAACACCATCGGAGCCGAGGACTGGTCCCAGCCGGGAGATTCCATCAGCTGGATCGTGGAGGTGGAACAGGAGGGCCTGTATGAGCTGAGTCTTAAGGGCAGACAGAATATGAACAGAGGTGTTACCAGTTACCGGAGAGTTTATATCAACGGAGAGGTGCCCTATGCGGAGATGATGTCTGTGGGATTTGCCTTCCAGACGTCTATGAATAATTATACCCTTGCCGATGAAAACGGAGAGCCCTATCTTTTCCATCTGAAGGCAGGAACCAACACCATTACCTTTGAAAACGTTATGGGTCCCATGGGCGGTATTATCACCCAGGTGGAAGAGAGCATGAGCGCCCTGAACAGCATGTATTTAAAGGTGGTGCAGCTGACGGGTCAGTCTCCCAGCAAATTTATCGATTATGAGATTGTGCGTAATATCCCTGATTTTACCAAAACCATGGGAGAACAGGCGGAGGTTCTGCGCCGGATCGTGGATGAAATTGTTGCGATTACCGGTGAAAAAGGCGAGAACACCACTCTGCTTGAGAAAATGGCCACAGAGGCGGCGGAGCTGGCAGAGGATCCGGAAAGTGTCACAGAGGAGCTGAATCAGCTGAAAAATAATATTTCTGCTCTGGGCACCTGGCTGGTGAATGTGGCGGATATGCCGCTGGAGGTGGATTATCTGGCTCTGTCCGCTCCGGGAGCCGAGCTTCCGGAAGCACAGGATACCTTCTGGGCAGGGGCATGGAACGGAACGGTAAGATTTTTCTCCACCTTTGTGGTGAAGGACAGCCAGATTTCTCAGGACGCAGGAGGCGCAGATTCCATCAAGGTATGGCTGGCATCCTACGGCAGAGAACAGGCACAGATGATTCAGAACATGATAGACGAGGACTTTACGCCCAATACGGATATATCCGTGAATCTGCAGCTGATTCCGGTGGATGTGGTGCTGCGGGCGGCTCTGGCAGGCAACGGTCCTGACGTGGTAATCGGTCTCGGGCAGGGAACCCTACAGGATTTTGCCATGAGAAATGCGGTGGTGGAGCTTTCCTCTCTGGAAGGCTTCGAGGAAGCCACAGAGCGGTTTTACCAGAGCACCCTGGATTCAGCCAGCTTTCAGGGAGGCACCTATGGGATACCCGAGCAGGCCACCTTTATGATGCTGTTTACCAGGGATGATATTCTGGGTGAGCTGGGGCTGGAGCCTCCCACAACGTGGACAGAGCTTTTGGAAATTATTCCTGAGCTGCAGAAGCACAACTACAATGTGTATGTGCCTAACGTTCAGCAGACGGAAAATTCCCTGATCGGAACCAGTATCGAGTACAACATGCATCTTTATCAGTCGCTGGTGCTTCAGAGCGGAGGAGATGTGTATATCGGGGAAGGAAATGATTACGGCATCAAGAGCGGCCTGGATTCGGATGAGGCCACGGAGGCCTTTAAGGACTATACCGATTTCTTTATCAGCTATGGTCTGGATGTGCAGCTGGACTTTGCAAACCGTTTCCGCACGGGAGAGGTGCCGGTAGGAATTATTAATTATACCATGTTTAATGCGCTGGAGATTTTTGCCCCTGAGATCAAGGGACAGTGGAGCTTCCACCCGCTGCCGGGAATGGAAAAAGAAGATGGAAGTATAGACAATACCTTTGTGGTAGATACCGTACAGTCGGTGATTATGGCGGCGACGGATAATGTAAACGATTCCTGGGAATTTGTCAAATGGTGGACCAGCACAGATACGCAGCTTTCCTTTGCCAATTCGCTGGAGTCCCTGATGGGAACCAGCGCCAGATACGCCGCGGCGGATCCGGAGGTGCTCAGGCAGCTTCCCTGGAGCAACGCCGAGCTGGAAAATCTTCTGGGACAGTTTGAGCATACCGCAGGGCTCCCTGCCGTGCCGGGAAATTATATGACCACCCGTATGGTACAGTATGCCTTTAACGATTCTGTGGCGGAAAATGCGAACCCCAGAGAAACGCTGTATCTGAATATCAAGGATATCAATGAGGAGCTTACAAGGAAACGGCAGGAGCTTCACCTGTCCACAGCGGAAGAGAGGGAGGATTGAGATGGGCGGTAAAAAGGAACCCTTTGCACTGGTCTGGAAAAAACATAAGTATAAATACATAATGATCGCGCCCTTTGCCGTGATTTTTATCGTGTTTACCCTCCTGCCGGTGCTTGTTGCCATATTTTTGAGCTTTACCACCTTTAACATGGTGGAAGCGCCGGAATTTGCCGGACTGGATAACTACGTCAAGCTGATGGTGCATGACCCCATCTTCCTGACGGCCATAAAAAATACTTTGTTCTTTGCTATTGTCACAGGCCCTTTAAGCTATATTATGTGCTTTCTGTTTGCCTGGATGGTCAATGATCTGCCCAGAATACCAAGAGCAATTATGACCCTGGTATTCTATGCGCCCTCCATATCCGGAAATGCTTATCTGGTATGGAAGCTGCTGCTGTCCTCGGACTCCTACGGATGGGTCAACGCCTGGCTGATGAAGCTGGGGATCGTTCAGGAGGCGGTGACCTGGCTGGTGAAGAAGGAATATATCATGCCCATACTGATCATCGTTCAGCTGTGGCTGAGCCTGGGCGTCAGCTTCCTGACCTTTATCGCCGGCTTCCAGAGCCTGGATAAATCCCAGCTGGAGGCAGGCAGCGTGGAAGGAATCAAGAACCGCTGGCAGGAGCTGTGGTATATTATTCTGCCCTCCATGAAGCCTCAGCTGATGTTCGGCGCGGTGATGCAGATCACCAGCTCATTGTCGGTATCGCAGCTTTCCATCGACCTGGTGGGATTCCCTTCCGTCAGCTATGCGGGTCATACCATACTGACCCATCTGCATGACTTCGGTAACGTAAGGTACGAGCTGGGATACGCCTGTACCATTGCGGTGATCCTGTTCTTCATCATGCTGTTCTGCAACATTATCGTGCAGAAGATGCTGAGAAAGCTGGGGTAAGGAGGGATAGCTATGAAGGTGATCGCATTTATAAAAAACAAGTACTATCGTAGAAAATTCAAGAGGCGCAACCGAAGTATCGGCGGAGATGTGATTCTTTTCGTGGTATTGGCATTCTTTGGAATATTCAGCCTGTTTCCGCTGCTTTATACCCTGACCAGCGCATTTAAACCGTTTTCGGAGATTTTTATGTATCCGCCGAAGCTGACGGTGGAAAACCCTACGCTGAACAATTTTTTTGACCTGGGAACCATCATTGAGGACTTTACGATTCCGCTGTCCAGGTACATATTCAACACACTGGTAATCACGGGGCTGGGAACCTTCGGAACGGTGCTTCTGGGCTCCATGGCGGCTTATCCTCTGGCGAAATATGAATTTCCCGGTTCAAAGCTGATGAGCAATATTATTGTCTATGCCCTGATGTTCAGCACCTCGGTGACGGCCATTCCCAACTACCTGATCATGAGCGCACTGGGAATTGTGGACACCTATTGGGCGGTGATTCTGCCTGCGGTGGGAGGTACTCTGGGACTGTATCTGATGAAAAACTTTATGGTGCAGGTTCCGGACGATATGCTGGAGGCCGCCAAGATCGACGGAGCTACGGAGTTCAAGACCTTCTGGAAGGTGGTGATGCCGCTGTGCAAGCCCGCGTGGATCACACTGGTGATTCTGTCCTTCCAGCAGATGTGGGGAACCACGGGCGGCGTCTTCATTTATTCGGAGGAGCTCAAGCCCCTGAGTTATGTGCTTTCCCAGCTGGTCAGCGGCGGAATTTCCCGGACAGGTGTGGCCTCGGCAGTATCGCTGCTCATGTTGATCGTGCCCATCGGCGTGTTCGTGTTCTCCCAGAGCAACGTGATCGAGACCATGGCCACCTCGGGCATCAAAGGATAGGAGGTTCAGGATGGGGAAGATTTTGGGATGTCCCATGAAGCGGACGAAAGGTTCGGGACTGGTAAAATGGGCCGGCGGCCTGCTGGCGCTCAGTCTGATGCTGACACCTGCACAGGCTCAGGCCTCGGACGGAACCAGTTATGTATATGACGGTTATACCTATGATTTTTACGGAAACGCAAAAGAGAGCCCTGCCATGTTCCTGCTGGAGCGCACCATATCGGTGGATAATCTGCAAGGAATCCCATTGTCCGGCGTAAACGATGTGTGCACCAGCCAGGACGGGCGGATCTTTATCATTGACACTCTGGAGAGCCGGTTCAATGTATTTGACGAAAACGGAGGCTTTCTGTATTCCAGCAAGCTGATCCGCACGGTGGACAATAAGATCGCCCTGGCGGAGGACGGAAGCCAGATCATGCTGAATGCTCCCGAGGGAATCTTTATCCACGAAAAGGAAAAGGAAATTTACATTGCAGATACGGGAAATAAGAGGATCGTAGTGCTGGATCTGGATACCTACGGCCTTCTGCGTATCATCAACGAGCCGGCGGATCTGGCGGGCGTTTCGGAATTCCGCCCTTCAAAGATTGCCGTGGATCTGGCCAACAGAATTTATGTGGTGGTACAGTCCAGCTATGAGGGGATTCTGGAGCTTACCGGCGACGGTGAATTCAGCGGCTACTATGGCGTGAATACGCCCATGATCAGCCTGGCGGATTACTTTTGGAAATCCATCGCCAGCGATGCACAAAAGGAAAAAATGTCCAAGACCTATGCCCCGGCGTTCAACAATATTACCCTGGACGGAGAAGGCTTCGTTATGGCGGTGACTTATGATCTGTCCGCGGAGGATATGGTGTTCCGGCTCAACTCCAAGGGAGAAAACGTACTTCGTGAGGAAGGCAATACTTTGGTGGTGGGAGATATCTGGAGTATGAATTCCAGCGATACCGGAAGTCAGTTTGTGGATATTGCGGTGACGGACTACGGTACCTACGCGCTGCTGGACCGGACCAAGGGACGTATCTTTTTGTATAACTTTGACGGAGAGCTGCTGAACGCTTTCGGCAGTCTGGGAAATCTGAAGGGAGAATTTAAGAATCCCACCAGTATTGCCTGGCTGGGAAGCAAGCTGGTGGTATCCGACGGCACATTAAACTGCGTCTATGTGCTGACGCCCACCGCATTCGGGCAGGCTGTTCTGGAAGGCAACAGAAGCTATTATTTCGGACATTGGGACGAAGCGCTGGTGTCTTTCCAGCAGGCGCTGGCGCTCAATGCCAATTATGAGGCGGCATACAGCGGTATCGGAAAGAATTATCTGATGAAGGATGATTATGAGACGGCCATGTATTATTTCAAGATGGGAAATAACAGAACCTTTTACTCCAAGGCCTATAACGGCTACCGGGGAGGATGGCTGGAGGATCATTTCCTGATTGTTATGGTCCTGTTTATCCTGCTGGTGGCAGCAGTGGTGGGATCGGAGGTCCGCTATCATAAGCAGAGCAAGGTAAAGCAGAAGGCGGCCATGAAGCTCTTAAACAGCCGGAAAGGGAGGGCCACAGAATGAAAGCGACGGTAAAGGAAAAATTAAGCTATTTGAAGCAGTCGGTTTTCCATCCCTTTGATGCTTTTTATGAGATCCGCTTCCGGGGAAAGGGAAGTGTTCCCCTGGCGGTGCTGATTCTGGCAATATTCGGTATTTTACAGTGTGTCAGCTATCAGTACACCGGATTCGTAATCAACATAAATGATCTGGCAGCGATGAACAGTATCTCCATCTTTATGACCTGGGTGCTGGGGTTCGTGCTTTTCATTGTCAGTAACTGGTCTGTGACCACACTGCTGAACGGGAAGGGCAATCTGGGGGATATTCTGAAGGTAACCTCCTATTCGCTGGTTCCCTTTATGTGCACTCTGATCTTTCAGGTCTTTGCCAGCAATTTTATCATTGAAGAGGAAGCCATGATCGTGTATGTAATCACGGGCATCGGCATCGTCTGGTCTCTGTTCATGCTGCTGGCGGGGCTGTGTGTGATCCATGAATACGGCTTCGGCAAGAATCTGATAGCCATCCTGCTGACCTTTGTGGCGGCAGCCATTATCCTGTTCCTTGGAATCCTGTTTTTTACCCTGATCGAGCAGATGGTGCTTTTTGTGATCTCGGTGGGGCAGGAGTTCTTTAGACGACTGTGATGAGACAGTGACTAGAAAGGAGAATGAGAAAGATGGCGGCGATCAGACAGACATTTCAGAATATTTCAGGTTTTCTGAAAAAATTTTATGACAGACATACCATCCGCAGAATTGCTTTGACGATTCTGGCGGCTATCCTGCTGGTCTATGTGATCATCAGCATCCCTGTGTGGACCCTGAAGAGTGAAAGACCTGAGGCCACGTCTTCCAGACAGCCTCAGGAGGGAACGGAGATCAGCCGGGAGGCCGGAAAAGTGACGGTGGCTCAAAGCGGCGGAAAAACCTTGACGGTGGACACCGAGGCCATGACCATTGAGGTGAAGGACGAGACCTCCGGAAATACCTTCAGCAGCGCCGCGAAGGGCAGCTCGGGAAGTGAACTGGCACTGCTTGCCCTTACCTATCTGGGAGAGGACAACAATCTGTACGAGTGGAATTCTTATGACAACAGCACGTTGTTTTCAAGCTATTCCCTGTTTCAGATCAATAACGGAGTCCGGATTGACATCAATCTGAACGAGGGCGAATCCAATCGATTTTACGAGTACATGCCCAAGAAAATGCGGATTGATGTATACGAGGAAATCTTTGAAGGAGGCCTGAAGCGTCTGATGAAAGAGGGGACGCTGGATCAGGCAGTGGGGGAGAGATATCTGACCACGCTGGGCCTGGTGTACAAAAGGAGCCTGACAGAGGAATGCTATGCCGTGACCTACACCGGCAACCCGCCGGTCAGCGCCACCAATCAGATGATCGAGGTTACGAAGCTGGTGGGCTATGACACGGATATGCTTATGGAGGATGCGGAGGAGTTCGGATTTTCCGTGACCTTTACGGAGCCGGCGGAATTCGATCTGACTGTGGAGCTTGTGCTGGATGACAACGGCGATTTGGTGGTGCATGTTCCCAGCGGAAGCATTGTCTCCCATAATGATTACTATACGCCTCAGAGTCTTACCCTTCTTCCCAACTTCGGCGCTACCACGGTAGACGAGTATGAGGAGGGATACATTCTGCTGCCGGATGGGAGCGGCGCGTTGGTTGCATTCAATTCCTACCTGTCAAATGTAACGGATTACAAACGTCCGTACTATGACAATGATTTTTTCAGTGACTACTACTATATGCCCGAATATTCGGAGGAGCTGTACATGCCGGTCTATGGTATGCTGTACGGCCCGTCCGAAAACGCCAGGAAAGGCTTTTTGGCAATTGCCGAGGAGGGAGCCAGAACGGCTTACCTGAACGTGAAGCTGGCAAGCCCCAACGCGGACAGCGCCAAGTACAACAAGGCCTATAATTCCTTTGAGATCACCCAGTACAAGCGGGTAAAAATCAATGGGGAATACAGCTCAAGCAGCGGTACATATCTGGTGAACACGGGGATGCAGGATCTGGATCTGACTATGAGATACCAGTTCTACGGCAAGGGGGTCACCTATTACGATATGGCCAGAGGATACCAGGCATATCTGGCACAAAGCCAGGGGATGCCGGTAGAATACGGAGACGGCGCTGCAAAAATGTATCTGGAGGTGGTAGGGGGACTGAATATAACCTCCCGTTTTGTGGGAATTCCCTACAGCAAGGCATATTCCATGACGGATTACGAAGAGCTGCTGACCATGATGGAACAGCTGGAGGGCGTTGACTATCTGATGCAGTATGACGGCGCATTCAACGGCGGCTGGAACAATGAACTGAACAGAGGCGGAGATCTGGCAGGTCAGAACGGAAGCAGATCCAGGCTGAAGCAGGTGCTTTCTTATGCCGAGGAGCATCAGATTCCGCTGTATATGCAGGTGGCGTTAAGTCAGATCTGGGAAAATGGCAACGGCTTCAGGGCATCCAGTCATGCCGTGCGGGACTATGCCAACGAGGAGGTGTCCCTTTCCCGCTATCAGCCGGTGCTGGGAATTTTGAACAGTGCTCTCAGCGACGGAATGACCCATGACGATTATTATCTGCTGTCGCCGAGGTTCTTAAGCGGCGTAACGGATTCTTTCCTGAAAGATGCGGGTCAGTATTCGAGGCTGGCGGTGTCAGATCTGGCGGGAATGTATTATGCGGATTACCGGTATGAGAATTATGTCAGCGGTGAGACGGGAAACAAGGTGCTGGAAAAGAATCTGGAAAAGCTTTCGGGTGAAAAGGATCTGGCGCTGACCAATCCCCATATCGACAAGCTCAAATACGGCAGCGTGGCTTCGGATGTGTCCAGAGAGAGCAGCGATTATGCCACGTTTGCAGCCACAATACCTTTTAAGCAGCTGGTAATGAACGGATTGATCGATTACACCACGGAGGATGTGAACCTGTCCAGCAAAAACGCCTCGTATTTCGTGCTGCAGGCGGCGGAGCTGGGATCCTTCCCCAAATTTATTCTTACCTGGGAAAACGTGGATGTGTTGAAGAATTCCGATTTCAGCTATCTGTATTCCGCTCAGTTCAGTCTGCTGGAGGAGAAAATCAAGGATGTCTACCAGGAGTGCGCATCGATCCGCAGCAGGATCGGAACCAATGAGATTACCGGACATGAGGTGATCGACGGAGGCGTCTATCATACTACCTATGCCGGAGGGGCGGAGGTTTATGTTAACTACAATTTATATGAAGTGACACTTCCCGACGGCACGCAGCTGCCCGCCGAGGGTTACCTGATAAAGGAGGGGAAGTAGATGAAGAAAAATAAGAAAAAATTATCGTTCCGGGTAATGTGGAAGATCCACGGGCTTATCTTTGTCAGTCCTTTCCTCATCGGATTTATTGCCTTTTTCCTGGTGCCCCTGTTCAATACGATCTACTATTCCCTGAATAATGTAGGCGTGGCGGATCAGGGCGGCATGACCTTCGAGTGGACCGGAATACAGAATTACATCAACCTGTTTCAGACGGAGGTCACTACCGGCAATGAGCCCATGCTGAGGCTGTTTACGGAAGAAAACAGCACCATGCTGCTGAGCCTTCCGCTGATTGTGGTGTTCAGTCTGTTCATGGCCCTGCTGGCCAACCAGAAGTTTAAGGGCAGGGCGGTGGTCCGTCTGCTGTTTTTCCTGCCCATTATACTGGGACTGGATGTGGTCATGGATATGCTGACCATCACCACCGGTTCCTCTGCGGGCCTGGACACGGGGAGCAATCTGCTGGCAGGAAGCTATGTGACTATATTTTTAGTGCGGACCCTGAATGTGCCCATGCGGGTGCTTTACCCTATCATGACCTATGTGGAAAATATTTTCCAGCTGATATCTCAGGCAGGTGTGCAGACTCTCGTTTATCTGACGGCGCTGCAGTCCATCAGCCCCAGTCTTTATGAGGTGGCAAAGATGGAAGGGGCTACGGCCTATGAGACCTTCTGGAAGGTGACCATTCCTTCTATTATGAACATTACGTTTTTCGTGGTGATTTATACCATCGTGGATTTGTTCCTGAAATCCTCCATCGCCGAGGAAGCCTATGCCTTTGCTTTTACCCAGGGCAAAATCGGCGTTGGCTCCGCTCTGTCGGTGATCTATATATTTAACGTGATCCTGGTGCTGGCCATCGCGGCCCTGCTTTTGAGGAAGGTGGTAAAGAAGAATGAAAAATAAGCAATATACGCAAGTGGATGCCAGCCTGGCTCTTTACCTGTTCAGGAAAAAGTCTAAAAAAGGTGCATCCAGGTTTTTCTCCATGGTCCTGATTTTGGGGTTGTGTTTTACCATTATTTACCCTATACTCAGCCTGGTGCCTACTATTTTTTCTACGATTGAGGATCTGGGAAATCCGAATGTGATCTGGATTCCCGAGGAATTTTCCGCCGTCAGCTTTAAGGCGGCGGTGCGGCTGGTGATGCCCCAGGGGATCATGACTATGGCCCGCTCCGTGCTGTATGCCGTGGGGATCATGATCGTACAGGTATTCTTTTCCGCTATGGTGGGTTATTCCCTGGCCAGAGTAAAATTCTGGGGAAGAGGTCTGGTATTCGCTATGGTGATTCTGGTGTTCCTGATCCCCAGGCAGTCCCTTCTGCTGGCCCAGTATATTTCCTTCGTGCACTTTGATGTAATGGGGCTGATGAAGCTGTTTACAACGGCGGGAGAGGTGAATCTGATCAACAATCCCATTGTGCTGGTGCTGCTGGCAATATTCGGATTCGGAGTCAATCAGAGCCTGTTTATCTTCCTGTTCAGCCAGTTCTTTAAGAATATACCCAAGGAGCTGGAAGAAGCCTCTCTGATAGACGGCTGCGGATTTTACCGTACATATTTCAGGATTATGCTGCCCAATGCGGTACCCATTATTTCCACGGTGGCGATTTTGTCCTTTGTATGGAACTACGGAGACACCTATTATACAAATTACTTTAATCCCAGCGGAAGCTATATGAGTACCCTGCTTTCCTCCACCTTTATCTCGGCCAATAAGGATTATATACTGAATGCCCTGACCACATGGTTTGATGTGCCTGTAGTTTCGGATATGGCCTTTGACGCAGTGAAGCAGGCGGGAGTGCTGATCTTCTTGATTCCTCTTTTGATCGTGTATCTGATTGGACAGAGGAAGCTGGTGGAAAATATGGAAAATTCCGGACTAGTGGGATAAATGTTGCTTTGAACGGCGAAGCCGTGAAAAGTAACGGATAAACTGCCAAATGCGGATATTTTCCAAAACGCCGGAGACGGCTGCATGGAGAATATGTCGGAAAGGAAATTTTAATGAAGCGAGGAGTCATTTTATGTGCCTGTCTGGGGCTTTTGGGCGGTCTTCTGACAGGCTGCGGGCAGGGGGATTCACCCCCTGCCCAGGATACCCGGGAAAGCCTGTCGGAGGAGGAGCCGGAGGAGACCATCGATACGTCGCAGTATCATAAGATGAAGGTGGATACGGAAACCACCTACCAGACCATGGAGAGCTTTGGCACCAGCGGCGCCTGGTGGAGTCAGTATGTGGGAGGATTCACGGAGAGCGTGGATGACAGCGGCCTAAGCTCCAGGGAAAGGATCGCCGAGCTTCTCTTTGACAGGGAGCAGGGGATCGGCCTGACCTGTTACCGCTTTAATCTGGGGGCCGGGTCTGCGGAAAGCAGAAAGGGAAGCTACTCGGATATTCACAGGAGAGCCCAGAGCTTTGAGGTATCTGAGGGAGTCTATGACTTCGACAAGGATGCCAATGCGGTATGGTTTCTGGAAAAGGCCGTGGAACTGGGCGTCGAAGAGGTGGTATTGTTTTGCAACAGTCCCTTAGAGCGGCTCACCGACAACGGAAAGGCTCATCTGGACCAGGGGATGAAAAGCAATATTTCCGCGGAAAATTATGAAGCCTTCGCGGTTTATGTGATGGATGTGGCGGAGCATTTTCTGGAGGAGGGCATTCCTGTGAAATTTTTGTCCCCCATTAATGAGCCTCAATGGGAGTGGACCGGAGGACAGGAGGGCGCTCACTATGAGCCGAAGCAGACCACAGAGCTGTATCTGGCGTTTTTGGATGAGCTGGAGAGCCGGGAGGCCCTTTCGGGTGTGAAGCTTTCCGGTCCGGAGAGCGGAGAATGGGGCGGTCAGGCCTTGGAATACACCAATGCGGTTTTGGGCAATGAAAGACTGGCGGCTCATTTTGACACCCTGGATAATCATTCCTACTGGTCGGACGAGACGGCAAAAAAAGCCTACCGCAATTACATGAAAGTGCATTATCCGGATGTGAAGCTTCGCACCAGCGAGTGGTGTGAGATGGTGAACGGCTCGGATGTGACCATGGATTCCGCGATCCATATTGCCCAGGAAATTGCGGAGGATCTGCGGATACTGGATGTGGTCTCCTGGCAGAACTGGGTGGCCGTGGCGCCGGGGGGATATCGGGACGGGCTGATCTACATTGACGAGAAAAGCCAGAAATTCCGGGCGCTGAAGCGGCTGTGGAGCTTTGGGAACTACAGCAGATATGTGAGGCCCGGTTACGTGCGCGTAGACATTCAGGCGGATACCCGGAGTCAGGAAGAGATGCTGCCCACGGCATTTACCGGTGTCAATGAGAAGGGTGAAAAGGAATTGGTCATGGTCTTTATCAATGAGAGCAAGACCGAGGATCAGGAATTTGTGCTGGAGGGCTGTGAGGGCTACAGCCGGATTGCGTACTATGAAACATCGGATACCAGAGATCTGGAATGTGTTTCGGAGGATGCGTTTTTGGCCGATACGGTAATTGTAATTCCCAGAATGTCGGTGACCACAATAATATTGACGGATGAGCCGGCCCGGTAATGGAGCCGGGGAGGATTGAAAGGTTATTTATGAACGGAGCCGCTATGAGAACAATAAACCGCGGCGGCTTCGGCAGAGGGAGCAGCAATGGCAAGAACATTTGAAATTAGAGAAACCTTTTATCTGGACGGAGAACCCTTCCAGATATTGTCGGGGAGTATTCATTATTTTCGAATCGTACCACAATACTGGCGTGACAGGCTGGAAAAATTAAAGGCAATGGGACTGAATACGGTAGAGACCTATATTCCCTGGAATGTCCATGAGCCGAAAAAGGGACAGTTTAACTTTGAAGGAATGGCCGATGTGGCGGGATTTGTACGGCTGGCAGAGGAGCTGGGCTTGTATGTGATTCTTCGCCCCTCCCCTTATATTTGTGCGGAGTGGGAGTTCGGGGGCCTGCCGGGGTGGCTGTTGGCGGAGGACGGCATGCAGGTTCGAAGCTCTTCACCTGCATTTATGGAGCAGGTGAAGGAATACTATAGGGTGCTTCTGCCGATACTGAAGCCGCTTCAGATCACGGAGGGCGGCAATGTGCTCCTGATGCAGGTGGAAAACGAATACGGATATTTTGCCGACGACAAGGCCTATCTGGAGACAATGAGGGACCTGCTCAGACAGGGCGGAATCACCGTGCCCCTGATCACCTCCGATGAGCCCAAGGACGAGAGCATTATGGGAGGACAGGTGGAAGGAGCTCTTCCCACCGGAAATTTTGGGTCGAAGACCAGGGAACGCTTTGAGGTTCTGAAGCAGTTTACGCAGGGAGGTCCTCTGATGTGCGCGGAGTTCTGGGTAGGCTGGTTTGACCACTGGGGTAACGGAGGTCATATGACAGGGAACCTGGAGCAGAGTGCTCAGGATCTGGAGGATATGATCCGTCTGGGACATGTGAATATTTATATGTTTATCGGGGGCACCAACTTTGGATTTATGAACGGTTCCAATTATTACAGCGAGCTGTCTCCCGATGTAACCTCCTATGACTATGACGCCGTACTGACTGAGGCGGGAGACCTGACGGAGAAGTTTTACCGGTATCAGGAAATTATCCGCAGGGTGACGGGGGAAACGGCCCGGAAAGGTCTGCCGGCTCCTATACCTAAAAAGGCCTATGGAAGGGCGGAGGTTAAAAGAAAGGCGGGCCTGATGCAGTCGCTTCCCGGGCTGTCTGCACCAGTAAATAGTCTGCAGCCTCAGAGCATGGAAAGATTGGGACAGAGCTACGGCTATATTCTGTATACGTCTCCTGTCCGCAATGAGAGGAGGCTGGAGAAAATCCGCCTGTGGGATGCCAATGACCGGGCCAATATTTTCCTGGGAGAGGAACGCCTGCTGAACCTTTACGACCATGAGCTGGAGGCGGAGCATATGCTGGATAAGGCGGCCAAAGAGGGAGAGGAGATCCGGATTTTGGTGGAAAATATGGGGCGCGTGAATTTCGGTCCCAGAATGAACAGGCAAAGGAAGGGTATCGATGGATGCGTCCAGATCAACGGCCATATGCATACGGGCTGGAAGCAGTATATGCTGCCGTTGGATAACCTGGATTGTCTGGACTTTACGGCAGGATATACCCCGGGAATGCCCGCCTTTTATGAGTTTGAACTGATGGTGGAGGAGCCGGCGGATACCTTTGTGGAGCTGGAGGGCTGGGGGAAAGGCTGCGTGTTCCTGAACGGCTTTAACCTGGGGCGCTTCTGGGAGATCGGACCCCAGAAACGGCTTTATGTGCCGGGACCTCTGCTGAAAAAGGGCAATAACCAGTTTATTGTATTTGAGACAGAAGGAAAAACTTCCGGAGAAATCTGCTTTTACGACGAGCCGGATGTGGGGTGAGGATTTCCAGGGATTCGAATAGTGAGATGATTCACAAGTCTCCTTTCCAATAATTGAAAGGAGACTTTCCTTGTGCATGGGCGGAAACCATGGTATAATAATTCTGCTAACGCAGAATTCAAGCCAGCTTACGCTGTCTTATCATCACTTCGTGATGCATTATACCGTAACCCATGGCTTGAAAATCAAATGTCTGCTTTGCAGCCGCTTGATTTTCTACGCACATGGTATAATGACCTTATTCAAGGCAGGAAATGGCCGGATGGCCATCATACCGTAAATTGCGAAGCAATTTATGGTATAATAATTCTGCTAACCCGGAAAACCGAAGGTTTTTCGGGTCTCTGCCCGAGGCATACTGCAAGAATGCCTGTCCGAGCAACCAATATACATCAAAGGAGGAAGCACATATGAATCTGGTGATCACCATGAGCCGCAGATTTGGCACAGGGGCGAGCCTCATAGCGGAAGAGCTTTCCAGAAAGCTGGATATTCCCGTATATGACAAGGCTTATATAGAGCATGAGCTTCATGAGGATAATTTCTCCAATGAGGCGGATGTGATACGGGAACTGGCGGCGAACCCCTGTATCATACTGGGAAGATGCGCGTCGGAGATCCTGAAGGATCAGGTCAATGTTTTTAACGTATATGTCTGCGCGGACAAGGAAGACCGGATCAAGAGGGTCATGGAGAAGAAATCCCTGTCCCGGGAAGAAGCCAAAAGTATGCTGGAGAGGAATGACAGGGAGCGGGCGGATTACTATAACGAGCATACGGGAAAGGTCTGGGGAGACGTGAACAACTACCATATGATCCTGGACACATCTCAGCTGGGCATACAGAATTGTGCGGGGATTTTGATGAAATATTTTGAGAGGGTGGAGATTATATAATTTGCATTATATTTTGTGGACTTAAAACAAGGACTGTGAGAAAAGGAATTATATTCATTCCATTTCTCACAGTCCATTTTTTCAGCATTCTGTTTTTACAGCATCAGGACTGCTTCTTGAAGGGCTTTACCAGGAACAGGCTGATAAGCAGAGCAATTATATACAGTACGATGGTAAAATACAATACGTTCTGGTAACCGATAGGATTAATCTCGTTTCCGTGAGAATCTGTGAAAAACGAGCCGGTGTTATTCACGATCAGGGTTGCGATCTGATTGCCCGTCAGTCCTGCGAAGGCCCAGGCGGAAAGGGTAATTCCGTGAATGGCGCTGATGCTGCCCATGCCGTAATGGTCGGAAAGCAGGGTAGGCACATTGGAAAATCCTCCGCCGTATCCGGCGTTAACCATAAAGATCAGGGCAAGCACCAGAATGATCAGGAAAATATTTCCTTCTCCCTTCTGTATTCCGCTGGTGAGGATCACAAGGCCGGTAAAGGCGATGGAAAGGATAAAGATCAGCTTGTAAATGGTATTCCGATCCTTCAGATGATCTGCCCAGGCGGAAAAGCCCAGCCTGCCGCCGGCGTTAAAGATAGCGGAAATGGTGGAAATAATGCCTGCAATTCCCGCCAGACCGATGCACTTTACGATCATTTTCTCTTGAGAAATCAAAGCCAGTCCACAGGTGATATTGATATAGAACATCAGCCAGATGCCTATGTAGTTGGAGAGAGGGCGCATCTTCAGAGTGGCCATGATGCCCTGGCTCTTTTCCTTTGACTGAGGCTCATGCCAGTCTGCGGGCTTTGCCAGAAGCAGGTGGCCAACAAACATCATTACAAAATATACGGCGGCCAGAATAAAGAACATTTTGTAAATACCGCTGTCTCCCAGCTTATCCATCAAAAGCTGCATAATAGGGCTGGCAATGGCTTTCGCTCCGCCGAAGCCCGCCACGGCCAGACCGGTGGCAAGTCCCTTCTTGTCCTTAAACCAGAGCATAAGCGTCTTTACCGGTGAGAGATAGCCGGTGCCCAGACCGACGCCCATAATAAAGCCATAACACACATAGATACCAATCAGAGATACAAGGCTTTCCTTATGAAGGCCTCCGTAATAAATAAAGAAGCCGGTTCCTGCCATGCCCAGAGCAAAGGTGATGGCGGCGATCAGTGAGGACTTGTGGATATCCTTTTCCACCACATTGCCCAAAAAAGCGGCGGACATGCCAAGGAAGAAGATGGCAAAGCTGAAGGCCCATTCGGTGGCGCCTTTGGAAAATCCGATGTGTTTAGCAATTTCCTGGCTGAACATGGACCAGCAGTACACGGTTCCGATACTGAAGTGGAGGAGCAGAGCCGGAATGGCGGCACGCACCCATTTGTTTTGACAGTTTTTCATATTTTTTCCTGTTTCCCTTTCGTATTTAATGCAGAAGCCAAAAAGCAACTGAAAACCATGCTTATTTTACTCCTAAATATACGATTTTTCAAGAGCCTTTCGCCATGGTTTATCAGAGTTTTGGTCCCGCAGGTTTTAGGGAGAGAGAACATTAAAATGAAACAATAATGAATAAAAAGAAAAAACAATTTTAATAAATCTCAAAATACTGTTAATATCATTGTTGTCAAATAATTTGCAAAAATATAAGTGTAAAATAAATCAATCGCTAAATTAAAATTTATACTTGAGATAAGAGAAAATTTGTGCTAAGATAAGCAGGTCAAAATTTTTGCTGCAATATGGTGCAGAAGAGAGGATTATTATGAAAAAAATCAGTGTAAGCGAAAAATACAAAAAATCATACCATATGCCGCCGGAGGTGACCTGGGACTGGGTGAAGAAGGACGCCATAGAAAAGCCGCCGATCTGGTGCAGTGTGGATCTGCGGGACGGAAACCAGGCGCTGGTTCATCCTATGAGTCTGGAGGAAAAGCTGGAATTTTTTAAGCTTTTGGTGGATATCGGCTTTAAGGAGATCGAGGTGGGCTTTCCCGCTTCCTCGGATACGGAGTACCAGTTTATCCGCGCGCTGATCGAAAGGAATATGATTCCGGAGGATGTGACCATCCAGGTGCTGACCCAGGCCAGAGAGCATATTATCCGCAAGACCTTTGAGGCGGTGAAGGGCGCGCCCCATGCGGTGGTGCATCTGTATAATTCCACCTCCGTGGAGCAGCGGGAGCAGGTATTCCAAAAGGACAAGGAGGCCATTAAAAAGCTGGCGGTGGACGGCGCCGGACTGCTTTTGGAGATGTCCCGGGAGACGGAAGGCAATTTTACCTTTGAGTACAGCCCGGAGAGCTTTTCCCAGACAGAGGTGGATTATGCACTGGAGGTGTGCAATGCGGTGCTGGACGTATGGAAGCCGGAGGGCGGGAAAAAGGCCATTATTAACCTGCCCACCACCGTTCAGGTGGCTATGCCCCACGTATTTGCCAGTCAGGTGGAATACATGCATAAGCATTTGAAATATCGTGATAACGTGGTACTCAGCGTTCATCCCCACAACGACAGGGGATGCGGTGTCAGCGATGCGGAATTCGGCATACTGGCAGGTGCGGACCGGGTGGAAGGGACGCTGTTCGGCAACGGTGAGCGCACAGGCAACGTGGATCTGGTGACGGTAGCGTTGAATATGATGTGCCACGGCGTGGACAGCGGTCTTGACTTTACCCATATCATGCAGGTGCGGGAGGCCTATGAGCGGTTTACGGGAATGAAGGTTCATGAGAGGACACCCTATGCGGGAGATCTTGTTTTTACCGCCTTCTCCGGCTCTCATCAGGACGCCATCAGCAAGGGCATGTCCTGGATGAAGGAGGGAAAGAGCGGAAGCAGGTGGGATATACCTTACCTTCCCATCGATCCCGGAGATGTGGGAAGGGAGTATGAGTCGGATGTGATCCGGATCAACAGTGTGTCCGGCAAGGGCGGAGTGGCCTTTGTGCTGAAGCAGCAGTTTGGATTCTCCCTGCCCGCGGCCATGCGGGAGGAGGTGGGATACCTGGTCAAGGGTGTTTCCGACAGACGCCACCAGGAGCTGCTTCCCGCGGAGATATACGCCATATTTGAAGAAAATTATATTACACCCCACCATATTTTCCGGATTCCCGAGTGCCATTTTAAGCAGGGTAAGGGGATTCAGGCGGAGGTAACCGTTGAGCAGAAGGGATCCCTGCGGGTAATCAAAAGCTCCGGCAACGGACGTCTGGACGCAGTGAGCAACTGCCTGAAGACCTTTTTCGGGATCAGCTACGAGCTGGCGGTGTATGAAGAACACGCCGTGTCCAAGGGCTCCAGCTCCCGGGCGGCTGCTTATGTGGGAATTATGCATGACGGCAGCATGTACTGGGGAGTGGGAGTGGACGAGGATATTATCAAGGCATCCATCGCGGCGCTGGCCGCCGCCGTAAATAAGCTGACGGCGCAGCAGCATATCACCTCGGGAAGAGAGGAGCGGATCGTGGAAATCATCAGCTTTATCCAGGATCACTACCGCAATGTGACGCTGGAGTCTCTGTCAGACAGCTTTCATCTTTCCAGGCCGTATCTTTCCAAATATATTCGGGAAAAGGCGGGAATGACCTTTCAGGAGGTGGTAAAGGAGGAGCGCATGAAGAAAGCCCGGGCCCTGCTTCGGGAAACCGATCACACGGTGGAGACCGTAGCCGCAGAGGTGGGCTATGAGAACGTGGAACATTTCAACCGGCTGTTTAAAAAGGATTACGGAATGACACCGGTTCAGTACCGGAAACAGACGTAGGGTGCTCTGGAAATAGAAATGAGTGGGAAAAACAAGAAAAGCCAGGTGAGAAATCACCTGGCTTTGAGCACTCTGTTTATTGAGGAGAGTTGGAATAGCCCTCCATTCCGGGATCTACGGCAACATGTTCCACGGTGTTGTAACGAAGGTTCAGGAAGGCGGCGCGATCCTTATTGAACATTCTCTTTAAATCGTCAGTGTAGCCTACCACGACCCAGGGAAGCGTGGTCATATAGCGCTGAAGAATATCCTGAGCGGTGGTTTCATTGGGAACGTCCAATGTAACCGCATTTTTCTGTCCGTCCACATATACCATGACGTTGTAGGTGGTTCCCGTCTTGACGCCGTTGGTGCGGTGGGTTACGGTGTTCTGATAAGCCCACAGGATTTTGCTGTTGACAATGGCTCTGGGACAAGGTCCTACAACATGGTAGGTGAACAGTCTGCCTACTCTTAAATCGCCCTTCTTGGTGTAGGAAGCAGCGGAATTGTAATCGGATTCGGCAGAGGCTTCCGTGCAGCCCGCAGAGGCAATATCATCTTTCAGCTTTTTCAGATATCCGCCGGTGAAAGCCTTAATGCCTCTTACCAGACCGAAGACGACCAGTGCGGCGCCCACAAGGGTAAGCACGATGGCGATTCCGTCCATGCTGGCCTTGCTGGCAAAGACGTTAATATAATAAGGAAGCGTTCCGTCCGCGATTTCCTGCTGGGTCCATCCCAAACCGGTGAGAGTCCTCTCAAAATAATCGTATTCTTCATCGTCCAGTTTTTTGATTTCACCATAAAAAGTGATGGGAGCCACAGCAGTGCCGTTTTGATAGGCTTCGGCCATATCGTTCATTCTGCTGCGGTAGCTTACGGGAACCTTGATGGTCATGTAGCGGTAATCTGTGGCGTTTTCATCGCCGGTCCAGATTATGTAATAAAGAAACTTTGTGGTGGTACGGCCGGTATTTTTATCCTGTTCGTATTCCTCCAAATAATAGCCGAAGTTTTCCGTGATGTTGGCCTCCACCAGCTGGCCCTTGATCTGCTCCGGCGACAGGGACTCAAAGGCCTTGTAGCCGGTTACCGCGTAAAACGCGCCCTTTGCCTGCCATCCTATCAGTGCGCCGCCGCCCAGCAGACAGATCACGGCGATGATCAGGCAGTTTTTGATTGAAGTTTTCTTAAGTGCATCAAACATTTTTTTACTCCCTCCTGCTAAAGAAAGATATTTTATAGTAAAAATTTAGCACAACAGGATGTAAATTTCAAGTCCAAACAACCAAAAATACCAACAGAGTAATCGGTAAGTTACTGTTAAAATATATTTACAGAATAAAAGAAATCCTGTAAAATAAGTTGAGAAAATTATTCGAAAGCGAGGATATAAATATGAAATTTCAGGATATGCCGTATCAGCGCGTGGATTTTGATCAGGTGGAGGCACAGATGAAGGACCTGATGGAGGAATTTGACAGGGCGGCGGACGGCAGGGAGCAGTTTGCGGTGCATGAAAAATTTTATGAGCTTACCGACAGAGTGGGCACCATGATGACTATCGCTCATATCCGCTATGACGTGGATACCTCCGACGAATTTTACAGTAAAGAGCATGAATACTATGATGAAAAGGGACCTGTCTACAGCAATCTGGTGCTGGCTTATCAGAAAAAGCTGTATGCTTCACCCTACAGAGCTTATTTGGAGGAGAAGATCGGGCCGGTGGCCTTTAAAAACATGGAGATCGCCCAGAAGTCCATGGATGAAAAGCTGATTCCGCTGATGCAGGAGGAAAACGCTCTGGTGCTGGAGTACAACAAGCTCATTGCCAGCGCGAAGATTCCCTTTGACGGCAAGGAGCTGAATCTTTCCCTGCTGCGCCCCTATCTGGTTCATCAGGACCGGAGCGTGCGCGCCGAGGCCTGGGAGGCCCAGACGGCGTTTTTTCAGGAAAATGCCGAAAAGCTGGACGAGATTTTTGACGGTCTGGTGAAAAACCGTACAGCTCAGGCCCGTGAGATGGGGTATGAGAATTATCTGGAGCTGGGATATTATCGCATGAACCGCAACTGCTATGGGCAAAAGGAGGTGGAGGCCTTCCGCCGTCAGGTGAAGGAATACTTTGTGCCCTTTGCCGAAAAGCTCCATGACCGCAGAAGGAAGAGACTGGAGCTGGAGAAGCTGGAATATATTGATGAGTCCGTGTATTTTAAGGAGGGAAATCCCGCTCCCACGGGAAGCCCTGATGAGATCATGTCGGCAGGGCAGAAAATGTACAGGGAGCTGTCGCCGGAGACAGGGGAATTTTTTGACTTTATGATGGAAAATCAGCTGTTCGATGTGCTGGGCCGCAAGACAAAGAGAGCGGGAGGCTATATGACGTACATGCCTGTGTATCATTCGCCTTTTATCTTCGCCAACTTTAACGGCACCAGCGGCGATGTGGATGTGATTACCCATGAGTGCGGCCATGCCTTCCAGGGCTATTTGTCGGGTCAGGATCCCATCCGGGAGCACGCGGATATCACCATGGAAACGGCGGAGATCCACTCCATGTCCATGGAATTTTTCACGGAAAGGTGGATGTCCATGTTCTTTGGGGACCGGGCGCAGGATTATATCGATATGCATCTGGAGGATTCGGCGGCCTTTATTCCCTATGGCTGTATGGTGGATGAATTCCAGCATATTGTATATGAGAATCCGGATATGACTCCCGCCCAGAGAAAGGCGGCCTGGAGCAGCCTGGAGAAGGAGTATAAACCCCATCTGGATTATGGCGGCAACCGCTTTTTCGGACAGGGAGGCTTCTGGCAGAAGCAGCTTCATATTTACAATTACCCGCTCTACTATATTGATTACTGCCTGGCTCAGACCTGCGCCCTGCAGTATAAGGTGATGATGGACGCTGATTTTGACGGCGCCTGGGAGAGCTATCTGAAGCTCTGCAGACTGTCGGCCAGCGATTTCTTTACCAATATGATAAAGGAAGTGGGCCTGAGAAGTCCCTTTGAGGAGGGATGTCTCAAAAATATTGTGGAAAAACTTGAAAAATATGTGAAATAGCTTCCCTTTTTCCATAAAATAAAGTAGAATGACAAAGTGGCTTTCAATAAACCGTACAGCCGCAGCATCAAAGGGCTTTCAGAAGGCTTAAGCCTTCGGGGGCAAATCAAATGGGAAGGAGCATTTTGATGTCTGATCAGGATAAAGAGATAAAAGATACAGAACAAAAGAAAGGGAAGGACCGGGAGCCGGAAAAAATCCAGACCCGGTATGACCGGAAGATGCAGAAGCGCCGGGAGGAAAAGGAGAGAGAGGCCAGGGAGAAAAGGATCAGTACGATTCTGGGGATTCTGATCGTGGCGGCATTGGCCTGCGTAGTCATATCCTTTCCTGTCCGCAGCTTCCTCACCGTCCACGGCACCCGTATGACCGTGGCGGGAGAGAAGGTCTCCCAGGTGGAATTTGATTATAACTATAATATGGTAAAAAATGCTTATATTGCCCAGTACGGCGCCTATATGAGCATGTTCGGGCTGGATCTGACGGGAGATCTGTCAAATCTGTCCTATTCCGATACCCAGACCTGGCAGGAGTATTTTGAGGAGACGGCTGCGGAGAGAATTCTGCAGAACAAGGCGCTGAGGAAGGAAGCCGAAAAGGCGGGCTTTACCTATGATGCGGCTGAGGACTATGCAAAGTACGAAGAGGAATTGAAGGATGCCGCCGCCCAGGAGGGGACAAGCCTGAAGTCTTACGTGCAGCAGCTGTTCGGCCCTTACGCCACCATGTCCCGGCTGAAGGGTTATGTGGAAGAGGCTATGCTGGTCAACGCCTTCTACGAATCCATATCAGAGCAAAGGAAGCCTTCAGAGGAAGACATTCAGGCCTATTATGAAGAGCATGCGGATGATTATGATTCCGTGGATTATCATTTGATTACCGTAAACGCGGAGCTTCCCACAGAGCCCACGGATCTGGCGGATCCTGTGGAGGAGTCGGAGGATTCGGATTCCCAGGACGGCGGTGAGGAGACAGCATACACACCTTCCGAGGCCGAGGTGGCGTTTGCCATGGAAGAGGCAAAAAAGGAGGCTGAGGATCAGCAAAAGACCGTGGCCGTGAAAGGCGATCTGAGGGAAAATCAGCGCAAGTCCGCCGTGGTTTCGGCTCTTCGGGACTGGCTGTTCGATCCTGCCAGAAAGGAAGGGGATACCACGGTTATTGAAAACACCGCCAGCAACCTGTATTATGTGGTGGCCTTTGATAGAAGATATCTGGATCAGGAGCCTTCTGCGGATGTACGGTTGATCGTTACCAGCGAGGATAACGCGCAGGCGATTCTGGACGAGTGGAAGGGCGGCGCCGCTACGGCGGAAAGCTTCGGCGAGGTTGCCGACAAGTACAACGATTCACAGATTTTTGCGTCGGAGGGAGGCCTGTCCGAGGGAGTACTTCCCAATGCGCTGGCCACAGAGGTGTCCGACTGGATCTTTGACAGCGCCCGTGCGGCAGGTGATACAGCTGTGATTTCTCCGGAGAATGAGGAGCTGAATTATGTGCTGTATTATGTGGGACCCAACGATCCCAGATGGAGTCTGGAGATTGAGCAGACGCTTCTGAGTCAGAGCATGACAGAGTATATGGATGAGGTGACAAAGCCCTACAGGCCGGAGGAAGAGGAATCCTCACAGGAGGGATCCGATCAGGAGGAATCCGACCAGGAGCAGCAGGATTCCCAGGAGGGAACCGAAGGAAATACAGATGGATCAAATGAGGGCGGAGCCCAATAATGATTATGGACACAGGGCGGTGGGATATTCTCACCGCCTTTGCGATATCCGCCAAATGTCTGTTTCGCATTAAAAGGGGAAGGAAGGGGAAGCCGTGGAGGAAAAGGTTCATATTAATATACCGGAAAGAGCGGAGCAGGTGATTGATGCCATTGAAGGAGCCGGCTTTGAGGCGTATGCGGTGGGGGGCTGTGTGCGGGATTCCATTTTAGGGCGCGAGCCCCAGGATTGGGACATCACTACATCTGCCAGGCCGGAGCAGGTAAAGTCGCTGTTTCCCCGCTGTATCGATACCGGGATCCGGCACGGGACGGTGACGGTGATGATGGGACGGGAAGGATTTGAGGTCACCACCTATCGCGTGGACGGAAAATATGAGGATGGCCGCCATCCCAGAGAAGTGCACTTTACACCCAGCCTGGAGGAGGATCTGAAACGCAGGGATTTTACCATAAATGCCATGGCTTACAACCACAGGCAGGGGCTGGTGGATATTTTCGGGGGCCGGAAGGATATGGATGCGGGGATACTTCGCTGTGTGGGAGATCCTGTGGCACGCTTTTCCGAAGATGCCCTGCGGATCCTGCGGGCCGTGCGTTTTTCCGCCCAGCTGGGATACCGGATCGAAGAGGGCACCAGAGAGGGGATTCGCCGGCTTTCAGAGAATCTGCGTTGTATCAGTGCGGAGCGGATCCAGGCGGAGCTGGTGAAGCTGGTATGCTCCCCGCATCCGGATTTTCTCCGGGAGGCATATGCGCTGGGAGTGACCAGGGTGTTTTTTCCGGAGTTTGACAGGGCTATGGAAACGGAGCAGGAGCATCCCCACCATTGTTACTGCGTGGGAGAGCATATTCTGCATTCCATGAAGGCCGTCAGGGCGGACAGGATCCTGCGTCTGGCAATGCTGTTCCACGATCTGGGCAAGCCCGGTACCCTGGAACGGGACGAGAAGGGAATTACACATTTTCATGGCCACGCCGCTGTCAGCGCCGACCTGGCGGAAAAGATTTTAGGACGGCTGAAATTTGACAATGACACCTGTGCCCTGGTGCATAAGCTGGTGCTTTATCATGATTACGGAAATGATCAGCAGCCGGATATGCGGGCTGTGCGCCGGGCTGTGAACAAAATCGGAACGGATGCGTTCCCCGCACTTTTTGAGGTAAAGCGGGCGGATATCCTGGCCCAGAGCGATTATTGCAGGGAGGAAAAGCTGGAAAGGCTGGAGCGCTGGCAGGAGCTGTACCGCAGGGTAATGGATGAGGGGCATTGTATATCTCTCAAGGAGCTGGCTGTGTCCGGCAGAGATCTGATTGCCGGGGGGATGAAGCCGGGAAAGGAAGTGGGCAGGGTTCTGCAGCAGCTTCTGGAGCTGGTGCTGGAGGATCCGGACTGCAATACCAGAGAACGCCTGCTGGAGGAGGCAAAAAATATCTTGGCCGGCTGACCCTGCCCATGAAAAGTTGCAAACATACTTTACTTTTCACGGCTTCGCCGTTCAAAGCAATCTGATGCACACAAAATGAGCAAAATTCGCTCATTTTGGCGCAGGCAGTCTCGGGTTTTGCGTGCAAAATGCGCACGAAAACACCTCGCGGACCCTGCCTATGAAAAGTTGCAAACATACTTTTCACTACCGCCACATATGATGTAAAGACCTTGAACCAAGGCCGTCACAGGCCGGTTTTCCGGAAGGGAGACCGGATGGAAAATGAAAACTCAGGAGGGGTGGTCAGTGAATGACAGGGCAGTGGAATTGCTGGAACAGTATGAGGTAGAGGTACTCCGGACCAGAAAAGGCAGAGGATCCATCCTGTGTGATACCGACAGGGGATGCCTGATTTTAAAGGAATATGCGGGCAACGCGGAGAAAATAGAGCTGCAGGACAGACTGCTTAAGGCGGTGGCACAGAGAGGAACGGTCAGCGTGGAGGCCATTGTTCCCACCCGGGAGGGAGGCCTTCTGGTAAAGGATCAGGACGGCACAGCGTATGTGCTGAAGACCTGGCAGGATGGAAGAGAGTGCAGCATTTACGATAAGAGCGAGTGCAGGGAGGCGGTGAGCCTGCTGGCTCAGCTCCACGAATGTATGGAGCTGCCCGGGGATACGCTGGGGCTTCCGGCGGCATTTTCGCCGGAAAAGGAATATGAAAAGCATAATCGTGAAATCAGACGGGTGCGTAAATATCTGCACCAGAAAGGGCAGAAGCAGAGCTTTGAGATCAGCCTTCAGAGCGCCTGTGATTATTTTCTGGAACAGGCGGAGGAGGTGACCCGGCAATGGAAGGAATATTGTGCGGAGAGGAAGCCCTCACCGGCAGGCGAGGGTACCGTTGCCTTCTGCCATGGCGATTACCAATATCATAATATTTTGCTGGGGAGCAAGGGATGGTTTCTTGTGAATTTTGAGAAATGCCTGCCGGACGATCCTGTCAGAGATCTTTATCTGCTGCTGCGCAAGCTTTTGGAGAAGGGAAACTGGTCCGTGTCTCTGGGGACGGAGCTTTTGGAGACCTACAAACGCCAGAGACCTGTGGCCGCCGGGAGCTGGATCGATCTTTATTATCGGCTGGCCTATCCGGAAAAATTTTGGAAGATCGCCAATTTCTATTTTAACTCGGGAAAGGCCTGGATTCCGGGAAGAAACCAGGAGAAGCTGGAAAAGCTGGTATCCCAGGAAAAAGAAAAACAGAATTTTCTGGATGAAGTGTTCCGCAATGTGGAATATATAAGGATAAATAAGTAAAGACAGCTTGCTGTCAGTGTAAAACCAGGGGGTTAAGGAATCGTGAAAAAGAACAAAAGATGCATACTGCTTTTGACGGCGTTGTCTATGGCAATGCTCCTGACAGCCTGTGCCAATCCATTCCGGAGTCAGGGTGAGCCGGAGCCGGGGACAGCTTCCCCCACGCCGGAAAGAGCGGACACAGGCTTTGTCCTCACCGGACCGGATAGCTATGATTCGGCGGACACGGCTGTTTTGGTGGGACGGAATGCGGACGAAAATACGGTGACCTTTTTGAATCTGGAGCTGGGCAGGAGATATACGCTTTCCCTGGACGGAACCACCGGTCTTTACGACAAGTACGGAGAAAGCATTTCTCTGGACCAGATTTATATAGGCGATATTGTGGATATTACTTTTCTGAAATCCAAAAAACATCTGACCACCATGCGGCTTTCGTCGAAAAGCTGGATTTTAGAAAACGTAGAGCGCTATGAGATGAATCCGGTGCGCAGTGAGGTCACCATTGGCTCGGAAACCTATAAGCTTACTTCCAACACTCAATATCTGGCGGAAGGCACGGCCATGGACATTATGGATCTGAATCCGGCGGATGTAGTGAGCTTTCTGGGCATTGACAAGCAGATCCTGACTGTCCGGGTGGAAAAGGGCCATGGGTATCTGCGGCTTGTAAATGATGAGAACTTTATAGGAGGGTGGATTGAGGTTGGCAAGGCACAGATCCGGCAGATCACGGCGGACATGCTTCTGCTGGTACCGGAGGGAAGCTATCAGGTAAACATCAGTCACAGAGGGGGCGGAGGCGTCAAGGATGTGGTGATCAACCGAAATGAAGAGTCCATGCTGGATATCGGAGACCTGGAGATTCCGGAGCCTCAATATGGAATCGTGCTGTTTTCCATGGATCCCTCCGGCGCGGATCTCTACATTGACGGAACCCGGGTAGACGTCTCGGGACCTGTGTCTTTGGAGTATGGGGTCCACCAGATGATTGCCAGAGCCGAGGGATATCAGTCCGTGACCCAGTACATCCGGGTGGCGGAGGCGTCCGCCAGTATCAATGTGATTCTGGAGCCCAGCAGGTCTGAGGAAGAGGAGGAAGAGACTCCGGATCCGTCCGCTCCCGTTGCCACGGATTATTATAAGGTATATGTGGATGCCCCGGAGGGTGCGGAGGTTTATCTGGACGGCAATTATATGGGAATATCTCCCTGCAGCTTCAGGAAGACGGCGGGCGCTCATGTGATCACTCTGAGAAAAACGGGTTATGAGACCAGGAGCTATACGGTGCAGGTGGATGAAGAAAACAAGGATATCTCCTATTCCTTTGCGGATCTGACTTTGGGCACCGCGTCCCTGACGGATACGCTGCTGGATGCGGTACTTCCTTAAGCAGCTGCAAATAGTAATGAAAAAGCCATTACTTTTCACGGGTAGGGGCCGCGAGGTGTTTTTGTGCGTTGTTTGCACAAAAACCCGAGACAGCACGCGCCAAAATGAGCGCTTTTTGCTCATTTTGTGTGCATCATGTTGCTTTGAACGGCGAAGCCGTGAAAAGTAACTAAAAAGCCGCAAAATAAGGGGAAATGCCTTGACAAACTATTTGAAAACATATATATATATTAATAGACGTTTCACAAGAAGCATCTACGGAGATACAAATAAGAAAACTCATTACAGGAGGAGTTCAATATGAACAAGACAGAATTGATTGCCGCCATGGCGGAAGCAGCCGAGATTTCCAAGAAGGACGCAGAGAAAACCCTGAAGGCTTTCACGGATGTTGTTGCTGACGAACTGAAGAAAGGCGGGAAGGTTCAGCTGGTAGGCTTCGGTACCTTTGAGGTATCCGAGAGGGCGGCCAGAGAGGGCAGGAATCCCCAGAGCGGCAAGCCCATGAAGATCGCGGCCTCCAAAGCTCCCAGATTCAAGGCTGGAAAGGCTCTGAAGGACATGCTGAACGCATAAGGATCTTGTTTGTACTGCGGGGGGTCTGTGAAGGATTCCCCGCTGTTTTTATACGCACGGGCGCTCAAAGGAAGATTGCCGGCAAAGCTGACGCCCATGCGACTGACAGCGAAGCAGGAGGTGTAAGCTTGAGGCTGGATAAATATTTGAAGGTGTCGCGGCTGATCAAACGGCGGACCGTGGCAAACGAGGCCTGCGACGGAGGCCGTGTGATGATCAACGGAAAGCCTGCCAAGGCCTCCGCCAATGTGAAGGAGGGCGATGTGATCACCATTTCCTTTGGAAACAAGGAGGTAAAGGTGGAGGTGCTGGATGTGCAGGAGACCGTGAAAAAGGATGAGGCAAAGGAGCTTTTCAGGTATTTGTAGAGGGATCGGCGCATATACTCTATAGGAGGGAATCTGACAGAAGGGATTCCGCAGACAGGAGGGGCCTATGGAGGATTTAAGCGGCGGTGCACGCATGCACAAGGTGACTATGACAAATCGGAAGAGCTGCGTCATAAACGGTGTCAATGACGTTCTGTCCTTCGACATACATGAGATTCTCCTGGAGACGGAACAGGGAATGCTGATGATCAAGGGAGACGACCTGCATGTGAACAGGCTTACTCTGGAAAAGGGCGAGGTAGACATAGACGGAAAAATCGACAGCTTTACTTATTCTGACGTGGCGGGGGCCGGGCATAAGGGCGAGTCTCTGCTGAGCAAGCTGTTTCGGTAAGTCCTATGGCAAGTGAAAACGAATTTCTCCTGCATGCCCTTCTGATGGGCATTTTTATTACATTTGTCTATGATCTGCTGAGAATTTTCCGCAGGGTGGTTCCGCACAAGGCTTTTTTTGTATCCCTGGAGGACCTGGCATTCTGGATATACTGCGGCGCGGAAGTATTTCTGCTGATGTATCATGAAAGCAACGGTACGCTGCGGTGGTTTGCAGTAATAGGCGCGCTGGCGGGGATCTTTTCCTATAAAAAGCTGGTGAGCCCGTATTTTGTAAAGTACATATCTCTGGCGCTGCGCTGGCTGCTTAATCAGTTTTTCCGACTGCTGCGCTGGATTCTGCGTCCCTTCGGTTTTCTGGGGAAAAAGACAGGCTCTGCGGCCTGCAGAGCAGGGAGAGGTCTGGGCGCCATAGTCTGCAGACTTGGACGGCGCATCAAAATGAGATTGACGAATTTTGTAAAATTGCTTAAAATTAATCTGAAATAGATTTTGATCAGTGACGCGGGAAGGATATCGGAGAATGAAGTGCGCGGTACAACTCCTGGCGGGATAAGGAGGGCCATGGCAGGAAGAACGAGGCGCAGGATCGCCTATCGAAAAAGGCGTCAGAACCGTTTCAGCATGATCCTGGTCACCCTGGTGGTGGCGATGGTGACCCTGGTGGTTTTTGTAAAGAGCATAGAGCTGCGTCAGAAGATAGACGCCAAGGTCCAGGAGGGGATGGCTCTGGATGTGCAGATTGAGAAGGAGCAAAATCGTACCCTTGAGATCGAGGAGCTTGGAAAAGAGGTTCAGACGAAGGGCTATATAGAGGATATTGCCAGAGAAAAGCTGGGGCTGGTATATGAAGGTGAGATTCTGTTTAAGTCAAAATAGAAGGCGGGGGCATGAGGCCCCTGCTTTTTTTGTCGCAAAACTTTAAGGCGGCCTGTCCCTGTTTTGACAAAAAAAGCAGGAGGGGGCTAATAAAATAGGACGTGGTTTACGAGTTTGTGCCGCCGAAGGCAGGCAGGGAGGTATAAGAATGACGAGGGAAGAGCCCAGGCAGCTGCACAAAAGCTTCCGGTACACAGGCGGAAAAGAGGCAGAGGAAGGAGATCTTCGGACAGCGCAGGTTTCGGAGCTGTGCAGGAGGAAGCTGTTAAATTATGCAGATACCTTTTATGAGCTGGCCAGAAGCTATGACAGAGAATTCTGCCCCGGGAAAGAGGACCGGCAGACGCTTTATTCCCGGCGCCAGCTGTGGGAAAACCGCCAGGTCATTAAGAGCCATCTGAATGAGGCTGCGAAAATTATGACGGAGCTGGCCTGTGAGGTTTTATGCTACAGGCCCATGGAGGAAAAACAGAAAAAGCGTATCGCCCGTGCCATGAAGGAGGAGGGAGTCCGGGTGGAAAATCCCTGCTATGTGCCGGACGAGCAGGGAACGGAATCCATCGTGCTGACCATGAGCACCGACAGGGCTTCGGGAATCCCGGGCGAGGAGGCGGCAGATATGCTCACCGTGCTTTTGGGACGGAGGCTTCGGCTGTCCGTGGCCAGTCCCTGTGTGATAGAGAAAACCCCTCACAGCTTTGTGCTGGAGGAGCAGTCCCGGTACCTGGCGCTGACGGGCTTTGCCAGAGCCATAAAGGAGGACGAGACGATATCGGGGGATAATTATTCCGTGCTGGAGGTAGAGAAGGGAAGACTTGTGATGATGCTTTCGGACGGTACCGGATCAGGTGAAAGGGCCGGCCAGGACAGCGGGCGGGTTCTGGACCTGATGGAGAAAATGATGGAGACGGGCTACAGCGTGGAGGCGGCCGTGAAAATGGTGAATACGGCGCTGTTTGCTCTGGGCGAGGACCAGAATCATCCCACGCTGGACGTCTGTGATCTGGATCTGAACAAAGGCAGCATGGAGCTTCGAAAGGCGGGGGGAGCGGTGACCTTTCTGAAAAGACAGTCAGAGACGGAGGCGCTGACTGTAGGCAATCTGCCTCTGGGAATTTTTCAGCAGGTGGAGGTACAGCCTGTATGCAGAAATCTGCAGGACGGCGATTATGTGATTATGGTATCCGACGGAGTGGTGGACGCTTTTGAGGAGGCATACGAGGATGCCCTGCTTCAGGCGGTGGATGCGGCGGAGATACAGAATCCCACTGAGATGGCGGAGTGGCTGCTGCGGGCTGCGCTTCGTGCCGGCAAGGGCAGGGTTAACGATGATATGACCATTGGAGTAATCGGGATATGGGAGGTTTGTCCTTGACTTTTCCCACAGAAATACGGTACTATCATTCTATGGACACGAAATGGAAGACAGAGCGGAAGGTATTTTCGTTTTTGGAGGAACACAGGATGATACAGCCGGGGGACAGGGTTATCCTCGGGGTTTCGGGAGGGGCAGACTCAGTTTGCCTCTTATTTCTATTGCTGGAGTATAGTAAAAAGGTTCCCTTTTCCATGACTGCGGTTCATGTGAATCACGGAATCCGGCAGGATGCGGGGGAGGATGCCGCATTTGTGGAAGAGCTGTGCCGGGAAAGGGAGATTCCATTTTTCCTGAAAAAGGAGAATGTATCTCGTATGGCGGCCCGGGAGGGGCTTTCGGAGGAGGATGCAGGACGGCGGCTTCGGTACGATGCTTTCCGGGAGGCGGCGGAGCGCTTCGGGGGATCAAAGATCGCCGTGGCCCACAACAGCAACGACAGAGCGGAGACCATGCTGTTTTGCCTGTTCCGGGGAAGCGGACTCAAGGGGCTGTGCAGTATTGCCCCAGTGCGGGAGGACTGGTCCCACAGCCGGCTTCAGGTGATCCGCCCCATATTGTGCCTGGAGCGGCAGGAGGTGGAGGAATATCTGAAGGTCCGTGGAATTCCTTTTTGCAGGGACAGCACAAATCAAGGGGATGATTACGCCAGAAACCGTATTCGCCATCACATCCTTCCATATGCGGAGCAGCAAATATCCTCCGGTGTGGTGGGGCATATGTATCGGACAGCGGATATTTTGACGGAGGAGGAGGATTATCTGGCCGGACAGACCAGGGAAGCCCTGGCCCGGTGCGCGGTCTTTTCCCGGGAGGCCTCCCGGAGCCTTTGGCGGGCGGTGGTTGAGACGGAAGGGTTTTTAAAGGAGCATACCGCCCTGCAGAAGAGAATGATTCTGGCTCTGGCAAAGGAGCTGTCGCCCACAGGCAGGGACATTTCCATGACCCATGTGGAGGATGTGCTGAAGCTGTTTCAGGGAGCGGGCAGCCGACGGGTGGACCTGCCCCTGGGCCTGCAGGCAAGGCGGGAGTACACGAAGGTCATCCTGGAGAGGAGCAGAGCGGTGTGTCCGGCACAGAAGGAACCCTTCCGGAAGCAGGTATTTCTACCGGTGGAGGGCGGCAGAATGGTAAGGGCAGAGCTGGGAAGCCTGGGGTGCATGGAATTTTCGGTAATTTCCGGTGAAAATTGTGCAGAAGTTCCCCGAAATAAGTATACGAAATGGTTCGACTATGATAAAATTAAGGAATCACTTACAGTACGATGCAGGCTTACAGGGGACTTTCTGACCATAGGGGACGGCTCAGGCCATATGATCCACAAATCCCTGAAGGACTATATGGTGACGGAAAAGATCCCCAGGGAGATTCGCAATTCCGTGCCCCTTCTGGCCGAGGGGAGCCATGTGCTCTGGCTGGCGGGATACCGGATCAGCGAATATTATAAGGTTTGCAGGAATACAAAACGCATTTTGCAGGTACAATTAAAAGTAAGCTGCCCCGACAGCGGAACGGAGGATGAAGATGGCAGAGCATATTAGGGTACTTTTGCCGGAGGAAGAGGTAGACGCGAGGATTCAGGAGATCGGAGACCAGATCAGCAGAGATTATGCAGGAAAACAGGTGCATCTGGTGTGTGTGCTCAAGGGAGGCAGCTTTTTTATGTGCGAGCTGGCAAAAAGGATCAGCGTGCCGGTATCCCTTGACTTTATGTCGGTATCCAGCTATGGAAGCGACACCAAGTCCAGCGGTGTGGTAAAGATCATAAAGGATCTGGACGAATCCCTTAAGGATAAGGATGTGGTTGTGGTGGAGGATATCGTGGACAGCGGACGAACCCTGAGCTATCTGTTGGAGATGCTTCGGGACAGGGGACCCAGGTCACTGCGCCTCTGCACCCTGCTGGACAAGCCTGAGAGACGTGTAGTGGAGGTAAATGTGGATTACACAGGGTTTCAGATCCCTGACCAGTTTGTGGTGGGCTATGGTCTGGACTATGACCAGAGATACCGCAATCTTCCCTATATCGGGGTTGTGGAATTTGACAATTAGGAGGCTCATGAATTGAGGCAGTATAGCAGAGGGATTATTTCATATTTAATATTTGTTGCCGTGCTGGTGGGAGTGATATTGCTGATTACTTCCGTCAGCAGAAAGAATATGGAGGAGGACTATACCAGGGCGGAGTTTGTGGCCGACATGGAAGGCGGGAAGGTTTCTTCCATAGAAATCCATCTGAACGGCGAGACGCCTACAGGGTCTTTGGAGATTCATTTGAAGAATGGATCTCAAAAGAAGCTGTATGTGGCGGATGTGACGGAGGCGGAAGCGCTGGTTCGATCCTACGGATTTGATCCCAGAGTCTTTGACGTGGAGCGGGAGGGCTGGGTGCTTACCACCCTGGTTCCCATGCTGATCGTGCTGGCGGTGGGCATCTTTCTGTTCATGATGATTAACAGCCAGAATGCGGCGGGCGGCAACAACGCCAGAATGATGAACTTCGGTAAAAGCCGTGCCATTATGGTTATGGGTGACAAGACGATCACCTTTGAACAGGTGGCAGGCCTGAAGGAGGAAAAGGAGGAGCTGGAGGAGATCGTGGATTTCCTGCGGGAGCCGGGCAAGTACAACCGGATCGGCGCCAGGATCCCCAAGGGCGTGCTGCTGGAGGGACCTCCCGGAACAGGAAAAACGCTGCTGGCCAAGGCGGTGGCCGGGGAAGCGGGCGTTCCCTTTTTCAGTATTTCCGGATCGGATTTTGTGGAAATGTTCGTGGGAGTGGGAGCTTCCCGGGTTCGTGATCTGTTTGGCGAGGCCAAGAGGAACTCACCCTGTATCGTATTTATCGATGAGATCGACGCGGTGGCAAGGCTTCGGGGCACCGGCATGGGAGGAGGCTACGACGAGCGGGAGCAGACTCTGAACCAGCTGCTGGTGGAGATGGACGGTTTCAGCATCAACGAGGGCATCATTGTCATGGCCGCCACCAACCGGGTGGATATTCTGGATCCCGCCATTCTGCGGCCCGGGCGTTTTGACCGGAAGGTGGCTGTGGGACGGCCCGATGTGGGAGGCCGTGAGGATATTTTAAAGCTTCATGCAAAGAACAAGCCGCTGGCGGAGGATGTGGACCTGAAGCAGGTGGCCCAGACCACGGCGGGCTTTACCGGGGCAGATCTGGAAAACCTGATGAACGAGGCGGCCATTAACGCCGCCAGACAGGACAGATCCTATGTAACCCGTGAGGATGTGAACAAGGCCTTTATCAAGGCCGGAATCGGCGCGGAGAAAAAGAGCCGGGTCATTTCGGAGAAGGAAAAGAGGATTACTGCATATCACGAGGCCGGCCATGCAATCCTCTTTCACATGCTCCCGGATGTGGGGCCCGTGTATGTGGTGTCCATTGTGCCCACAGGCACAGGAGCGGCGGGATACACCATGCCTCTGCCGGAGCGGGATGAGATGTTCATGACCAAGGGACAGATGCTTCAGGAGATCATGGTGTCCCTGGGAGGAAGGATCGCGGAGGAGATTGTATTCCAGGACATTACCACCGGCGCCTCCAGCGACATCAAAAGGGCCACCAAGGTGGCGCGCAGAATGGTAACGAGGTTCGGCATGTCGGAGAATATCGGTGTCATCTGCTATGACGAGGATGGCGAGGAAGTGTTTATCGGACGCGACCTGGCTCATGCAAAGCCCCACAGCGAGGCCATCTCCGGTGAGATCGACAGGGAAGTGAAGGCCATTATCGACGATTGCTATGCCAGGGCCAGGGCCATCATTCTGGAGAAGGAGCAGGTGCTTCACAGCTGTGCCGCGCTGCTTCTGGAAAAGGAGAAGATCAACAGGGAGGAGTTCGAGGCGCTGTTTTCCCTGTAAACCTGTTTATGCTATATTGTTTCATATATCAATTCAAAACTCCCGGAAGGCTGATCGGATGCTTTCCGGGAGTTTTGGTTATGCACATAGGACAAAAGTACTATAGACAAATAATGGGAGGCTCCGTATAATATATTCGAAAAATACCTGCTTAGTAGTACATATGAGGGAAGGAAGAATTACAGGATGTTCCATAATGCCAAAAAACAATTTATCTGCCTGTTTCTGGCCGCACTGCTTTTACTTTGCGGCGGCTGTCAGAATACATCCCAGGGGGAAAAGGATTCTGCCGGAAAGGAAGGAGCTGGTGCACAGGAGTCTTTTGACGCTCAGACCGCCGGAGAAATCTGGCAGGATAACACGCTGGATCTGTATACAGGGCAGTTTAACCGGCCTCTGAAACCGATTCAGTCGGAGGAGGATGGAGAAATCAGGACACTTGACTATGCTCTTGAAGCCTCCCGGGCAGCGGTATTTGTGAGACAGCTGATTCCCGGAGAAAGCCAGGACAGCTTAAATATTGTTACAAGGGATGGGGAGACAAATTCCCTGAGTCTGAATTTAATAGAAGATTTTTCTCTGCTTGAATGCGCCGGAAAAATTTGCAGAAGCGGCGGATATGTGTTGATTGACTGGCAGTCTGGCAGGGAAGAGAAAGAGAGCAGTTTTTATCGTTTTTTGACTGTGGATGAAAACCTGAAGGTTACGGGAAGCTTTGAAATGGAGGAGGGCTGGCCTGAGGAGGGAAGCCCCAGAGGGGTCATGGCAGACAGTCTTGGAAATATTCATCTGGTCACCATGAGTTTGTCAGGCTGGAAGTATTATGTGCTGGATTCTCAGGGAGAAATTCTTGCAGAGGTCACTGAGCCTTCCTATGACGATCCGAAACTGGTTTTACTGTATGACGGAAGCATTGCTCTTTACTCCCGCATACAGGAAGAGGATACAGGACAATTTAGGGGCGGTCTGCTTTGGAAGATAGATCCTGCCAATGGTAGAAAAGAGATTCTTGCAAATGTTCCCGACGGTATCTGGGTCTGGGATATGCTGTATTTTACCCTTTGGGATCAAGACACGCTTTTATATGCCGATACGGAAGGACTCTACCGCTGCGATTTGACAGGCGGAAATCCGGAGCTTCTGTACGAATGGCTCAGACACGGAATTCAGCCTCAGAGTATTGAAGATCTGCAGGTGGGGGAGGACCAGTCCATTTCCCTTTTATACAAGGATGTGGATGGCATGAACTACCTTTATCTGGAGCCTACGGCGGAGCAAAGGGAGATTCACGAGATCACCATGGCAGTATCGTCTGGTCAAATGGGAAAATATAAGGCCTATGCAGCCAGGTTTACCAAAATGTATCCCAATTATGTTATTCGGCTGGAGGAGACAGAATATAACGATACCAGGCTGATGACAGAACTGATTGCGGGAAAGGGGCCGGTACTCATCGATACCTTTCTGACCGGATTTGCACAGCATGAAGAGCTTTGGGAGCCCCTTGACCAGGTACTGGAGCAGGACGGCCTGTCGGATGAGCTGATCTTAAAGGCGCTGGAGCGGGGGAAAATAGGAGAGACGCTGTATGGAATCGTGGATGACTGGTATATTGAAACGGTGATTACTGCGTCGGTAGACCGGGATGACTGGGATTATGACGGATTTTTGGAAGAGATTGCGGCCCGCCCTCAGCTGGATAATATTTGTAATGCAATGGACAGCGTAAGCTTTATCTCAAGCTTTTTCATTCATGGACTGGACGATAATTACATGGTTGATCCCGGGGAGGGTGTCACATGTTTTGACTCGGATGGATTCCGCAGAATATTGCATTATGCCAGGGAATTGGACAATGGAGATAACCGCATATATGGTTTGGAGGCTGCGGGAGCTTTGAAGGACGGATCCATGCTTTGCTATGAGGTAACGCTTCTTAATCCGGAGGAGCTTGGGCAATGGCAGACGCAATTGGAAGATTCCTTAAAGCTTATCGGTTATCCCGGGAAGGATGGTGCTCATCATTATATTGTTTCCTTTGAACCGGTGGCAGTCCGGGCAAAGGCCCCGGAGGAGGACAAACAGATTGCCAAGCTGTTTTTACAGAGCATTCTGACCTATGACAGTCAATGTGCAGGCGCTTTGGATACCGGCTTTCATATGAGCGTGCGGAAGGATGTATTTGAGGAGCAGCTGATGGAGATGCCGTTTACGTCATTTTATGAAGGATTTGATATTCTCAAAGCTGCGATTGACAGGGAACGAATGAAGGAGGATTACATGGCACTTTTGGAGCAGGCTGTTCCGGATTCATATCTTCCCCGGGAGCTGCTTGACATTATCATGGAGGAATTGGAGAATTATTTTTCCGGCGCCATCACGGAAGAGCAGGTCATTGATCATCTGAAAAACAGGGTGGAATTATACCTGATGGAACAAAAATAAATTTGTACAAAACTTACAAAAACGGAATATCGAATTTGTAATGTTTGTGAATTTTAGGAATGGTCAAATGAAAAAGCAGATGATATTATAATAAGCGTAACCCCCAATACATTATATAGTTTTTGCTATACCCCATAAGAAAGAAATACCTTCTCTGAAAAGGGCAGTCACCCCATGGCTGTCCTTTTTGCTTTTCCTCGCCTATAATTTTAGAATTGCTATTGAATAAATAAGAATTTTTCAGTAAAATAATCATACGTGGAAATCAACAGACAGGAGATGTTTTTAACGTGGATGAGAAGATAGATATCCGAAAAATCGAAAAGATTGAGGATTGCTCCAGGTATATTCTGGGCATGCGCCCGGTGTTTAACAGGAAGGCGCTGTATACGGACACAGGAGAAGAGTATGTGACGCCCATGGAGCCTGAGGCCCATGAGAAGGTGACGATCCGCTTCCGCACGGGCAGGAATAATGTGGATCGTGTGATACTGGTGCATGGAGGAGAAGGCTGCCTCATGGAAAAGGCAGAGAGTACGAAGCATTTTGACTTTTACGCCTGTCAGATTCAGCTGGGAGAGGAAAAGCTTTCCTATTATTTTGAGCTGCACACAGGGAGACTGAAGGCATACTACGATACCCGCGGAGTAGTACATGAACCAAATGAATATTATAATTTTACGGTAATTCCCGGATTCAAAACGCCGGAGTGGGCAAAGGGAGCCGTTATGTATCAGATTTATGTGGATCGTTTCTGTAACGGGGATCCGTCAAATGATGTCCAAACCGGCGAATACTGTTATATTAACGAGCCGGTGCGCCGGGTGGAGGACTGGTACCGTTATCCGGCCCAGATGGATGTTCGGGATTTTTACGGCGGCGATCTGCAGGGAGTTTTGGACAAAATGGATTATCTGCAGGATTTGGGGGTGGAGGTAATCTACTTCAATCCTCTCTTTGTCTCGCCCTCCAACCATAAATATGATATTCAGGACTATGACAATATTGATCCTCATTTCGGAAAGCTGGTGGACGACAGGGGTGATCTGCTTTGGGAGGGCCAGCGGGAGAACCGCGCTGCATCCAAATATGTGAACCGGGTGACGAACCACGAAAATCTGGAGGCCGGCAACAGGCTGTTTATCCAGGTGGTGGAGGAAGCCCACAGGCGGGGGATGCGGGTGATCATGGACGGTGTCTTTAATCATTGCGGGTCCTTTAACAAGTGGCTGGACAGAGAGCGGATTTATGAAAATGCCCAGGGCTACGAAAAAGGAGCCTTTGTCAGCGCAGATAGTCCCTACAGAAGCTATTTTCAGTTTCGTCAGCAGGATTGCTGGCCCTATAACGGTTCCTATAACGGCTGGTGGGGGCACGATACCCTCCCCAAGCTGAATTACGAGGATTCCAGGGAGTTATTTGACTATGTGATGCATATTGCAAGAAAATGGGTTTCCCCGCCCTATAATGCAGACGGCTGGCGGCTGGACGTGGCGGCAGACCTGGGACGAAGCCCGGAGTATAATCACTATTTCTGGCAGGAATTCCGAAGGGCGGTGAAGGAAGCCAATCCTGACGCCATTATTCTGGCGGAGCATTACGGGAATACCAGGGACTGGCTTCAGGGGAACGAGTGGGACACGGTGATGAATTATGATGCCTTCATGGAGCCTGTGACCTGGTTCCTCACAGGTATGGAAAAGCACAGCGATGACTTCCGGGAGGATCTGCTGGGCAATGCGGACAGCTTCTGGGGGGCTATGCTTCACCATAGCTCCAGCTTTGCCATGCCCAGCTGGCAGGTGGCCATGAACGAGCTTTCCAACCACGATCATTCCCGCTTTCTGACCCGCACCAACCATAAGGTGGGCCGGACGGGAAGCCTGGGGCCTCATGCCGCGGAGCAGGATATCAATAAGGGAGTGTTCCGGGAGGCGGTGGTGATGCAGATGACCTGGCCGGGAGCGCCCACCATCTATTACGGAGACGAAGCGGGGCTGTGCGGGTTTACGGATCCGGACAACCGCCGGACTTATCCCTGGGGGCGGGAGGATCAGGAGCTGATTGCCTTTCATAGAGACATGATCCGGCTCCGCAGGGAGAACGACGAGCTGCGGACAGGTTCCATTATGCAGATGGAAGGGGATTACAATTTTCTGGCTTACGGACGCTTCCACAGGAGGGGGCAGTGTCTGATTTTGATAAATAATAATGATCATCCCATCACCCGAAGGCCGATGGTGTGGGTGCTGGGGACGCCCAAGCACGGAAAAATGCGGACTCTGATACAGACAGGGCGGGAGGGCTATTCCCTGGGAGGGCCGGAATATGAGCTGACAGCGGGGCGGATCACTGTGGAGATACCCGGGACCTGCGCCATGGTACTGAAATATTTTGAGGAATAAGGAGAAAGCCGTGTACAAAAGATGGAGCCGGACGCTTCCTCTGATTCTGGCCGGCAGTCTGTGTCTGTGTCCTCTGGGAGCTCTGGCGCAGGACGGCATCCAGGAGCTGGTCAGGCAATACGAGGAGTATCAAAGCCGTTTTGAGGCCATTGAAAATGTGGGTGATATTTCGGAAAACGGGTATGCCGCCGTAGAAGAACAAAGCTTTCCCGTTCTTCTGGAGTCCTTCGGGGAGGAGGAGGTGATCTTCCTTCCGATTATGGAGGAGGAATACAACCGGCTTGCCATTCTCATTTTGGACGGGCGGGGCAATGTGCTGTACAAGACAAACCAGCTGGAGACCAACAACCGGTGTATGGGTGAACTGGTCCAGCCCAATAAAGGAATTGCCGCAGTTTCCTTTCAGGATCTGGACAGGGACGGTCTGACGGATATTATTCTGATCACCAACTGCGAGAACAGCCGGGGAGAATACGCCGGGAAGCCCTACAAGACGGGAGATGTGCTTTTTCAGAGGGACGGCGGGTTTTACAGGGATTGGAGGGTTTCGGACAAGATCAATCGGTTCAGCATGAACAAGAGTATCGACTGTATCGCCTCCTATGTGCGGGACGGGAATTCAACGGAGGCGCTGTATACCGCGTCCACTCTGGAGGAGCTTTTGGAAAGCGGCTTTCAGATTATAGAAGAGCAGTGCTACTACAGGCGCTTTGAAAAACAGGGTCTGCTGCGGGTGGTACCGGGGGTCATACGCATGGGAGAGTACAATGTGTTTATGATTTACCTGGTAAATGAACAGGGATATATCGTCTGGAGCTTCCAGCCTATGGGGGATTACGATAACCTGTATGCCTTAAAGGGCATGGCCTGCCGGGATCTGGACGGAGACGGCATGAAGGACCTGGTGGTGCTGGGCCGCTACAGCTACTCCGGCCCGGAGGGAAAGGCTGTGGTGGATACCAGGTGCTCCATATATTATCAGCGGACAGAGGGATTTGCGGAGGATAAGGAATTCGAAAGTATCCACCAGTGCACGGAGGAGGATACCGTGAGCGGACTGGTGGAGCTGATCAGAGAATATTGGGGGTGGCCGCAGGAAGATGATAAAGATATTGATCGTGGATGATGAAAAGCCGATCTGTGACCTGATTGACATTAATCTGTCGGCGGCGGGTTACGACTGCACGGCTGTGCAGGATGGCCTGGAGGCCCTGGATTTAATTGAAAAAGAGCCGTTTGATTTGATTCTGCTGGATATCATGCTTCCCGGCGCAAACGGTTATGACATCATGGAATACATAAGGCCGCTGAAGGTTCCCGTAATTTTTATCACAGCCAGGCATGAGGTAAAGGATCGGGTAAAGGGTTTGAAGCTGGGGGCCGAGGATTATCTGGTGAAGCCCTTCGATGTGGTGGAGCTGGTGGCCAGAGTAGAGGTGGTGCTGCGCCGTTACAACAAGACGGAAAGCATTTTGTCCGCCGGCGATGTGGTGGTGGATGTAGAAGCCAGGAAGGTCACAAAGGGAGGAAAGCCCGTGGTGCTGACCAACAAGGAATACGGTCTGCTGGTGCTTTTTATTCGAAATAAAAACATAGCTCTTTTCCGGGAAAACCTTTATGAGAGGGTTTGGGGGGACGAGTATCTGGCAGACAGCAGGACTCTGGATCTTCATGTTCAGAGACTGCGTAAAAAGATGGGCTGGGAAGATAATCTGGTGGCGGTGTATAAAGTGGGCTATCGGCTGGAGATCTGATTTCGGGGTGTATTTATGAAATTTTTATACAAGATCCTGCTGTGGGCTATAATCATCATGGCGGCAGCCTTCGGCCTCAGCGGATTTCTTTTTGTGAATTTTGTATTTCAGACGGCCCTGGAGCGGGAGGTTGACCAGGCCCTGGACGACAGCAATATCCTGCGGTTTGCCTTTGAGACGGCGGCGCTGAATATTCCTACGAAATACAATGTGCTTCAGGACAATGCGGTGGAGCAGATCGGCGCCAGGCTGGAGAGCAGCGGCCAGGTATCCGGTCGCCGGCTGAGGCTGTCGGATGAGGAAAAGGGACTTTTATATGCCAGCGAGGGCTTTGCGGAGGATGCTTCCCTGCTTCAGGAGGTGTCTGAAAACACCAGGATCTGGCGGATTATACGGCAGGGAGGGCACTATTACATTCTGACAGGGGTTCAGGTAAACGCTTTGGGAAGGAATCTGTACCTGGAGACCATGGAGGACGTGACGGAGGTATTTGATGAGCGGGCCATGGGATTTGCGGTGTACCGGAGGGTGACCCTGGCCATGCTGGCATGCTGTACATTGGTTATGTTTCTGATTACCATCTGGCTTACAAAGCCCATCCGGATCCTGACCCGGGCCACCAGAAAAATGGCCGGAGGAGAGTACGGATATCGGGCCCGCCAGATCGGCAGCGACGAACTGGGGGATCTGACCCGGGATTTCAACAGTATGGCAAATGTACTGGAGGATACCATCGGCGAGCTGAAGGAGGAGGTGCGCGCCAGGGAGGATTTCATTGCCGCCTTTGCCCATGAGCTGAAGACTCCGCTGACGGCCATTATCGGTTACGCGGACCTGCTCAGGTCCCGAAAGCTGGATGAGGAAAAGCATTTTTTGTCTTCCAATTACATTTACACAGAAGGGAAGCGGCTGGAAAACATGTCCTTCCGGCTGCTGGATATTATTGTCACCAAGCGTGAGCAGATCGAGCCTCAGCCCGGTCCGGCGGGTGCGCTGTTTCAGTATCTGAAGGATATGTTTGCCTGCAATACGGAGCAGGAGCTTCGGATATCCTGTCAGGAGGGTACCGTATATGCCGAAGCCAATCTGATTAAGTCCGTTCTGCTGAACCTGGTGGACAATGCGCTGAAGGCATCCCGTCCCGGCGGTGTGGTGGAGGTTAACGGGAAACAGACGGAGGGCGGCTATGAATTTCAGGTGAAGGATTATGGCGTGGGGATTCCGGAGGAGGAGCTGAAGAAGGTGACGGAGGCCTTTTATATGGTGGACAAATCCCGTTCCCGCAGCAAAAACGGCGCAGGCCTGGGGCTGGCACTGTGTGTTGAGATCCTGCGTCTTCACAAAAGCACGCTTCAGATCGAAAGCACAGTGGGAGAAGGAACCTGTATTCGCTTTGTGCTGCCGTCGGCGTGAGAACATATATGTTTGTGCGTCCCGGGGCAGGAGGTATTATGAAGAACGTAAAATTCAGTATTTTGCTGCTTCCGCTGGCCGCCGCCGTGGTAGGGCTGGCTGTGTGGGGGCCGGAGGCTCTGGCACAGTACCGGGATCAGGGCATTCTGGATCAGGTCAGGATTCAGGAGGTGGACACGACGGAAACGGAAGGGTACCGCTATTCTCTCAGCGGAAATGAGAAACTTTATATTTTATCAAAATGCCTGAACAGTCAGACTCTGCCGGAAAGCGAGCAGAGCGCCATGACCAGAACTGATCCGGCGAATTTGAATTATGAGGAGCTTACGGGAAGCTATGCCTTTGTGGAAAACCGGAAGGATTCCTCCGGGAAGGAGATACCGGCCAGCGCAGGTATCGAATTATGCAATCAGGGAATTCAGGAGCTGCAGAAGCTGGGAATTCTGCCGGAAGCTATCCGGACACTCACAGAGAGTACCTACAGTGCGGTTATGTATTCCGCTATCGACGTGCCGGAGCCCAGGAATAATGTGCTGGTGTGGAAGATCAGCCTGAGCACGAAAAAGCAGAACGCGGATAAAAGGAATCGGCTTCTTGACGCCTATGTGGATGCAGATACGGGAAAGATCTATGAATTTTATGCCAGAGTGGATTTTTCCAGCTGGGATGATGTGGACGCGGATGAGATCGTGGAGACCTGGGCGGAATATATGGGGCTGGGAAAACCCCGGGAATATGAGGAGGTTAATCCATTGTCCGAAACCACCCCGTACTTTAAAAAATTCAGTTTTTCCGGGATGGAGGAGGGCAATACCATTGTGACCGTGGGCTTTTATGAGGGAATCAATGAATTATTCTTAAAAATTTCCCGATGATGCAAAAAGTATGGAAAAAAGATGAGATTTTTATGCCAAAAATATGATATTCTGACGGAGCTCTTTCGTATACTGTAATAAACAGTTGCGGAGGAGCTTTTTATATACGGTATAGTGTAAGGCGCCTGCACGCGTTACTTTTCACGGGTAGGGGCCGCAAGGTGTTTTTGTGCGCTGTTTGCACAAAAACCCGAGACAGCACGCGCTGGGCATCATGTTGCTTTGAACGGCGAAGCCGTGAAAAGTAACCCTGCACGCAAATGTGGATGTGGTATGGTATGAAAAGGGGAATGCGGTATGCACGGACGACTTGACAAAAGAGGAAGCTACGGCAGGGACGTAAGGCTGGTGAGGGTAAGCCCTCATGACGGCAGAGTCCGCAAAAGGGAAGAAAGGCAATTGAAGAGACACCTGGTTCTGCTTCTGGCAGTATACCTGCTGGTGTTTCTGGCAGGCGGCGGTTTATTATACTCTGTTCTTTCTCCCGGAGAGCCGGAGCCGGTGGCTATTGTGGAGCTGGAACAGCTGGCCCATGGAGCCGGGGCGGAATCCACGGGGATTACGCCTGAGGATATTGTTCTGATTCAGGAGCCCGAGCCGAAAATTCCATTGATTATCATAGACCCCGGCCATGGAGGAGAGGACGAGGGCTGCAGCAGAGCAGATGTGGCCGAGAGGGAAATTAATCTTTTGCTGGCGCAGAAGCTGGCGGGCAAGCTGGAGGAAATGGGCTTTGAGACCCTGCTGACCAGAGCAGATAATGTGACACAGATGTCGCTGGAGGACCGGGTGGAGCTGGCCGAGGATCGGGAAGGGGATCTCTATATCAGTATTCATCAAAATGCCTGTGAGGAAAGAGAGAGCTCTGTAAGCGGCATTGAGACCTGGTATTACGGAGGCGGCGAGGGCAGCAGGCGTCTGGCACAGCTGGTACACCAGGGCGCATTGGAGAAAACCGGAGCGAATGACCGGGAGATCAGAGAAACGGATGAATTGTATGTGATAAGGGAGGCGTCCATGCCCTCCTGTCTTATAGAGACGGCCTTTTTGTCAAACCGCAAGGAAAGGGAAAAGATCACGGATCCTGCTTATCAGGAGAAGCTGGCGGCGGGAATCGCCCAGGGAATCCAATATTATTTTTATCCCAAGACCATGTATCTGACCTTTGACGACGGTCCATCTGAAGAAAATACCACCGCCGTATTGGATATCCTGAAGGAGCGGGGAATCAAGGCTACATTTTTTCTGGTGGGTAAAAATGTGGAGAAGCATCCGGAGGTGGCCCGGCGGATTGCGGAGGAGGGACATACCATCGGCATTCATTGCTACAGCCATGATTATGGGGAGATCTATGCCAGCGTGGACGCGTACCTGGAGGATTTTCAAAAGGCATGGAATGTGGTGTACGAAACCACAGGAGTGGAGGTGGAGCTGTTCCGCTTTCCCGGGGGAAGCATTAACGCCTATAACAAGGATGTGTATGAGGACATTATTGACGTAATGACAGAGCAGGGATATGTCTATTTTGACTGGAATGCCAGTCTGGAGGATGCGGCAAAGAAAACCACACCGGAGATGCTGCTTCAGAATGCCCGGGAAAGCACGCTGGGCCGGAAAAAGGTGGTGATGCTGGCTCATGATATCCAGTATAATACCGTTTTGTGTCTGGAGGCTCTGATCGACCAGTTTCCGGAATATAAAATGGAGCCGCTGTCCATAGAAGTAACACCGATTCAATTCTGACCTTGTGAGTGACTGTACTGTTCAGCTACTGTTCACGGAGTGGTTCCGTGAGGTGTTTTTGTTCACTGTCTTTAATATTCTTCTATTGTACTGTCTGAAGTGAAGGAGTATAATAACCCAGGAAGAAATGTGGTTTCGGAGTCTGGCGGCCCGGCGGTATTTTGGCCGGGTCCTTCCGATGTCCGGGGAAGAAAAGAGTTGCTTTGAACGGCGAAGCCGTGAAAAGTAATCGAAAAGAAGGAGCAGGCAATGAACAGGGATCTGACAGTAGGGGAACCGGGAAAGGTTTTGCGGCAGTTTTGTATGCCGCTGTTTGGAAGCGTGATTTTTCAGCAGCTTTATAATCTGGCGGACAGCTTTGTGGTGGGTAAGTTCGTGGGAGAAGAGGCTTTGGCGGCGGTGGGGAACAGCTATGAGATCACACTGATTTTTCTGGCTTTTGCTTTCGGATGCAATATCGGGTGCTCGGTGATCGTATCCCGTCTCTTTGGGACGAAGGAGTACGGGGAGATGAAAACGGCGGTATATACCTCTCTGATTGCTACCGGAGTGCTGTGCCTGCTGTTGATGGGATTTGGGCTTTTGGGCAGCAGGTGGCTGCTGGAGCTGATCAATACGCCTGTGGAGGTTATGGGAGACTCCATGCTTTATCTGGATATCTATGTGTGGGGGCTGCCGTTTCTGTTTTTTTACAATGTCAGCACGGGGATTTTTTCGGCTCTGGGGGATTCCAGGACGCCGTTTGTTTTTCTTGCCATATCGTCTCTGTCCAATATTGCGGTGGATGTACTGTTTGTGCAGGGATTCGGCATGGGAGTGGCCGGTGTGGCCTGGGCTACCTTTCTCTGCCAGGGTGTCAGCTGCCTGCTGGCCGTGGTATTTGTGTTCCGCCGTCTGAGTGCAGTCAGGACGGAAAAGCCTGCAGCTGTGTTTTCCTGGGCGATGCTTGGCAGGATCGGAGTGATCGCTGTTCCCAGCATTTTGCAGCAGAGCTTTATTTCTGTGGGAAACATTATCATTCAGGGGGTTATCAACGGGTTCGGCCCCAGCGTCATGGCGGGATATTCGGCGGCGGTGAAGCTGAACAACCTGGTGATTACGTCGCTGACCACTCTGGGAAACGGTATCTCCAATTTTACCTCTCAGAATTTAGGAGCGGGGAAACTGTTTCGGGTCAGACAGGGCTTTCGGGCCGGCTGGAAGCTAGTGTGGGTGATTTGTGTGCCGCTGGTGCTGCTGTACTGGTTTGCCGGACGTTTCCTGGTGTACATTTTTATGAAGGATATCACAGGAGAGGCCATAGATACGGGAGTCTTGTTTTTACGGATCGTATCGCCTTTTTATTTTGCGGTGGCCCTGAAGCTGACTGCCGACGGAGTGCTTCGGGGAGCCGGGCTTATGGGCCGGTTCATGGCCGCCACCTTTACGGATCTGATTCTCAGGGTGGTGCTGGCCGTGGCGCTGGCTGTTCCTCTGGATTCTATGGGGATCTGGTGCGCATGGCCGGTGGGCTGGATTGTGGGGATGGTGATTTCCGTGGTGTTTTACCGCAGCGGGCCCTGGAAGAATGCCCCGGAAGATTGCGGAAGCATTTCCGGAAGCTTGGAGGATAATCCAGAGAAGAGCAGTCTGGAGAAGGGCTGAATTTCGCTGTTGCAATTTCCGTCAGTATATGCTACAATTTCACATGGTTGGCAAAGTGTTTCAATCATGGATGGGTTCCCGAGTGGCCAAAGGGGACAGACTGTAAATCTGCTGCAAATTGCTTCGGTGGTTCGAATCCACCCCCATCCATTTTCAGAGGGAGGCATTTGGAATTTTTAAGCCTGCTGGTATGGTGGAATAGGCAGACACAAAAGACTTAAAATCTTTCGGGGGCAACTCCGTGCCGGTTCAAGTCCGGCTACCAGCATTTTCAGGAATCCGCAATTTCAGCTGGACGCTGAGGCGGGTTCTTTTTCTTATACAATTTTTGCCAATAAAATTGTATTGCAATTTGATACCGTTAGAGAAAGCGAGGGTATGGGCATGGCTGAAATGGAGATCAGAACATTTGATTATTCCCAGAATAACTATGACAGCTGGATACTGCCGTTTGACTATCATTGCCTGTATATATTGGAGAACGGAAAAGAAGCCTATATCGGGGAGACAAAGGATGTACGGCAGCGAAGCGAGGAGCACAAAAGGGAGGGAGACGTATGCTTTGGATACAAATTTCCACGCATTCATGTCCTCACTGGTAAAACCTTTGAAGAAACGCCTGCGAAGCATTTTGAGACTCTGCTGATCCGGCTTATGAGGGCAGACGGCAAATTCCGCATTTTAAACAGTCGGACGGAATGGCAGCATTACTTTCGGAAAAATGAATTTGAGCTGTGTTTTGATCGAATCTGGTTTCAGCTGGAAAGGCTGGGTCTGGTCTGCCACAAGGATTTTCAGGAGGTTTTGAATTTAAGTCAGTATAAGTTTTCGCCCAATGTTCCATTGACCCAGGCACAGCATGACGCACTGACCAGCATCGTACATACGATAGACTCTCAAGAAACTCTTCCCCATAAAGAAGGTTTTTTATCACGCCCAATTCTGGTTTCGGGGGATCCTGGATCGGGGAAAACGGTAGTGGCCACTTCTTTATTTTATTATCTGCGGACCCGGGAGCCATACAAAAATTGGAAGATCGGCCTGGTATATGCTTCAAGCGCTACGAGGGACGAGATACAGGAGGTTTTCAAAACCGTTCCGGGACTGAAGAAAAAAGATGTGATCTCTCCCATTGCCGCTGCCAGAAAAAATTATGATATTGTCATATGCGATGAGGCCCACAGACTGAGGCGCGCTAAGAATGCCGGGCGGTATTACAGCAATAGACTGAAAGGGATGAACCGGATCTTGGGACTGGATGAGTCATGTGACGAATTGGACTGGATTTTGAAATGCTCTAAATATCAGATCCTTTTTTATGACGCAAAGCAGTCCGTATGTCCTTCTGACATTCCGAGCGAGGATTTTAAGGCGCGGCTGTATACACGCCAACGGGGTGTCCGGCCCATTGAATTAAAGGAGCAGCTGCGTATCCGCGCAGGCAGCGAGTATGTTCCCTACATATATGATGTTCTATTTCAAAAAGCAGGGAAGGCAAAGTCGTTTTCGCAATATGATTTCAGGCTTTTCGAATCCTTTGATGAGATGTACCGGCAGATGAAGGAAAAGGAACAGGCGGTGGGATTGTGCAGGCTGTGCGGCGGTTATGCCTGGAAATGGAATAAGGATACGCCGGAGGAAGCTGACATCCATATTCAGAATACAAGCATATGGTGGAACAGGCAGACCGGCGGCTGGCTGCGGAACCCTGGGGCCCGGGAGGAGATGGGGAGTATCTATACGCTGCCCGGCCTGGATTTGAATTATGCCATGGTGGTGATCGGACCGGAGGTTTTTTATGATGTGGAAAGCGGCTGCATCAAAATTGACATGTCTCATTTTTATGATAATAAGGTCAAGCTGAATACATCGGAGGAAGACATCAGGCGGTTTGTGCTCAATACCTATGCAGTTTTTATGACCCGGGGAATCATAGGTACTTATGTATATGCCTGCGATGAAGGACTGCGGTCCTACTTGCGGCAATATATTCCTGTCTAGTGCAGGGTGTGCATTAAAAACGTGTTTTATAACGTTGTTAAACCTGGAAAAATGTGTAATAATAATTTTATGCACCTGGAAAGGGAGTGATCCGTTTGAAACGTAATGCAATTGAAGACCTGATAAATTGGAAATTCAGCGAGGAACGAAAGCCGATGGTGCTAAAAGGTGCACGACAAGTCGGTAAGACATGGCTTATGAAGGAATTTGGGCAAAGCTATTATGACAGCTTTGTTTATTTCAATTTTGATGAAGAGGATGAATTGAAATCTATTTTTGAAGCTAACAAGAATCCACATCGAATTATTGATCTTCTTTCCATGATTTCCGGAGAAAAAATTCTTCCGGGAAAAACACTTATCATTTTTGATGAGATTCAGGAGTGTCCGGAGGCGCTGAACACTCTCAAATATTTCAGAGAAAAAGCCAATGAGTATCATGTCATTGCTGCCGGCAGCTTGCTCGGAACGCTTCTTGCAAAGCCGAAATCTTATCCGGTTGGCATGGTAAATCTGCTTGACATCTTCCCGCTGACCTTTGATGAATATCTTGAAGCAATTGATCCGGTGCTCTATTCCTATTATGAAAACATACACAAAAAACAGCAAATTGAAGAAATCTTTCACAACCGCCTGCTTGAGGTATATAACTACTATCTCATAATTGGTGGTATGCCGGAATGTGTTGATTCATGGATAAAGCATAAGGACCCGGCGAAAATATCTCAAATACAGCATGAGTTGATTGAAGTTTACGAGAATGATTTTTCTAAACACAACGGAAAGGTAAACAGCGGACGCATACTCATGGTTTTTCGCAGTATTGTTGCACAGCTCGCTAAACCAAACGAGAAGTTCATGTACGGAGTTGTCCGCGAAGGCGGCAGAGCACGTGACTTTGAAGAGGCTATCGAATGGCTTGTTTCAGCCGGTATGCTCAATCGTGTTTATAATGTGGCTAAGATGGAGCATCCTCTTCCGGCTTTTGACAAGCTGGATCAGTTTAAGCTCTTTGTATTTGACACCGGACTTCTCAAGCACATGGCCGGCATAGACAACAGAGCAATTTTTTTAAAGACAGACTATCAATTCAAGGGTCCGCTGACTGAAAATTTTTGTTTACAACAGCTTCGCGGGCAGTTTCAGGTTGGGCCGAGATACTTTTCGGATAAGAACAATGAAATTGACTTTGTGCTGCAACATGGCACTGAGATTATCCCTGTTGAAGTAAAAGGCGGCGAAGACAAATCTGCCCCGTCTTTCAAAAAATATATTGCAGAACACCATCCAAAGCACGCGCTTCGCTTCTCGAAACGCGGCTATCGGAAGGATGGAGATATTATAAATATTCCTTTGTATCTTGCCCCAAAAACAAAAGAACTGCTTTGAACGGCGAAGCCGTGAAAAGTAACAAAATACGGGGGCCAATATGATTGAATCCGCAGAGTGAGGGAGTTATAATGACCTTGTAGGCGATACTTGTACAGGAAAAGGAGATCGACGGTATGAAAAAATATCTGGTAGTAGTTGATATGCAGAACGACTTTATCGACGGGGCGCTTGGCACTCCGGAGGCCCAGGCCATTGTCCCCGGGGTTTGTGAGAAAATTCGGCAGTATTCCGGGGATCATGTAATCGCCACCCGGGACACCCATCAGGCGGATTATCTGCAGACCAGCGAGGGAAAGTACCTGCCGGTGGAGCATTGCATTCAGGGTACCCGGGGTTGGGAGATCTGTAAGGAGGTGGCTTCGGCTATGCCCGCAGCCCGTGTGGTAGATAAGCCTGTATTCGGTTCCATGAAGCTGGCAGAGCTTATAAAGGATCTGGCAGAGGAGAATGCGCCGGAGGATGGGACGGAGGAACCTCTGGAGATCGAGCTGGTGGGACTGTGTACGGATATCTGCGTAGTGACTAACGCCCTGCTTTTGAAGACGGCTCTGCCAGATGCGGTGATCCGGGTGGACGGGGAATGCTGCGCTGGTGTAACGCCGGAAAGCCATCGGGCGGCGCTGCTGACCATGAAAATGTGCCAGGTGGAGGTTTCCGGGCTTTAATGCTCATGGAATGAAAATGAACGTAGAGCGGAATTAGGTGTTTGATATGGAATTTTCCGTTACTTTTCACGGGTGCATCATGTTGCTTTGAACGGCGAAGCCGTGAAAAGTAACATTTTTCTGAAGGGTCAATGGCGGAAGGAGGCCATTGAAGACCGACTGGCTAAAATTGACGGAGGAAAAGGAACTGTTGCAGGACAGTTCCTTTTTTCGTTTAAGGGCTTCTTTTACCGAAAGATACAGGAGGAGGTAGTGTCAAGTAATCTATGAAAAAGCTGGGCCGAAAAAAATAGGTACAATCG
>CAMWUL010000003.1 GCA_947177445.1 uncultured Lachnospiraceae bacterium | reverse complement strand
TCATCATTATAATGCTCTTTATGTTTCATGTTCGTTTTCTCCTTATGAATTATTACCGATATCATAACATACGAACAGTCTGTATGGCAATGAGCTTTCGGTATTTATATCGGATTATAGAAGGAGCGCACAAACGGCAAGCAATTCGGGTGTGGACACACTCCGAAATTTTTGCTGGGCCGGGGCCCGCAAAAATGCTTGTTGGGGAGCCTCCCCAAACCCGGCTCTTTGGGACAAAATGTCCCAAAGAGGTTGGCTGCGTCACCGCCGCTATTGCGTCTGTTCCTTATTCGTCTGTTAGCATTTGTGGAACGAATAGGGCATAAGACATATCATCATACCGCCCCCAGCTGAACGCGCCCGGAAACCCTTGATACAAGCGGCTTTCAAATGCCTAAATGCTAACAGTCCAGCCGTGGAAAATAAGCAGTTTTATAGCTCGTTCAACCCTATCCCCCCGCCCTTTCCCATTCATGGGAAAGGGGGCGGCGACGGGGGATATACCACCAGAGCCCCTATGATAAAAATGCGCGGGAACAACGATTGCCTTGGGACATTTTGTCTCGAAGTCACTGAGCGATAATTTAGACTTTTCGGGTGGAATGGCCGGGGTCTGCTGGGGGCCGCCTTGTCAACCAAAACAGGGCGGCCCCAGTGGACTCCGGCCATATCGCACAGAAAAACCGCCCTATTTTTAAGGACGGCTTTCTGCGTAATGTGATAGTTTCAATCTGTTTTCTTGTGTTTTTGTCAAAATTCTTTTGTTTTCGTGTTCCTAATAAGAGCTAATCATAATATAACGGTTCACACTGTCACATCCATCATGCTGCCGCAGGTCTCCCCTCCCGCTGCAGACGCATCCGCACTGTCCGCCATAGGAACCGCTGCCGCTGCCGCTCCGGCCAGCTCCAGCAGAGCCGCCGTATCGCCGCTTAAGGCGGCTGCCTCCTGTCGGGACAAGTCCTCGCATTCCTGGTTTTTTTCCAAAGTCACCCTCTCCGGATCCTTGGTATCCAGCGCCTCCTGAGCCTTTCTTTTTCTGCGCTTTTTGATCAGCTCTTCTGTGATCTGTCTGCGGATCTTTTTTTCCGCCAGTTTTCTGCGGTGCTCCAGGTCTGCTTCCTTTCGCAGGCGGCTGATTTTCAGCCGGCTTTTGGCCACCACGCGGCTGATAATGCGCGAAGCAGTCTCCTGCTTAAAGGTATCCGAGTTACAGCTCTTCACAAACCGAAGATCCGCCTGTGCTGTTCGGATCACTGCCGCTACCTGTGTGGGCGTTTTCGCCTGAGCCACCTTTATCATATAGGATGCGGCGCTGATAGTCCGGCGCACCGTAATCTTTCCGCTGGTCAGCTTTCCCTTTTGCGATCTTTTCTGAGAAGACGTTTTTCTGCTCTCTTCCGCCCGTTTCCTTTCTTCTGCGGTCTGAGTTTTCCCGCTTTCTGTTTTCCCTCTGTTGGGAACCTTCACATCCTTGATCTCATATTGCCTCTTAATTTCCATATTCTCACCCGGATTCCTTTCCTCTGCCGTAAAGCCCTGCCGCGGCATCACGGTCTGATTCGACTTCCCTGAAGCTCCACGGGCCTCCCTGCCCCTGCGCTCCTTATAATTTTTTGGTATTATGGTTATTTTCGGCATTTTACAAGGCTATCTTAAGGTCTTCCGCGTCTGTCAGAATATTTCTTCCTCCGTCTTAAGCCCTGCAATCTCTCTGACAGAAATCCTTGTTCCGTCCTCCAGAATCAAATTCCCCTCCACTATATCAAGTCTTTTCACATTCCCTTCAACCGTCACATAGGCTCCGCCGTCCTTTTTGCCGTCCGGTTTGAAATAGGTAACCGCCGCTCTGGGATGTTCCTGGATCCTCTCCCGAATCTCTCTCAGCTTTTCATCCAGAATCTGAATCTCGTCCTCATCCAGTTCCCGCCTGAAGTCAGTCAGACGCCCGGTCTCCCGCAGGGCATCCTCAAAACCGGTCAATGCCGCAAAAGGTGAAAACTGTGCCGCCCGGTCAGCTCTGTCCATAGGCGGATGGGTCCGGGACACCGGACGCTCTAAACTGATAATATCTTCATAATCGTTCCCTGCACTTTCCCTGTCTTCAGCCATTTTCCTGTCTCCTACCGCTTTCCCTGTTTCCCGCTGTTCTTCCTGTCTCCCGCCGCTTTCCCTGTTTCCCGCCGTTCTTCCTGTCTCCTGCCGTTCTTCCTGTCTCCTGCCGTTCAGGCCTTGTGACCTCCGATCTGTCGATTCCTCTCCCTGGTCATGGCGCCTTCTTCCAGATTCATTCCCTTCAACACGGCATTTTTCCCGAATTTCTTTCGAATATCCAGCATGGCCATCTGCATCCTCCGTTCCCGTTCCAGAGCGGCCTCATCCTTTTTCTTTTGCTCCTGAAGGGCTCCATAATCCGTAAAAAGATCCAGCTGTTCCCAGGTTTCCTGCTCTTTCTTCCAGTCTTCCCCCACCACGTGATTGGCTGTCACAGTCACCCTCCTGACCAGCAGGTTTCTGTTCACGATCTGGTCATAAACCTCTGTTACCGCATCCAGGATCAGCCTTGTGGAGGAAGTCCTGCGCCCTATATTGGCCGTCCCATGGGCATGCTTTGGAACCCTCCGGCCATAATGGTCCGTGCTCACCGGCCCTTTGTAAAGTTTTCGGATCCCAGGATCCGTCAGATTTTCAATATCATAGCCCACGTCCAGAACCACCTGGTCTGTTACCAGCCCCCTGTCCACCAGGTCCAGAACCAGCAGATCCGTCATCTCCCGCACAATCAGCCGGGCCTTCTCAAAGCTGTAGGGGCAATGAAGCACCTGCCCGGAGCTTATGCTGTTGCTCTCCGGCTTGTAGGCCTTTACATCGGCCATGGTGCAGGGCTCCCAGCCCCAGGCATGGTCTATGAGCAGCTCCGCATTGACTCCAAACAGCTTGTACAGCAAATCTTCATTATAATAATCCGAAGGCTTTCCCAGGGAGCATCTGGCCACATCCCCCATGGTAAACAGCCCGTTCTCCTCCAGCTTTCTGGCATAGCCTCTCCCCACACGCCAGAAATCGGTAAGGGGCCGGTGTGCCCAGAGCTGTCTCCGGTAGCTCATTTCATCCAGCTGCGCAATCCTCACCCCATCGGAATCAGAATCCACATGCTTTGCCACAATATCCATAGCTATCTTGCACAGATAGAGGTTGGTGCCGATTCCCGCTGTGGCCGTAATTCCCGTGGCTTCCAGAATTTCCTGTATTATTTTTTTCGCCAGCTGTCTGGCAGTGAGCCCATAAATGTTCAGATACTGAGTCACATCCATAAACACCTCGTCGATAGAATACACATGGATATCCTCAGGAGCCACATATTTTAGGTAAATCTGATAAATTTCCGTGCTGTATTCCATATAAAGAGACATACGGGGAGGAGCCGTGATATAAGAAACGGAAAGCTCAGGGCACACCCGCAGCTGCGCATCGTCCCAGCAGGCGCCGGAAAAAGCATGTCCCGGCGCCTTATATCGGCGCTGTGCATTCACCTCTCTGACTCTCTGCACCACCTCAAACAGCCTGGCACGTCCCGAAATCCCGTAAGCCTTCAGAGAAGGCGATACGGCCAGGCAGATGGTTTTTTCCGTGCGTTCCGCATCCGCCACCACAAGATTCGTGGTCAAAGGGTCAAGCCCCCTCTCCGCACACTCTACGGAAGCATAAAAGGATTTCAGATCGATGGCCATGTAAACGCGATTCTCCTGTGCCATTTTAACCTCCTTCAGTCACCTCTTTCAGAACGTGCGTTCTCTGTGCTGCGAATTTATTATAGCAAACGCACGTTCTTTTTTCAATAGCTTTTTGGAACTAATTTTTTCCAGATTCCATTTTCGGTTGCTTTGAACGGCGAAGCCGTGAAAAGTAACAAGCAGACACAATAGCTGCCGGGGTCAAGCAGACACAATGGTTGACATCATGTAGTTTTAATGGTAGAATATATAAAACTACACAGAGTCAACCAATGGGGGTACATCATGGAACAGCAGATTTCAATTTCAGAATCAGAGTGGCGAGTGATGAAAATTGTTTGGAGCAATTCTCCGCAGACACTTCCCGAAATATTGAATAAACTAAAAGGAACTGATTGGAGTAAAACAACCATTCAGACTTATCTTGCCCGTCTGGTAAAGAAAGGCGCATTGTCTACGAAGCGTCAGGGTAAAGGATACTTATACTATCCGGCAGTTTCAGAAAGCGATTGCCAGCTTGCAGAAAGCCGTAATTTTTTAAGCCGTGTGTATGACGGTTCTCTTTCCAAAATGGTTATGGGATTTGTAAAAAACGGTAATCTTTCAAATGAGGAATTAAACGAATTGAAAAACTTAATAGCCGGGCAGGAGAAAACAGATGCAGATATTAGGTAATATCTTTAATGCAGTTATTTTTGTGTCTGTCATTGGCAGTATCTTTACCGTTATATCGCTTTTTGTAAATCACGTTTTCCGCTGTAATTTGCCGTTATGGTTCTCTTTCTGCGGCATGATATTTTTTTGCGTTCCATTCCTGTCGCCGGATGTATTTTTAATATCACCGGAAACACAGAATTGGATAAACGGTTTTCGGATTGCCAGTATCTTGTGGGTGTGCGGATGCGGCGTTTTTCTTGTACATGATATAATACGTCTTATGTTGGCAAAGCGGGCGATTAAAAATTATCAGATATGTAACAATGAGCGGTTAAATCGTATCTATTCCGAATGTGCAGCAGCAAACGCACGAAAGAAAGTACCCGTATTGTATTGCGGAACTTTGGATAATCCCATTTGTGTTACTGGCGTAATCTGCCCGGTAATCATTATGAATGAAACGATCATAGAGCAGTTGACAGACAGTGAATTAACAGCCGTTTTTTTCCATGAATTGACCCATGTGAAACGGAAACATATTCTTTTGGACAGAATCTATAATTATGTTTGTATTCTAAACTGGATGAATCCTTTTTCATGGATTGCTAAAGGAAATTTTTCTTTGCATTGTGAAACAGACTGCGATTTCCATACTATGAAAATGCTGCGGGGAAAGGTCACAGAGACAGAGTATGCTTCTGCCATTATCCGGCTTTTGGAATATTCAACAGTCCGGGCGGCAAAACCGGGAAATGGAATAGGTGCACTTGATTTTCTTTTAACGAAACGGAGAATTAAAAGAATTACTGCAAGAACATCAAAAATCAAGGATAGATTGACAGCGTTAATGTTGGCTGTACTTTTGGCACTCATGCTTGTACTTTCCATGCGCTTCAGCAGAGAGTCTTTTTATCCTTATCCGGCTTATGATACCGGGATCGAATATAGTGCGGGTTATAACGAATAACCCAATGTATTATAGAAAGCAAGTGCGTCTTTCTATAATCAGGTATTATTCATGACAATAGAGTCCTCGCAGAGCGTGGATTCTGTTGTGAAGTTTTATAAATCTACATTTGTAGTTATTCAGAGGTATTTATGAAAGCAAATATTGAAATTAGTCATGTTACAAAGAAATATTCAAATGGTGTCATGGCACTTGATGACATTAGCTTTTCTGTTGGAAGTGGTGTTTTTGGGTTATTGGGGCATAACGGTGCCGGAAAAACTACACTTATGAAAGCGTTGGTTACGGTATTGTCCCCGTCAGAAGGCACGATTCACGTCTGCGGCTTTGATTCCCGGAAACAGGGAAACGAGGTCAGAGAGCGGATTGGATATTTACCACAGGAACTTGCCATGTACCCATCTCTGTCCGTGTTTGATTTCGTAAACTACATGGCAGAGCTGAAAGGCATCCATGACAAAAAGGCTGTAGGTGAAGTATTGGAACAGGTTGAAATGCTGGAATTTTCCAAACGTAAAATAAAGCAGCTTTCCGGCGGTATGAAACGCCGGGTTGGGATTGCACAGGCACTGATCGGCAACCCTCAGATTCTTGTGGTTGATGAGCCGACAGCCGGACTTGACCCGGAAGAACGGGTACGATTTCGGGGGTTATTATCACGATATGCAAGAGAGGGGCGTACCGTTCTGCTCTCTACGCATATTGTCGAAGATGTCCACCAGCTTTGCGGGGAGCTTGCCGTACTACGAAAAGGACAGTTATTTTATGCTGGTACATCTGCCGCACTTCTGGAACGGGTAAAGGGAAAAATAAAACTTTTGCACTTAGAAAACGAAGATCAGCTTATGGAACTTCAAAAGAAATCGGTAGTCTTGCAGACGACTTATGAAAGCCACGGATTGACCGCACGAATTATGGACGAAGATTCCTCTTTTCCGGGGGCTGCGACCGATGCGGCAACCTTGGAAGATGCCTATGTGTATTGTATGGGAGGGAAAGCACATGCGTAAAATAATTGCAATTATCCACTATGAATATAAGATGCAGTTTAAGAGACTGGCAACGTGGGGCATACTTCTTGCGGCAACAGTATTTGCATTGCTGGATAATTACCCCTCTGCCGGCAATTTGGCACGTTTGGAATTTTTAAATGAGCCGGCTTACTTTGTCTATCGGACAATGAGCCTTAATGGTTTTGTTCTGATGTTTGGCTTGATGTTCCTGCTGGCAGAACGTTTTCCTCTGGATCATAAAACAGGAATGAAACTTCTGCTTATGTCCCATGCCCTGCAAAAAAGGCAATATATATCGGGAAAGCTGTTGGGCGGATTTTTGTATACTTTTTCAATACTATGTGTTTTTCTCACTTTAAACACAGCTGTTTATTTCGTGGCAGCTCCTTTCCCGGTTCCGTTGCCTGCATGTACACTGCCGCTGGTGAAAGCAATCATTGTTTCTGCATTTCCAGCAAGTTTGTTTGTCAGTTTGTGTTCAGTTGCATTACCGGGAATGATAGATATACGATTGTTCTATCTTTTTGCCGCTATATTATTTGGTATCAATGCCGCTTATGTTGGTTCAGCAGATACAGCACCATTTTATATGATTACTTCCGGAGATTTGATTCGTTTCATATGGGTAAATCCCAAATGGTCATTTCATGATGTTGGAAGCATTTTAGCAAATGGGGCTTTTCTTATGGGGAGTGGCCTTATTATCGGAAGTTTATTATTTTTGAGCCATAGATTTTGGAGGTCAGAATGATAAGGAGAGTTAAGAGTGAGATAAAAATTATAGGGATGAATTTTTTTATCATATCAGCAGCTTTTACGTCTGCACTTATTGTACTTTCTGCGATTGCCGGGGAACTGCTTCATTTTTACCCTGTCAGTTTTGAAGTGCTCTTCCCCTTTTTTGCAACAATCGCCGTGGGCGAATGGGGAAAAACACGGGCAGACATTAATTTTGATATTATTGCTGCACAAAGCAGTTCCCTGTTTCATTGGGTACTGCTCCGTTATGTAATCACCTTTGGAATATCCACTGTATTTGCTGTTATTTGTATGGTGTTTTCATCTGCTTTCAGATACGAATTACCATTATGGGAACTGCTTATTATTTATTTCCCGCCAGCATTCCTTTTGTCATCTTTATGTGCGCTGTTTGGAATTTATTATAACGGGGAACATATTGCAATATTAGCCTGTGGTATTATATGGCTGATCGTTCTTTTAACACGCAGTCTGCTTAGAATTTCGGGAGTAGAGTATATTTATCTGTTTATTAGATATGCCGATGAACAAAATCCTGTTTGGTTATGGAATAAGTGCACTGTTACAACAGTCGGTATGCTTTTATGGGGAATCATTTACTTAAGGTGTAAGCGGACAGATGCGCATTGAAGATATCACGACTGACATGATGCCCTGGTCTGAAGCCTGCAGGATGAAGTCGATAACTGCTGTAATGTCCGTACAGAAAAGCCTTTGCCAAATCCCTTATTTCTGAATAGATGTCCTCATAGGGAACTAATTCATTATTATTCATCCAAAGCTGTTCCTTTCCCAGTCACTTTATAAGTTGTAAAACATATTCTCTGGCAGAACGATGATAGCCTCGACCAAATCATGCTCAATCAAATAGCGACGGGCATTGCTTCCCCACTGCCAGCGTCCCCTGTGAAAATGGACGAGCCGTTATGTGCCTTGTAAATGCGGCTGCGACCATCGCTTGTCCGAGGGATTTTGCACTATTTTCAATCACGAGAAGGCACATACCACATACCACTGCCCCATGCAGTATCATTGTCCAAAAGAATAGATACCAGCCTTCGGTACAAATTCAGCCCAGCGTTCAGCTCAGGCAGTTTTGTGTTGTGGCGGAAATCCCAGTATAACTCGCCGCATACCAGACTGGCTGCAAAATCCACCCAGTTTTTGAAAATATGCGTTTGGTTTAGCCAATACTCCGCCAAATCATCAAATTCGTTCCGCTTTAACAAACCACACGCATAACCATTGCGCAAATGTCCCATGCACTCACTGATGTCCCATGCCAAATACCCACGATGACCTACAATATGATAGAATTGAGCCGAAAAATCTCGTGCCACTTTAAAAAATTCCAGTACTTGTTCATCCAGCTCCTCCAAACTGAAAGGGGGATGTCCTTCCCAAAAAGCCACAAAGTCCAAATATTGGCGATTGCACAGAATTTCCTGTTGACAAAAATCAAGCAAGGATTTCTTATCTGTAATGCCGAATACTTGTTTCAAGTGCGCCCGACAAATGGCTTCATCCTCAGAAGATGCACATCTGGGTAATGTAGTAAAAGAAATTTGATCAGGACCGGGGATTCCCGGTGTTTTCCGCAGAGCGGCAATACCCGACAGCAAAGCGATAAATTCGTCCCGTCCACAAGGTTTTTGTTTAGGGATACGGCTCTGATACTCTTGAACCAGTGATAGTACCTGCGGAGCCAAATCAGTTTCAAAGGGATGAAAATCAATCAGATTCAAATGCAATGTGGTATCAGTTTTAGATTTGTTGTTTGTGTTGAAAAAAGCCATAGCAGTTACCTCCTTATAAAATACTCCCTGTACTTTTCAAATTCTTTTTATAAACCACCATTTCATAAGCTTTCCCATTGCGCTGGTCTGTCTTCTGCTCCGAATACTGATAAACCAATCCACAGGATAATGCCAGTGCCCTTGAAGCAAGGTTCCCTGCCCGCGTAGAATAATAGAAATCTTGCCCGCCTAAAGAAAAACAGTAATCCATCAATAAACGCAATATCTGTTTCCCATATCCCCTTCCGACATACTCCGGTCCCAGGGCAATACCCGTCTCATGATAAATATGCGGCTCTGTTTCCTCCACTCCGGCAAAACCAATAGCCTGGCCGCTGCCCCTCTCATAGACCAGCCATGCGTCATGGGTTTCCTGCCATGTGACCGTCCTCTGTATCCTCTCCCTGGCCCCATCCTCATCAGCCGTCACCCTCCATAACATATATTCCGCTGTCTCCGGCCTTGACCAGACATTACGATACATAGATCTCCAGTCCTCATATTTTGCTTTTCCAAGAATAATATCTTCTGTCTCCATCCTGTTTTTATCCTCCATAAACGTTTCTTTTCACGGCTTCGCCGTTCAAAGCAGCATGATGCCCAACGCAGGCAGCCTCGGGCTTCCGCAATGCAGACGTCGGCATTGACATTCCATTCACCACTGCATGGGAAAATACTGCTTTCTCAACGGAGGGAACTGCGCCGAAAAAATTTCTGTCTCCTCCGGGGAAAGCTGTTCGAAAATCTCTGATTCATAAAAGCTGCCTCCAAAGGCCTTCAGCGCTCCGGGAAACAGTTCACATCCCATAAAGGCATCGCTGTTTTTTCCTTCTGCCGTGGTAATCCCCAGTTTGTCGCAGGTAACAAAGCCCCTGTGCGGATAATAATCCGGCTCTCCGAAGATCACGATACCCGGGTATCCGGCCTGCTTGGCCAGGGCCATGGTTTCCTCCAAGAGCAATCTGCCCACCCCGCATCCCTGCCAGGCCGGCTCCACGCATAAGGGGCCAAAGGTCAATATCTCCATACTCCTGTCATCCTTTTTCAGCCATGCCCTGCTGTAGAAGATTCCGCCGATGACCCTTCCGTCCCTGACAGCGATCCGGGAAAGTCCGGGCAGATAATCCCCGGAAGTCCGAAGCTTATGTACCAGAAAATGTTCATTACAGCCCTTGTGATGTTTGTTCCAGAAGGCACGCATGGTCATTTCCTCTGTCCCGAAATAGTCTTTCTCTGTCTCCGGGCGGATTTCAATATCCTCCCTTTTTAATTCCGGCCTTCTGTTGTACAGCATTCCCAGATCCAGCCGCACCTCCTTGCGATCCAGATCCCCATTCTGGTAGCAGCAGGAATCGAAGCCGATCAAAGTAAAGCCCTCCTGCAGATAGAAAGCAATTGCGCCCACATTGCAGGACTGGGTTTCCAGGATCAGGGCACGCCGCCTCTCCAGACGGGCCTGCTCCTTTGCCACCGCCATCAGCTCATGTGCAATTCCCTTTCTGCGATGGGCCTCATGAACCCAGAGCTCCGTCACCATCAGCCGGTTGGACCACTCCTCCGGGCAGGTTTCAATACAGGCAATCATCTCCTGCCCCTCCAGCACTCCCCAGGCGCAGGCCTTCTCCCAGTGCTCCTGGTACAGCTTGTCCGGAAAATCATACTCCTCCGGAGTATGACTGACCGGCTCCGCAAATGTCTTTTTCTCCAGCGTCACCCGAAAGCCGTCTTCCTTCTGTCCGACCGACACATCATAATATTCTGTGGTGGTATACCGCATGGGAATGAGCGTTCCCTGCCATTTTTCTTTGGGCAGCGGAACAATTTCATATGCGGTATAAGAGCCTTCCATATTTACATTCTCCATTTATATTCCCCTCCTTCCGTAATCTTCTTAACCCAATTATTGTATTAACCTTATCACAAACATAAGCCAAAAACAATTCTGTCTGGCAAAATTCCACGGAAATGCAATTTTGCCGGGCTTGAGAAACCTGACGGGACATAGTATAATGACCTCTTGTAAGCGAGGTGAAATCATGTTACGCATAGCGGTCTGTGATGACGACAAAGAGGCTGTTCAAGCCCATAAGGAAATTGTGGGGATTTGTTTAAAGCAATGTGGAAGCGTTGGCAAAATTGATGTCTATACTGCCGGCGATAATCTGCTCTATGATATAACCGAAGATCACTTTTTCTTTGACCTGATTTTACTGGACATAGAAATGCCGGGAAATACAGGTATGGAAATTGCAGAAAAAATCAAGCCGTTTCTGCCCAATGTAAAAATTATCTTTATCACTTCCCACATCGAATACGCCATAGATGCTTTTGAGCTGTCCGTTTTTCGATACGTGCCCAAGAATACTCTGGAAACGAGGCTTCCCGCCGCCATACGGGATGCGGTCAAATTGATCGAGCTGGAAGAGGGAAAAGCCTATACCATTCAGACAAACAGCCGTCTTGAGAAAATCCCTTACCGGGATATCTACTACATTGAACGCGACGGGAAAAACGCCCGTATCGCCGCTTCCGGCGGAATGTCAAAGGTACGAAAAAGCCTGCAGCAGGTTTACGGGGAATTGGATGCGGAGGAATTTCTTTTTATTGACCGGGGCTGTATCGTGAATTTGATACACATAATGCAGATTAAGGACGGGACGGCAGTTCTTAAGAGCGGGACGATCCTCCCCATCAGCCGCTCCCATCTGCAGGAAGTAAAGGAGCAGATCAACCATTATTGGGGGACACATATATGATAAATCCGCTGATTCTGTTTTCGCATATGGGAGCTCTGTGTCTGCAGGCTGCGGCATTTCTGTTTTTCGTTTTCCGGCTTCTGCCGGCTAAAAAGCCCGGGAGGAAGGGTGTGATAATATCCCTGGCCGGCATTGCCGGCATAACCGCCGCATTGTCTGCAGCGGACTTGTCCGGTTTTTACCGCATGAGCGCAGAAGCTGTCTGGCTTGCCTTCTGCGCCCGCCGCTTTCAGCGCGCAGAATCCAGAATAAGCCTGTTCATGGGGATTTTTTACCAGCTTGCGGCTTCCTTCTGGCAGTTTCTGATTGCCGCATGGCTGGGCGTATTATTTCACTCCCCTGCCTTTCTCGTCCCCGATACGGCAATAGGCCAAATTGCCGTATGGCTTTTTTCCGTGCTGTCAGCCGCTGCGGCGCTGTACCTGTGGAAACACCCAGACATGGCGGGAAAAGAAGCGTTTCGCTTTGCGTCGGCGCTTGCTGTGGCAGGCTTTATTGCAGTAATCACTTTATCGGAACAAACCGCGCTGACAATCCCGGATGATATCCTGGATATGTGGACAATTTTAGCCGTTGTGCTGATGACATCCGTCCTGGTGTTCAATATGAATCGGCAATACCAGGTTGAAAAAGAGCTGGCGGAGTTAAAAACCCAGCAGGCCCAGCTGCTGGAGCGGGACTATACCGCATTAAATCATGCGTATGCGGCAAATGCCAGGCTGTTTCATGATTTTCACAATCATATAGGAGCATTGCGCAGGCTCCTTTCTCATAAAAAGCTGGAGGAAGCCCTGCAGTATCTGGACGAGCTGCAGGCTCCTGTGCAGGAGTCTGCAGCCGTATGGACGGGAGACGAAACTGCGGACTATCTCATTAACAGCAAAGCCCGGGCCGCCGAGGCCGACGGTATACAGTATCAGACACAGGTTGAGTTTCCCCGCCGCACCAATCTTCGCAGCGCCGACCTGTGTGCAATATTGGGAAATCTTTTAGATAATGCCCTGGAAGCAGCACAGCAGGTGCCGGAAAAAGACAGGCGGTTTATCCGGCTTACCATCCGTCGTATCAATCAAATGCTGGTCATAAAGGTAGAGAACAGCTTTGGACCTTCGCCCGTCCAGAAAGACGGCGTACTGGAATCAACAAAGCAAGAAAACGGTTTGCACGGATGGGGGTTGAAAAGCGCTTTGACCGCCGCTCAAAAATACGAAGGCACGGTGCAGACTTCCTATCAGGAAGGCACCTTCCGGGCTGTTGCCACTCTTTCTTTTCAGGGCGTGTCCGACGAATAACATATATCCAGCTGTAAGACATATAAATTCTTGCTGCCATTCGCGGTCAAAAAGAAGCCGATTGCGGACATATCCGCACAGGCTTCTTTTTTCAGCTATAGTTTAGATGTAACAGACAAAAACATTTCAGGAGGTAACAATTATGCGTCATATATACATTCGCGGAATTATGAGTCTGATCTGGCTGGCGGCAGCCATTGTAAGCGGTATGTCCGGAAATCTTCAAATGGCCGGCCTCTATGTTATCTTAGGCGGGGCTTTCCTGTATTCCGCTTATAAAGCATGGAAAAAGGAAAAGGATCGGTAAGGAGGACAAAATGAAAAACTCTCTCTTGGCTGTAAAAGGTTTAAACACATGGTATGACAGGGAAAAAATGGTGCTGTCCAATTTATCTCTGGAGCTGAACGAACATGAAGCTGTAGGTCTGATCGGTTTAAACGGAGCCGGAAAAACCACCTTTTTGAAGGTATTGTCCGGACTGCTCTCCGGCTTTTGCGCCGACAGCATCCTGCTATGCGGCAGGCCTGCCAATCTTCGGGCGCAGGATTTCAAGCGCTGCCGCTATACCGTGTTTGCGGAGGACAATTCTTTTCAATATTTTACCTTCCGGGAATACCTGTCCTATGTTTTTAATGCTTACGGAAAGGAGCTGTCCGATGTATCGGCGCTGGTACGGGGATTTCACTTTGAAAATTACATGGACACCCTGCTGAAGGATCTGTCTACCGGCAATTGTAAAAAAGTATTTTTGATTACCGCCTTTGCACTGAAACCAAAACTGCTTCTCCTTGACGAGCCGGTCAACGGGCTGGACTTCCAAAGCACCGAATATTTATATCGGCTGATTACAGACTACAAGAATCATGGAACAGTACTGTTTTCCTCCCATATTCTGGAAAGCATCACACTGACCTCAGACCGGGTATTCGTTCTGGAAAGCGGGAAAATTTCACGAACCTTTGAGCACGGACATGTAAACGCAGCAGAAATTCGGGAGGCTCTGCATTATGAAAATAATTTTTAAGGCTTTCGCAAAAAAAGTGTTTGGAGCAAAATATGAGAAGCTGACACGGACTGCTTTTATTGATCTCATCGTATTCTGGGGATTGTATATTGCCGATTTGAGGATACCGATCTCATCTCGTATTTTGTATTTGATGATAAGTACTTTTACTGCAGGCATCATGTGGCAGTGCTTAGCTTCAGAGTCCCGCACCTGCCATATGCAGAATATGATGATGGCTCCTTTTCACCGCCGGTCATTTGTCCTTTCGTATACAGCTGCCTTAGGCGCCTATACCCTTTCAACCAAAACCGCAGGACTTTGGGCAGTTTTACTGGCTGTATCCGTGCGGAACCCCACCGAAATCCTTGGAAGCATTCTTTGCGCGGTAAATGCAGTCCTCATGACTGCCGCTGTTTATTCCGCCAAAAAATTTTGGTATTGGGGCGGTCTTTGGACTGCCGTCCTGTTTGCCTCCATTCTGTTTTGGCAGAACAGACCCTGGTTCCTATTGTGGATGATTGTCAACATTGTTCTTGCCGCCATGCTTTTACAATGTACAGACGCATATTGCTTTTATCATCCGGAGGGAGAAGTCAACACCCCCGCGGTAAAAGGACATGGACATTATTCCGTATGGAGATATTTTTTTCGATATTTTCAATCCCACAAAAATTATCTGGCAAATACAGCTGTTATGTGGTGTGCTGCCCTTGTACTGCCGCTTTTTTTCAAAGGAGTGGAAAGCCTGGCCGCCGTTCCCATTGGCTTCGCCATTTTGTCCCTGAATACTCCCGTCTGTATCCTGCTGTCCGCTGACCCGGCGCTGGAGCAGGCCGTCCGTTTCCTGCCAGGTCAGAGGAAAACCTTTTGCGTACCCTATTGCCTGTTGATCTTTTTATGCAATATAACCGCAAATATTATTTTCCTTTGCAGTCTGCAGATCCAGACTGGCAGTGTTTCTCTGTCCACCATTGCCGCCGCCCTTTTCTTTGCCTTGCAAAGTGCGTTTTGTTCCCTCCTGCTGGAATGGTTTTTTCCCGTGCGGGGCTGGAAAATCGAGAGCGACCTGTGGCATCATCCGCGAAAATACATTGTCCCGGTGATTATGCTTTTCCTTGGGGCGGCAGTTGGGGCACTGCCCATGTTATTGCCGATATTGATTATTTTTCTGGCTGTTGAAGCTGTAATATTACTTTATTCCTGCGAGCGATGAGTCAAGAGGCCGTGCCTGCAAGGACAGCTTTTGCTCAAACCGGTCTTTTCGGGTGTCGGCGGGAACCGGTGTGGGATAATGCCCGTCAAAGCAGGCACTGCAGTATCCGCATCCTCCAACCAGAGAACTAAGCTCCGGAACAGGCAGGTATCCAAGACTGTCCGCGCCGATAATCTCCGCCGTCTCTAAAACACTGTGACGGCAGGCAATTAAATGCTCCCGGGAATCAATATCGGTTCCATAGTAGCAGGGATTCAGAAAAGGCGGCGAGGAAATACGCATATGAACCTCTCTGGCTCCGGCTTCCCGCAGAAGCCGGACAATACGCCCGCTGGTAGTGCCTCTCACTATAGAATCATCCACCAGCACCACCCTCTTTCCTCTGACACATTCCTCTATGGCGCTGAGCTTAATTCGCACCTGATCCGTCCGGGTGTGCTGACCGGGCGAAATAAAAGTTCTTCCAATATACTTGTTCTTGATCAGTCCAATCTCATAGGGAATCCCCGACTCCATGCCAAACCCCAGAGCGGCATCCATCCCTGAATCCGGCACTCCCACTACCATATCCGCCTGAACCGGATGTTCCCGGGCCAATATCCTTCCTGCCCGGATTCTGGCTTCATGAACCGATACGCCGTCCAGAACGGAATCCGGTCTGGCAAAATAAATGTATTCAAAAATACACAGCCTTTTTTCCTTTTTTTCACAGTGCTCTCTGCGGGATACGATCCCCTCCGGACCAAACACAAGAATTTCTCCCGGCTCCAGGTCTCTTATAAATTTTGCTCCCACAGCCTTCAGAGCGCAGCTTTCGGAAGCCGCCACATACATTCCATCCTCCGTCTGCCCATAACAGAGTGGGCGGAAACCGTAAGGATCCCTGGCACAGATCAGCTTCCGGGGAGACATCAGGATCAGAGAATAAGCCCCTTCCAGAATACCCATGGCACCGCTGAGAGCCTCTTCGATAGAAGAGGTTCTCAGACGCTCTCTGGTAACGATGTAGGCAATGGTCTCCGTGTCGCTGGTGGTGTGGAAAATGGCGCCGGACAGCTCCAGCTCATCCCGCAGCTGAACCGCATTGCTGAGGTTTCCGTTGTGTGCAAGAGCCATTTTCCCCTTCTGATGGTTGACCTCCAAAGGCTGACAATTTCTGCGGCTGCTTCCTCCAGTTGTTCCATAGCGCACATGTCCCACCGCCATATTTCCCTGGGGCAGCCGGCATAATGTATCCGCGGTAAAAACCTCGCTGACCAACCCCAGATCCTTACAGGAGGAAAATACACCATCATCGTTAACTACAATCCCGCAGCTCTCCTGCCCCCGGTGCTGCAGAGCATACAATCCATAATATACAGTTTCCGCCACATGAGCAATATGAGGACTGATAATCCCAAACACACCGCATTCTTCGTGCAGACTCATACGACTCCTTCCTTTATTCTTCCCTGCATGCCGCTGGCTGCGGCACAAAATCACTCAAATTCTTATTCCACATCCTGCAGGGCATCAAAGCCTTCCTCGCCGGTGCGAACCTTTACTATATTTTCCACATCATACACAAATATCTTGCCGTCGCCGATATGTCCGGTATAAAGAACCTTTTTAGCAGTATCAATCACACTCTGCACAGGCACCTTACTGACCACCATGTCTACCTGTACCTTGGGCAGAAGATTAGCCTCCACCTGTACACCGCGGTAATATTCCGGCCTGCCCTTCTGCACGCCGCAGCCCAATACATGGGAGACTGTCATGCCTGTAATTCCAATCTCCATCATGGCATTCTTCAAAGCTTCCAGCCGGGATTCCTTACAGATAATCTCGATTTTTGTAAACTTGGGATCTCCCTTCTCAAAGGCAGGAACCCTTTTGACGGGAACTGCCTCTGCCGCCGGCGTTTCTCCGATTACCGCCGTCGGCGCTTCCCCGGTTACTGTCCCTGATGTAAACCCATAATCCAGACTCTCCACCGCCGGCGCAAAATCTGCATAGGCACTGAGCAGGCCATGCTCCGTACTGTCCAGTCCCTGAATTTCCTCCTCCGCAGAAACCCGAAGTCCCACAGTCTTTTTGATGACCACAAAAACAAGCGTCATACATACTGCTGTCCAAAGAAGTACAGCCAGGATACCAAGCGTCTGTATGCCCAGAAGGCCCATTTTGCCTGTATAAAGCAGGCCTTCCAGACCGGCAGGCGCGGCAGGACTGGCCAGAAGTCCCACAGCCAGCGTTCCCCAAACACCATTGGCCAGATGAACTCCGACGGCTCCCACCGGGTCGTCAATGTGAAGTTTCAGATCCAAAACCTCCACCACCACTACTACCAGGATGCCAGACACCACCCCCACGATAACGGAGCCCAAAGCATCCAAAGCGTCACAGCCTGCGGTAATCCCTACCAGTCCCGCCAGGGATGCATTCAGACACATAGACACATCCGGTTTCCCGTTCTTAATCCAGGTATAAATCATGGCAACGCAAGTGGCTATGGCAGGAGCAATGGTCGTAGTCAAAAAAATAGAGGCCAGAGATGTTCCGTTCCAGGCTGCCGCTCCGTTAAAGCCATACCATCCAAACCAGAGAATAAAACACCCCAGTGCTCCCAACGTAATGGAATGGCCCTGGATCGCATTGACTCCGGACACCTTTCCTGCCTTATCCTTCTTATACTTTCCAAGCCGGGGCCCCACCATGATTGCACCGATCAATGCTGTGATACCACCCACTGAGTGAATAGCCGCAGAGCCTGCAAAGTCATGAAAACCCAGCTGTGCAAGCCAGCCCTGAGAATTCCAGACCCATCCCGCCTCCACAGGATAGACAAAAAGGGAAATCGCTGCCGAATAAATACAGTAGGAAGCAAATTTTGTCCTTTCTGCCATGGATCCCGAAACAATGGTGGCTGCTGTGGCACAGAACACAAGATTAAACACAAAGCTCGATGCGTTTTCCTGAATAAATCCCCCAAAATCCATAAAGATCTTCAGGTTGGGAATCCCAATCACCCCAAATGCATAATCCTCTGCCATCATCAGACTGAACCCCAGCACAATAAACACTGCCGTGCCAATACAAAAATCCATCAGATTTTTCATGATGATATTCCCGGCATTCTTAGCTCTGGTAAACCCTGTTTCCACCATGGCGAAGCCTGCCTGCATGAAAAATACCAGGGCGGCTCCGATCAAGAACCAGACACCAAATACTTCGCCGGTGACCGCCGTCTCCACAAGTTCCATAATTTCTGTTGCTCCCATATGCATCATCCTCCCTTTCACCGGACAATCTGTCCGGTACCTCTAAGCACTGCAAATTCGCCTTACGGACAAAGGCGCCTTTCGTGCCCCAATCACAAAAGACGCCTTTGCCTTTATTACGGTAAAAGAAAAAGCGCCCTTGAGTGTGACTCAAAGACGCCTTTGCCCTTTCCGGTCTACATTATGCACTTACATACGAAATTTGTCAAGCACTATTTTTTCCGATACCCTCTCCACTGGCCTTTCCGTCCCCAAAAGAATGACGGGACGACACATGCCGGACCGCTCCAAAAACAAGGAATAATAAAACCACCGATGCCATTACCGTGGCCCAGGGATTCCGTGTAAATCCCGCCACCAGATATCCTGCAAAGCACACCGCCGCCACCAGAGTCGCATATGGGAGCTGAGTCTCCACATGGCGGAGATGTTCGCATTGAGCCCCGGTTGACGCCAATATTGTGGTGTCGGATATAGGGGAACAGTGATCACCATATACGGATCCCGCCAGGGTGGCTCCCAGGGAAGGTATCAGAACGGCGCTGCCAGTCTCCCCCGCGCAAAGCATGGATACTATAGGAAGCAGAATCCCAAAGGTTCCCCAGGCCGTTCCCATGGAAAAGGACAAAAAAGCCGCCACCGCAAATATAATCGCAGGCAGAAAACTGAAAGGAAGATGGACATCCGCTACAAAATGACTCACAAAAATACCTGTTCCGATCATTTCCCGGCACACTCCGCCCAGCGCCCATGCCAAAATCAGGATGGTCAGCGCCGGGATCATGGTCCTGATCCCTTCGATCACTCCCTCCATAAATTCCCGTACACTCATGATTTTACGCGGTACATATAAAATCATCGCCGCTGTCAGCCCGGCAAAGGTTCCCAGGGTCAGACCGGCCGTAGGATTTTCACCGATGGCCTCCGCAAAGGGCCTTCCCTCAAAAAAACCGCCCACGTAGGCCATGCCCAGAATGGCGCAGACAATCAATGTCAGAACCGGCGCCGCCAGATCCAGCACGGTTCCCTTTCCCGCCTTCTTTTCTTTCCCAGACGCCTTTTCTTCTGCCGCAGAAAGCTTCCTTTGTTTCCCGGGCAGCCTCTCTTCTTTCCCGGACAGCCTTTCCTCTTTCCCTGACCGCCTTTCTTCTTTTGAAGATGTGCTCTTATCCTTTAATTGCGCTTTCTGAGTCTCCCTGGATGCGGCCTCTTCCGCCTTCTTCATAGGACCGAAGTCAAAATCAGTAGCGCTCAGAAAAAAAACCATAATGATGGTCAAAATGGCATAAAGGTTGTAGGGAATCGTCCGGACAAAAGCGTTCAGGCCTCCTGCCTCCTCCACCTCGGAAGCCACCGCCACCGCCCAGCTGGAGATAGGCGCAATAATACACACCGGAGCTGCCGTGGCATCCAGCAGGTAAGCCAGTTTCTCCCGGGAAATTCTGCATTTATCTGTAATGGGCCGCATGACCGTTCCCACGGTAAGACAGTTGAAGCCGTCGTCGATAAAGATCAAAAGCCCCAGCAGGGACGTGGCCAGCTTTGCGCTGACGGGATTTTTGATCCGTCTGCCGGCCCACTGTCCATAGGCCTCAGAGCCTCCTGACCGGGTGACCACTACCACCAGGGAGCCCAGAAGCACAAGGAAAATAATCATGTAACCGTTCTCGCCGATTTTTCCCGCAATCATATCAAATACGTAGGTAACCGCCTGCAGAAGATTTCCGCCGGTAAATAAGCAGTATACACACATGCCTGATAGAATCCCCAAGAAAAGAGAAGAATACACCTCTTTTCCAATCAGAGCCAGCGTAATTGCAATCAGCGGAGGCAGAATAGACAGCCATCCCGCCTCTATCATTTCCAGATTCATATTGAGGCCTTTTCCTCCTTTTTGTCAAATCCATGCACCCAGTCACTGCGCAGATAATAAATCAGATAGATAATCGAACTGATCCCCCATGTAAGGGGATAGGCCCAATAAATATAGCCGATCTCCCGGACAAAATGCATAATGCCCACAATGTAAGTGATCCGCAGACCGCACCACACCGCCAGCATGACGCACATGGGAACAAACGCCTTGCCCGCACCGCGGCAGACGGCCGCCACCGCATGGGAAAAGGCCAGCAGAAAATAAAACGGCGCCAGGGTGCGCAGCTGCCTCACCCCAAATTCGATCACACCAGGCGTCTGGTCAAATACTCCGATCAGCTGGGGCGCCAGCAAATAATTGAAAACACCTATCAGCTCCGATAAAACCATAGCCGCCAGGATGCTGAATCTGGCCCCCTGCCTGGCCCGGTCATACTGCTTTGCTCCCAGATTCTGGCTGATAAACGTAGTACTGGCCATATTAAAGCTGGTAATCGGCAAAAAGGCAAAACCCTCGATCTTGGAATGGGTGCCATAGCCCGCCATGGCCAGCATGCCGAAGGAATTGATCTGTGACTGGACGATCACATTGGCAAACGCAATAACGGAGTTCTGGACGCCCGAGGGCAGGCCGTTGCGTACAATCTCCCGGAGCATATCTGCGTGAAAGCGGATCTTTCGCCACTCCACCGTATAAATATTTCCCCTGCGAAACAGCTGGCGCATACACAAAACCACACTGACCGCCTGTGAAATTACCGTAGCCACAGCTGCCGCCCACACTCCCCAGCGGAACACCGCAAGAAACACCACGTCCAGCAGCACGTTCAGAACCGATGAAAAAATCAGGTAATACAGAGGCCTCCGGCTGTCACCAAGCGCGTTCATAATGCTGCGGCAGACATTATAATATACCAGTGCCAGAGAACCGAGAAAATAATATCGGAAATAAGACACTGCCTCGGGCAGCACCTCCGGATCCGTCTGCATCCACACCAGAAACGTGGGTGTAAGCGCCACTCCAATCACGGTCAGAAGCAGACCGCTGACCAGGCCAAAAGCCAGCACCGTATGTATGGCCCGGGATACCCGGTCCTGATCTCCTGCGCCAAAATACCGGGAAATCACTACGCCGGCTCCCATGGCAATCCCGGCAAAGAAACTGATCATGAGAAATATGAGGGTGCCGGAGGAGGTCACAGCCGCCAACGCATTGGTTCCCAGAAATCGACCCACAATCAGCGCATCTGCCGTATTGTACAGCTGTTGAAACACCTGACTTAAAAATATAGGCAGAGCAAAACCAATCATCAGCGAATAGGGATTGCCCTTCGTCATGTCCTTCGTATGTGAAATTTGTACTGTCCCTGACTTCTTTTGTGAATTCTGTGTAATTGTAATCACCTTCCCGAAATTACTCGGGCTTTACGCCCTTCATCTATCATACACTCATCTCCACAAAGAATGCAATACGGATTTTCTTACGACCTGATCCGATCTCGAAAATCGTTAAAATTTCCCGCCCGGGCCGCCACTTTAAGCCATTTTTGCAGAACCGTCAAATCCGTTTCGTTGTCAATAAGGCTCCGAATGTCTTCTGGAACATTTCCCAATTCCTCCAGCAGATCAAATATCACCTGTCTGCTCCGCCTTAAATCTCCCAATGCCTCCCCTTCCGCTCTTCCCTTTTCCTCCCCCTCCATCCGCACATAGTCCTCTCTAGCCCACCGGTCCCTGACCTCCTTCAGATGAGCCTCGTACAAAGCCCGCAGTCCCTTTCCCAAACTCATTTTCCTCACCTCGCTGATCGCTTCCAAAACTCCCGGATTCTTCGTCTGCAGCATATTCAGCTCCTCCTCAGTTTTTACATTAAACAGCTTAATCCAGTCATCCAGCGCCGACCTTCCGTTCAGCTCCTTCCCAAGCTCGATCACATGTACCTCGAACCTGTCTGAAAACTCTCATCCCTCTTTATTCCGAAGCCGGTAAATCTGATGATACTCCGGGCTGTCGTTCACTCGGAAGTCAAAAATACTGATACAGATACACCGTTTCAGCTTCTGGTATTTCTCTCCGGCCAAGAGATTTTCCGTGTACATCTTGGAAAGATAGAAGAGACTCCTCCTGTCCCAGTGTGCAAGCATCTTGATCTGAAGTTCTATATTCACTTTGCTGTCATCGTTCAGCTCCACCAGAATATCCAGGATCCCCTGCTTCTGTTTTCTGTAACGCTTCCACAAAAACGGGTTGGAAAGCCGCACGGACCGGATCTCCTCCACAGGAATCCCCAGCACATCACTGATGAAATACTTCCTTACCTTCTCATTCAGCATCAGATGCTTGAAGCTGAAGTCGTACTTTAATGATACAACATCCATCCTTACTCCTCCTTTGCATACAGAGGACACGTCTGCGGATGGCACACATTTGAAAATCCTCTGCTTTTTAATTGTTTGTCTGAAAAATGTCTGAATAAAAAGCATAGATTTTCCGATGTTGAAAATGACGATTTAGAAGTGTCAGAATAAATCCAGAATCAATATGCTTTTAAAATAAACTATCACACCCAAGGCAACTCTGCAAGATATATTTTCTAAAATTATTATAATCTTCTCCGGCAATCCGTCTGCGCCGGGTTATCGATCAAATGTCCTTCTCTGTCAAAACGGGATCCATGACAGGGACAGTCATAGCTCTCTTCATCCGGATTCCATTCCAGCCTGCAGCCCATATGGGGGCAGTTTGGAATGATCCTGTCATTTTCCGCGGGCAGCAGATGCTTTGCCAGCCCTTTTACTGTATGGGCACCATGGGACAGCAATTCCTTCGCCGCCCGGGCCGTAAAATGCCTTTGAGGCGAAAAAATATCCGCTTCCGGACATTCCTGCCCGGTGATCAGGGCAGTCAGGATCCGGGCCCCGGCCATAGCCGTGGTCATTCCCCATTTTCCAAAGCCTGTGGCCACATACCACCCGGGCCTCCTTCTGGAAAACCGTCCGATATAGGGAAGACCGTCCAGCGTCATACAGTCCTGCGCCGACCAGTGAGCCGCCTCACTGCATCCGGGATAAAATGCCCGCGCCTGCTCCCGAAGCCATCCATATCTGCAGCCCCGCTCCGGCATCCCAAAAGCCTTCTGACGGCTCTGGGATGCTTTGCCGGCAGGTCTTCCTGCCTGCCGGTTTACTCCTGTCCGATGGCTTCCCCCGCCCAGCAGCAGAAATTCTCCATAGGGGCGAAAAGATAACCCGTCCGGATCCACTCCCAGATACATTCCTTCCAGTCTTCCCGCACCCTCCAGCGCCGTCACATAACTCCGCTCCTGATACATTCGCGCAAAATAATATCCCGGCACATTGAGAAAAGGAAAATGTGCGGCAAACACAATATGCTCTGTCCGCACACATCCCCTGTCCGTCTCTACCAGCTTTTCCTCCGCTCTCAGCACCCGGGTCTGTTCATATACCGTCACTTCCTCCGACAGCTTTTCCAGAAAACGGAGGGGCTGAAACCGGGCCTGCCCGTCAAACCTGGTGACGCCCGCCACAGAAAAGGGAAGCTCACTGTCCGTTTCAAAGACTGCCTTAATTCCAAGGGCCACTGCAGCCTCCGCCTCCCGCTTCAAAGACGCCCCTTCTGTCCGGGAATACAAAAAAGCAGGACATCTGACAAAATCACAATGGATCCCCTTTTCCTGAATCAGTCTCTCATATTCCCCGATAGCCGCTTCGTTGATCCGGGCATAGCGCTCTGCCGTCCTGCTTCCCCAAGTCCGGATCAGGCTGTCATAGATCAGATTGTGCTGAGATGTAATCTTGGCAGTAGTATTTTTCGTCTGTCCGCTCCCGATCCTGTCTGCCTCCAGGACCGCCGCCGATATTCCTGCCTGCTGCAAATAATATGCCGTTAAAATCCCCGCCATTCCTGCGCCTATGACCACAGCCTCTACACTCATGTCTCCCGGAAGAGGCTCCCGGCTCCTGATCTCGGTTTCTGCCGTCCAGATAGATCCCATTGCATACCTCCATGCCTGCCATTTTACATAGCATATGCGGATCTCCGAAAACTATACCCTTATCACCCCGTTTAAAATCTATCCTTTTTACCTTTAGAATCCGAAGGCACGAACCAGCTCTCCATATTTCTCGTCTGTAATCCTCAGGACTCCCCCATGCCTCTTCCTTGTTTCTCCCATGTCGTATTCGTCCCGGCAAAGAATCCGGAAATCTCCTGTTTCCAGACTTTCCGTTACCATGGGCAGATATCCTTCCCCTTTCTGAAACTGGTCTGCCATAAGGCACCACCTTCCGTCGGGAAGCAGATACCCCTCCGGCCCTTCCACTCCCTCCAGAGCGTCCAGCACAGGGCTTTCGATCCTGACATACTGCCCCAGCAGCGCTTCCGAAGACTCCAGAATCAGTCTTTTAGTGGTCTCATCCTTGGATATGCGGTAATACCGCCCTTGGCTTTCCAGAATGGTAGTATCGATCACATCTTCTTCCTTTTCAAAATACAGGAAGGTTTCGGAAAATTCATGAAAATCCTTTGTATAGGCCGCATAGATCCTGTGCTTTCCCTTTTGTTCTCCTTCTTTCCTTACCTTTGACGCAAAAAATACCAGAAAGGCCTCCTTCTCCATGTCATACACCGCCTCCGGCGCCCAGACACAGCCTGCCTCCGGAATTCCCACGGTACAGGCACGCTCCCTGCTCCAATGGATCAAATCCTGGGATTCCCACACAATCAGGTCGCGGCTGCCCTGCTCCTGGGCGCAGGTCCAGCCCTTTCCCGCCTCGATCCGCAGATCCGTGGCGATCAGATAGTTTCTTCCGCTTCGGGGATTCTTCACCAGAAAAGGATCCCTGACGCCGCAGGTTCCGATATGCGAATAAAGCACCGGCATACCTGCATTTAGATCCTTCCAATGCAGTCCGTCACGGCTCACCGCAAAATAAATCTGTTCTCCGTCCTTTTCCTCACCGATAAAATGAGAAAATAAATACCCTGCCATCATTTCCTCCCGCTATTTGCTCAGCTTCTCTTCCCTCTCCAGAATGGCCATGCCCCAGCCCTCCAGAAGAATCGTTTCACCTGTGAAATATTGTTTTTCCGACAACAGCTCCCGGTATGTTCCCCGGGGGCAATATCCCATATGGGATTCCCCTGAATAATTCAGCATATAAACAATCTCTCTTCCCAGCCTGTTGATCCCCTTGCGAACGATGACGGGAAAGCCCGAAGATCCCTCGTTCCCCTTAATCTCTGCCCTGTCCAGCGCCGATTTGAGAATCCTTTTCAGAAGCGCAGGCGAACACATACAGCCCAGGTAATAAGTCCTTCCTCTGCCGAAGTCATTACAGACAGCAGCAGCATACTGTCCCCAGTTGGAATGGGAATACCGGGCAAGCACCCTGGCTCCCTGAGGCCGCAGGCATTCCATAAATCCCCGGGCAGACTCTGTCTTTTCCGAAACCAGATCCATTCCTTCCTCTTTTGCATTCACGCAATGCCTGCCTTCCAAAACCGCTTCACTCCGGCAGGACTTTTCCTGCTGCAAATCCTTCCCCCGGCACGTTTCCGAAAGCACCTCCTCCAGCGGCATCTCCTCCGCCGTGAAAAACTGGTCGTAGGTCACCCCGAAGCATTCCTGCAGAATATGAGGCTGTGCATCCGAATACACCTTTACGTTTTCGTTTGCAAAACAGGACTTAAAGGTTCCCACCAGAACGCCTCCGTCCCGGACAAAGTCTTTCAGTCGAAGCAGCAGCGCCTCCGATGCACAGTAAAGCGCCGGCATAAAAATCACCTTATAATCAGACAGATTCTCCGCTTCCGGAAAAATAAAGTCACATTCCACATTCATCTCATATAATGCGTCATAGATCCAACGAACCACATCGTTATAATCTCTTCCGTCTCCCAAAGGAAACCAGCTTAAGCCGGTCAAAGCTTCATTGCTTACCAGCACGGCTGCTTTATTTTCCTTTTTCAGATGAATCAGATGCTTTCCCAGCCGCCGGAAATCGGCGCCCACAGCAGCGGCCTCCTGATAGGTTCTGTTTTCGCCAAAATCATGGCTCAGCACCCCTTTCCAGTAGGTCTCGCAGGCGTTGTGCAGGGAATGCCAGTGCCAATATTCCACCATATCCGCCCCGCTGGCCAAATGAGAAAAGGCCAGCAGACGAAGCTGTCCGTCGTAGGGCGTCCACAGGGGGAAGCCCTGGGCCTGGGTCTCCAGCACAAAATAATTATCCTGCTTCAGGGATCTGGCCAAGTCCCCGCCAAACGCTGCCTCCGCTCCTGTCAGTTTATCCTGGGAGGGATGGTAAATATCACATCCGGTAATATCCAGACATTTCGCCGTCTGAAAATGATCCACATCCGGCTGTACCCCGTAAGAGCCGTCCTTCCATCCGAAATCAAAGTTGTGGGTAATAAACTGATCTTCCCGTTTGTACTCTCTGACCAGTCCTGCCTGCCATCCCAGGAAGTCCGTCACCAACTTTCTCTGAAACCGTTCAAATTCTCCTCCCAGACTTCCGTTGATGGTGCCTCTCACATCCGGGAAATCCTCCCAGGAGTGCACCGCATTGCTCCAGTAGTTCAGCCCGAACTCCCGGTTCATTGCCTCCACATCTCCATGGAACTTTTCCTTCAGATAAACTACAAAGTCCCTCTGTACGTTTTCACTGGCCGTGCCAAAATGCTTGGTCTCATTGTCGATCTGATACCCTATAACCGCCGGATGGTCCTTCACATGCTCCATGAGCCTGCGGATCACCCTCTCGCAGTAGAAAAGGTAGGCCTTATTGGTGATGTCCATGATCTGCCTGGCCCCGTAGATCCTCCTGCCTCCCTTAGTGGTCACCAGAATATCCGGATACCGCTGTGTCATCCAGGAGGGCACAGCATAGGTGGGCGTTCCCACAATCACGTGTATACCGGCATCTCCCATGGCATTCAGCACACGGTCAATATGGTGAAAGTCAAACACACCGTCCTCCGGCTCCAGAGTGCTCCAGGTGGATTCCGCGATTCTCACCAGATTCATATTGGCCTGTTTCAGCATTTCCACATCTTTTTCCAGGCGCTCAAAGGGCATATATTCATCATAATACGCCGCACCATACAGCAATTCTTCCATATTGCTTCCTCCCATTTGTCCACAGTCTCCCGGATAAAAAGCAACCCCAAAATTCGTGCATATCACCCCAAATTCCGGATCTGCCCATGTAATCCCTGCAGGGAATGAATCTCCCCGTTGCCGGCCCTCTGGACCTGAAGGATTCCTTCCACGGTGGCCCGGGCAGCGGCAATGGTGGTCATGTATGGAATCCGGCCCTTGATGGCCGCCTTTCTCAGATAGCTGTCGTCATGCACGCTCTCGTCTCCCACCGGAGAATTGATGATCAGGTCAATGTCCCCGTTGGTGATCAGATCCAGCACATTGGGTCTGCCCTCGTAAAGCTTCTTGACCAGCGTGGCAGGAACCCCTGCCTCCTGCAGCAGTGCGCAGGTGGTGCCGGTGGCCAGGATCTTAAATCCGGCCTCCTGAAATGCCTTCCCCACCTCCACCACCTCGGCCTTGTCCCTGCGGTTTACGCTGATCAGCACCGTGCCTTCCAGCGGAAGCCTGGTCTGGGTGGCCTCCTGGGCCTTGAAAAATGCCTCTCCCACAGTAGGCGCAAGCCCCAGCACCTCGCCGGTGGAACGCATCTCCGGCCCCAGAATGGGATCTACCTCCGGGAACATATTGAAGGGGAACACGGCCTCCTTCACACCATAATAAGGAATCTCCTTCTCCTTTAAGCCGGGAACCGGGGAAGGCCTTCCCGTTATGTCTGACGTAATAATGTCCGTGGCCAGAGGCACCATGCGGATATTGCACACCTTGGACACCAGCGGAACCGTGCGGGACGCCCTGGGATTGGCCTCCAGCACATACACCTGCCCGTCCTCAATGGCATACTGCATGTTCATCAGCCCCTTCACATGCATTTCCTCGGCAATCCTCCGGGTATATTCCTTTATGACAGCCACATCCTCCTCCGAAATATGTCTGGAAGGAATGATACAGGCAGAATCTCCGGAGTGGATTCCCGCCAGCTCGATATGCTCCATGACAGCAGGAACAAAGGCATGGGTTCCGTCACTGATGGCATCCGCCTCACATTCGGTGGCATGATTCAGGAACCGGTCTATCAGAATAGGCCGGTCCGGCGTCACTCCCACAGCCGCCTGCATGTAGCCTGTCAGGCTCTCGTCGTGATATACCACCTCCATGCCCCGGCCTCCCAGTACATAAGAGGGGCGCACCATCACGGGATACCCGATTTTATGGGCGATTTCCAGAGCCTCCTCCACCGTGGACGCCATGCCTGATTCCGGCATGGGAATTCCCAGCTTGTCCATCATGGCACGAAACTGATCCCTGTCCTCCGCCAGATCGATGACCTCCGGCGCGGTTCCCAGAATGCGCACACCGCACTTTTCCAGCTCCGCAGCCAGATTCAGCGGCGTCTGTCCGCCAAACTGAGCGATGACCCCCACCGGCTGCTCCTTTTGGTATATACTCAGCACATCCTCCAGGGTCAGCGGCTCAAAATACAGCTTATCCGAGGTGTCGTAATCCGTGGATACCGTCTCGGGATTACAATTGACAATAATGGTCTCAAAGCCCAATTCCCGCAATGCCAGCGACGCATGGACACAGCAGTAATCAAATTCAATACCCTGACCGATGCGGTTGGGGCCGCCGCCCAGAATCATTACCTTGGGTCTGTCGCTTCGGATAGGATTCCGGTCCGGCGCGTTATAAGTGGAATAATAATAGGCACTGTCCGGGGTACCGCTCACATGAACCCCCTCCCAGGCCTCCTCCAGCCCCAGGGCCGTGCGGCGTTCCCGGATCCTGCTCTCGGGAATGTCCAGCAGAATGCTTAGATATTTGTCCGAAAAACCGTCCTTTTTGGCCCGGATCAGCAGCTCGTCCCCGGGAAGGGCTCCTCTAAACTCCAAAAGCTCCTGCTCCTCCCGAACCAGCTCCTGCATCTGATCGATAAACCATTTTTTCACATGAGTGATCTCATGGATCTCCTCCGGGGACGCCCCCTTCTTCAGGGCTTCATACATGACAAAATGCCTTTCGCTGGAAGGAACAGCCAGCATCCGCAGCAGCTTCTCCCTGGATTTTTCCTCCAGCTTACGGATCTGTCCCAGGCCGTAACGCCCGGTCTCCAGGGAACGGACAGCCTTCTGAAAGGCTTCCTTATAATTTTTTCCGATGCTCATGACCTCGCCCACGGCGCGCATCTGCGTCCCAAGCCGGTCCTCCACCCCTTTAAACTTTTCAAAGGCCCAGCGGGCAAACTTAATCACAACATAGTCTCCGTCCGGCACATACCGGTCAAGCGTACCGTATTTGCCGCAGGGAATATCCTTCAGAGTCAATCCTGCCGCCAGCATGGCGCTGACCAGAGCAATGGGGAAGCCGGTGGCCTTGGAGGCCAGCGCGGAGGACCGGGAGGTCCTGGGATTGATCTCTATGACAATGATCCTGTCACTGACGGGATCATGGGCAAACTGCACATTGGTGCCGCCGATAACCTGCACGGAATCCACGATTGCATAGGCCTGTTCCTGCAGTCTCTTCTGCAGGTCCTGAGAAATGGTCAGCATGGGAGCCGCACAGAAGGAGTCTCCTGTATGAACTCCCAGAGGATCAATATTTTCAATGAAGCAGACCGTGATCATATTGCCGTCCGCGTCCCGCACCACCTCCAGCTCCAGCTCCTCCCAGCCCAGAATGGATTCCTCCACCAGTACCTGCCCCACCAGAGAAGCCTGCAGACCTCTGGCGCAGACGGTCCGCAGTTCATCCTTATTATATACCAGGCCGCCGCCGGCGCCTCCCATGGTGTAAGCCGGACGCAGTACCACAGGATATCCCAGACCGTCCGCAATCTGCAGCGCCTCCTCCACCGAATATGCCACCTGGCTCCTGGCCATCTCAATGCCAAGCTCGTTCATGGCCTTCTTAAATTCGATCCGGTCCTCTCCCCGCTCGATGGCATCCACCTGGACTCCGATTACCTTTACCTGATATTTCTCCAGAATCCCTGCGCCGGCAAGCTCCGCGCAGAGATTGAGTCCCGACTGTCCGCCCAGATTGGGCAGAAGAGCATCCGGGCGCTCCTTTGCAATAATCTGCTCCAGACGCTCCTTATTCAGCGGTTCGATATAGGTCACATCCGCCGTCTCCGGATCGGTCATAATGGTAGCAGGATTGGAATTCACCAATACGATTTCATAACCCAGCTTTTTCAGCGCCTTACAGGCCTGAGTTCCCGAATAGTCAAACTCACAGGCCTGTCCAATAATAATGGGACCGGAGCCTATAATCATTACTTTTTTTATGTCAGTTCTCTTTGGCATACTGCAACCTCCTGTTTTGTTGCCGGAATGATTTACGATCTGCCGGACATTGGTGTTCCGGCTGAACTTTTTAATAGAGATTGTATCATATCTCCCGCTGTTTATAAACAGGTAAATTTGTTTTTTTCTTACATCCGATTACTGCCCCAGGAAAAAAGCCCCGCCGATGATTTTACAATCGGTGAAGCTTCTCCCTAAATATTCTGTATCTCTTATTTTTCAGTCCCAACGGTTCTCTTTAAGATCGTAAAGACAACGCATTCTTTACCGGTAAGCTCCGCAGTCCGCCGATCCGGCTGTCCAAGACCTGCACTGATCAGGAAATGCTCTCCGCCTTCCACTGTTTCTCCGTCCTCATTCACCACGGTAAAGGCCTCCCCGGGAATCACCAGTTCAACCTCTCTGCTCTCGTTCCCGTCCAGAAAAATCCTGGAAAAAGCGCATAGCTTCGCATTAGGCTGGGCAAACGGAGAATCCAGATCCTTCACATAAATCTGAATCACCTCTCCCGTGCCGGTCAGGCTCCTGTTGACCGCTCTGACTGTGACTTTGACAGCTTCTCGTACATCCATCTCCAGAACGCCGCCCTCCCCCTGCCGGAAGCTGTTCCCTCCGCACACCACCTCCTCAACGGACACATTGCCATAGGTCAGCCCATAGCCGAAGGGATACAGCGGCTTTCCCTGAAAATACCGATAGGTTCTTCCCTTCATGGAATAATCCTCAAAGTCCGGAAGCTCCTCCGCGCTGTTATAAAAGGTCACCGGAAGCTTTCCGGAAGGCGAAATATCCCCAAACAACAGCTCCGCCACGGTTTTGCCCCCACGGGCTCCCGGGTACCATACCTGCATTACGGCGTCTGCGTTATCCTGCATATACCGCAGATCCATGGCGCTGCCCGTCATGTTCAGTACCACCACAGGCCTGCCCGTGCCGATCACGGCCTCTGCCAGCTCCCGCTGGACCTTGGGCAGCAGCAGGTCCGCCTTGTCGCCGGAGGCATAGCTGTTGCCCGTATCTCCCTCCTCGCCCTCCAGGGTTTCGTCAAGTCCCAGGCAGAGGATCACCACATCGCTGTTTTTTGCCACAGCCACGGCCTCGCTGATGCGGTCCTGCCTCTGTGCCAGAAATTCCACCTTTTCCCGGAACAGATGACAGCCCTCGGAATAATAGATCCGGACTTGCTCCCCTGCCAGATCCTGAATTCCTTCCAGCACGGTAATATACCGGGAAGAGGTTCCATGGTAATTTCCCACAAGCGCGGCACGGCTGTCGGCGTTGGGTCCGATCACCCCAATGGCCTTCAGGCTTTCTTTTGCAAGAGGCAGAATCCCATTGTTTTTCAGCAGCACCACGCTCTCCGCCGCGGCACGCTCCGCGGTCTGTACATGCTCCGGACATTCCAGCCTGTCAAATCCAATCCCGTCAAACTCTGTCTCATCAAACATTCCCAGCAAAAATCTGGTGGTGAACAGTCTCTCCGCAGCCTCCGTGATCTCCTCCTCCGTCACCAGCCCCTCCTGGCAGGCCTTCAGCATATGCAGATACGTATTGCCGCAGTTTAAGTCACAGCCGCTCTTCAGGGCCAGGGCGGCGGATTCCTCCGCCGTATCGGTAACCATATGGTTGGTGTGGAAGTCCCTGACCGCCCAGCAGTCCGATACGTAATGTCCCTGAAATCCCCATTTTCCCCGCAGAATATCCTGCATCAGCGTTTTGCTTCCACAGCAGGGCTCCCCGTTGGTTCTGTTGTAGGCGCCCATCACCGCTTCCACCCCGGCTTCCTTTACCAGCTTTTCAAATGCAGGAAGATACGTCTCATACAAATCCTTTTGGGAAACTCTCGCATCAAAGCTGTGGCGCACCGCCTCCGGGCCGGAGTGAACCGCAAAATGCTTGGCGCAGGCCGCCGCCGTCATATACTCTCCGTCCCCCTGCAGTCCGTTTACATAGGCCTTTCCCAGCTCTCCGGTCAAATACGGGTCCTCCCCGTAGGTCTCATGTCCTCTGCCCCACCTGGGATCCCTGAAAATATTCACATTAGGCGACCAAAAGGTCAGGCCCTTATAAATGTCCCGATCCTCCAATGCGCGGCTGGAATTGTATTTCGCCCGTCCCTCCGCCGCCACGATTCTGCCCATCTCCTCCACAAGCTCCCGATGGAAGGCAGCCGCCATGCCAATGGCCTGTGGAAAGCTTGTAGCTGTTCCGCCTCTCGCCACGCCGTGCAGCCCCTCGTTCCACCAGTTATAGGCAGGTATATCCAGTCTGGGAATGGCCGGTGCGTCATATCTTAACTGGGATGCCTTCTCCTCCAGCGTCATGCGGCCTACCAGCTCCTTCGCTCTTTTTTTCGCCTTCTCCCTGTCTCTCACAGCATGTCCTCCACCTGATTTTTGACTTTCGCATTCCATCTGCCATACTATGATAACACAATATCCGCCGGTTTTCTTCTCACAAAATGCTCACTTTTGCCTATATCTTGCTATTTGTTACTTTTCACGGCTTCGCCGTTCAAAGCAACATGATGCCCAGCGCGTGCTGTCTCGGGTTTTTGTGCAAACAGCGCACAAAAACACCTCGCGGCCCCTACCCGTGAAAAGTAACGCTATTTCAGCACGATTTTGCTGCTGTCAGCTCCTCTCACCGTACAATCAGCGTCGTCTCAACTGTACGGTATTCCTCCTTCAGATCCAGGCCTTCCGTCAGATCCAGCACCGGGTCCCCGTCAATATCAAAATGAACCCTTCTGATTCCGCTGCTTCGCACGCCGTCCACTCCCGGTCTGGCATGGTAGGTATTCCACACGGTTCCGTTTTCATCCGTCACATAGGCATTGTGTCCTGTGCCGAATTCTCCCTCCACGCTCCTGGATGTCAGGATGGGGTAATTCTTTTTTCTCCAGCTTCCCGGATCCAGCAGGTCCATGCCCTTCTGCACCGTCAAAAGCCCCACCACATAGGAAGCGTCTACCGCTGCGCTGGAAAAAGTCAGATAAAGCTTATCCTCTCCCATCAGGGCAAAGGGGCCCTCATCCACAAAGGTATGATTATTGGCCCACCCGTACTCCGGCTTGGACAGCACCACTGGATCGCTGAGAAGCCGCCAGGGCTCCCTGGGATTCAGCTTTGCTATATAAAGCCAGGCCCCCAGATCCTTTGGCAGGAACTGCCTCTGAGACCAGACCGCATACCACTCCTCCTGCCATTGAAAACAGGTCATGTCCAGAGTGATCTCCTTACCGGCCTCACAGATATCGCTTCCGTCCCTTCTGACTACACGCTTAGGTGCCGACCAGTCCTCTCTGCAGACCGGATCACCGCCCTCCCGCAGCTCCATCACATGGCTTTCCTCCCAGAAAAACTCTCCCGGAGTAGCGGCATGAAAAATATAAAGCCTGCCGTCAATCTCATGAAATTCCGGCGCCCACAGCAATCCGCCGATACCCGGGTAGGTGTCGCTGTCCAAAAGCAGATGCTCCTCTGCCTCTGTCAGCCCGGAAATGGTGTCCGACTCTCTGATATAAAGAGTATGATTGTCGTCCGCATCATTGGTGGCAATGAAATAATATTTTCCCTTCCACCGGCCTATGCAGGGATCCGCACGATTACAGGCCACGGGAAATCCAAAATGCTCCTGGTGCACCCTGCCCTGAATGGAGAAGCTTCCCTTCTTCTGAAAATCCACACCGGACAAATCCCAGTCCACGCTCTTGCGTGCGCTGGTGCCGTCACTGTACAAAGCCTCCGCCATATATTGGCCAAGCTGCCCCGGCTCGGAAGCTTCAATCTGTTCCGGAAAACGAATTCCCACATTCACAGGCGTCAGAAGCTTTTTGCACAATCTGTCCGCTGTCTTCGCGGGAATCCCCGGGCATAAACCATCTTTCTCCCCGTCCTCTGCAATCTCTACCATATTACAGGGCACGGCTCCTTCGATTCCCACATCTCCTAAATCCTTCAAAAGCCCGCCGGCAAACACCTCCGACGCTCCTGCCGGCTCCATCACCTCCGGAACACAGGCCAGCTGCAAATCCTCCGGCTCACGGATCCGGGCCGTAAAGCACTCTCCGGTGCGCTCCCGCCAAACCAGCCTGATGCTTCCGCTCTCCGGTTCATACCCACAGGCAATCTGTTCAATATACTCCGTGCCCAGCTTTAAAAGTCCCGCCTCTTTATACTCCAGCAGATCCTCTGAGGTAAAGAAAAGCACACAGCCCCTGCTCTCCTCATCATCCTCTCCGTCCCCTCCAATACGGACGGCTGCCGCTGCAAATCGGCCCTCCGGCAGCGCAAACAGCCAGGGATTCTTCAGGCTTTTAGGATTCAGGGAGCCATCCTCATTTTCCGTTGCCCTGGCGAATAAAACCCCGCTGTTATGATTCAGCGCCTGAAAAGCTTTTCCGTCCCGGCTCACCGCAAGATGCATGCTGTAGGCCAGCCTGGGGCCGTAAATCATTCCGTCCAGAGGCTGTCTTGTATAAGTCAGTAAATATGCCATAATCTCTCTCCTTCAAGCTCTATGCTTCCATTTTCGTTCCCGGCGGGCACGGACAATGCACCCTGATTTCCACCCTGCGCATATGCTCCGGTAAATCCCTTTCCGGACACAGATTCAAAACCGGGAAACCTTTTTTGTCAATCTGGACCCGGTGAATTGCCGTACAGCGGCCTCCGCAGCCATCCCTTTTCTGCCCGTGATAAGCGATCCATATCTTATCCTCTTCATCCCGGAAGAAAGAATTATGCCCGGGTCCCAGAATCTCTTCCATACTGTAATGGGACAACGAGGGCGTCTGGGTCTTCTCCCAATTTGCCGGATCCAGCAGATCCTTCCGGGCATCCGCCGTCAAATAGCCCACAGCATAGGACCAGCCGCCGGCGGCGCCTCCGGAAAAAGCCAGCCAGACCCGGTCCTGCAGCACCAGCGCATAAGGCCCTTCGTTGTTAATGGTGCCCCCCTGATTCTCCCATGCGTAAAACGGTCTGGAAAGCAGTACCGGCTCGCCGGCCAGCTGCCAGGGCTTCTCATCATCCGCGGCGGCAATATACAGCATGGAACCGGTGTCCTTTTCTGTGCCAATGCCGCGGCGGTAAGACCATACCAGCCAGGATTTTCCCGCCGCCGAAAAATACGTCATGTCCAGGGTAATACCGTCCTCTGCAAGAAGCTTTCCGTCCTTTCGTCTGACTCTGACGGGCTCTTCCCAATCTTCTCTGCAGATAATGCTCCCGCCCTCTTTCAGCTTCATCATGTGGGCCTGGGGCGACCATGCCTTTCCTCCCACGGCAAACAGCAGATATACCGCTCCCCCGATCACATGAAATTCCGGCGCCCAGAAGGTCTGGATCAAATCCCGGTCCTCATCGTAGTCCAGAATGCAGTATTCCCTTACATCCTCCGCAAAAAGCCCCTCCACGCTGTCCGCCTTCCGCACCCGGATTCCTATGTCGTTTCTGTTATCATCCGTAGCCACGAAATACCATGCGCCCTGCCACCGAAACACCACCGGATCCGCATAGCCGCCGGCCAAAGGAAACGAGTAGGCGGTTCTGTCCACTCTTCCCTCCAGACACCAGACCCCGTCCTGCTCCTGCACGGCGCTGTCTCTGCTCCAGCAGATGCGCTTTTCATCGGCGGAGCCGTCGCTGTAGCATACCCTTGCCCTGATCTGCTCCAGCTCTTCCCAGGAGGATATACGGATCTCATCCGGCAGCTTCACCGACACCGCGTGCAGAGGAGTCCAGGCCCTGCGGATCTCTTCCCCCAGCTCCCGGGAAATCTCCAATACCCGGAAACAGTTCCAGGGCTTTCTCTCCACCGGTCCATGCTCCCGGAAGCGGATAAAATCCTCTGTGGTCCAAAGCAATACCTGATCCGGAGCCACCCTGTTTCCGTCCCCGTCCACCCATTCCGCGGCAATGCCGTACCCGCTCTCCAGCTCCACAAACACAGGATCCGTCAATCCTCTTACATCCAGAGTATCATCCTCCCGTATTTGGGCCCTAGCAAAAAGTATTCCGTAATTTTGATTCAACGGCTCAAAGCGTTGTCCATCCTCACTGTAATACAAATGAACACTGTCCGCCAGCGCCTTCGGGTAATACTCCCCCTCCGGCTGTCTGACCGCAATTTTCAAATATGCCATTATTTCCTCCCCGCAGCGCTGCGGCTGAATCCCTGACCGGCGCTCACGGCTTTACGCCGGGTGCCTGAATGCTTCCATCACGCTGCTTCCTTCTTTCACAAATGCTGCAAACTGATCCAGACGCACCTGCACGGTTATCCATCTGCTGCCCTCATAAACCTGGCCGTCCATAACGAAAATCCACCTGCCCTCCGGCAGATACACCCTCCGCTCCGTCTGCCCCCTGCTCATAATGGGAGCGAACAGAATATCCGGGCCGAACAGATACTGATCCTCCAGGCAATAGCACTCCGGATCCTGGTAATACTCGTAAAACATGGGGCGCATCAGGGGCGTTCCCCTGCGGCTGGCCTCCTCCATATGCTCCATAATATAAGGGCGAAGCCGTTCCCGCAGCTCGATCAATTCCTTGATGATCCCATAATTTTCTTCTCCAAAGCGCCAGATCTCGTTGGGACCGCCGCTTCTTTCGATGATTCCCGGGTACCGCTCCTCCTGATTCCTGGTCCGCAGCCTGGAGCCGTGCAGACGCATAATGGGACAGAACAGACCGAACTGGAACCACCGCACCAGAAGCTCCCGGAATTCCTGGCTCTCCGTATCTCCCATCAGGAACCCTCCGATATCGCTGTTCCACCAGGGAATTCCGCACATGGCCATGGAAAGACCGCTGGTGACGCTCTGGCGCAGAGCATTCCAGTCGGACATGATATCTCCATTCCACACCGCCGCGCCGTATTTCTGACTGCCGGGATAGGCCGCTCTGGTCAGGGAGATGATCTCCTCCTCCCCCTGCTGCCGCAGACCCTCATAAAACATCTTTACATAATAATAGGGGTACAGCATGGCTGTCTGGGCGCCGTTTCCCAGGTAAAAATGCAGATGACCGAACTGCTGGGGATGTACCTCCGGCTCCGCCTCGTCCAGCCAGAAATTCCGGATCCCCTTGTCATAATAATTCTCCTTTACCTTATCCCACACAAAGGCACGGGTATCCGGGTTCATGGGATCAATAAAGGTCTGCTGGCCATAAAAATCAAAGGTGCCGTACTGGCCGTTCTCCGTCCGCACCAGCATATTAGCCTCACTCATGGTCCAGTAGTTTTCACTTTTGGGATTGATGGTGGGCCATATGGACACTATGGGTTTAATTCCCATTTCCTCCAGCTCCCTGCACATGGCCGCAGGATCCGGCCAGTATTTGGGATCAAATTTCCACTCTCCCTGCTCCGTCCAGTGGAAATAGTCGATGACAATAGCCGAGATGGGGATTCCCCTGCTCTTGTACTCCCTGGCCACCTCCAAAAGCTCCTCCTGGCTTTCATACCGCAGCTTACACTGCCAGAAGCCGGAAGCCCAATACGGAAACCGGGGCGCATATCCTGTCAGGTCACAGTATATTTTCATCACATCAGCCGGCTTATCCCCTGTAAACACAAGGTAATCGATCTGATAAGCGCTTTCCGAGCACCACAGCGTGTGATTTCTGGTGGTCTCGCATCTTCCCGGAGAAGGATTGTTCCAGAAAAATCCGTAGCCCAGAGAGGAATATAGATAAGGAAGAGCAGATTTTGTGTTATAATGCACCAGATTACAGGTGCTGCCCTTCCGGTCAAAGGCATCCTCCGTCTCCTGTCCCAGCCCGTAAAAATGCTCCCCCTCATTGGCATCAAAGATGGCCTTTACCTGATAGAGATCCCCCTCCCTGTGAACATACTTGTTCACATAATCTCCCTCGTATTTGGTGTGAAGAATTGTCTTTCCGTCTCTGTAATAAGTAATGATCCCGCCGTACCAGGGATTACCTGCCTCCAGGGTGGCAGATATCTGACCGTTTGTGATGGTCACCATGCTTTCATCGCCTTCAATAACGCAGGAATCCTCTGTCACAGGCGGAAGCAATGTCCAGTTCTCCTGAGAAATCTGTGCATTCCTGGTGGAACGGCAGCGCAGACAGTTCTGCCCGTGCGGCTCAATTACCGTGATCTCATCCTTTCTGCGGAAAATTACTGTTTTTCCTGAAATCTCTATTTTTCCCACTTTATCCTCCTTTACATGCCGCCTCTAAAACAGCAGCGGCAGAAATTCTCTGACGCAATGTCTCCAGAAGGTCCAGTCATGATACCCATGCTCCACAAACACCTTCAGCGGAACCTCCCGGGAAATCACCTGATCCATGCTTTCTCTGGTTCCCTCATAGAAGGCATCCTCTGTTCCGCAGGCTGCAAACAACAGCCGGAACCGGTCTTCAAACCGCTCTTTGTCCAAAAGCACCTCACTGTAGTCAGCCTCACTGTTCTTTAAGGTAAGCCCTCCGCTGAAAATGCCCGCCCAGGCAAACAGCTCCGGAAAGCGGAATACGGTTTTCTGGGTCTGCATGCCTCCCATGGACAATCCCGCCATGGCCCTGTGGTCCCTGTCCGCAGCGGTACGATAATGACTGTCGATAAAAGGGATACAGTCCTGGGTCAACTCCTCGTCAAAGGATCCCAGGGCCGGATGACTGCTGCCGTCAGGCCGGAATGCATAGCCCGTGTTCATCACCACAATCATCTCCTGCATTTTCCCGTCCGCAATGAGACGGTCTGCAATATGGTCGATTTTCCCCTGCCACAGCCACCCTGTCTCGTTCTCTCCGCCTCCGTGCTGGAGATAGAGCACCGGAAAGCGCTTTTCCGGCGCCTGGTCATACCCGGGCGGCGTGTACACATAGCACAGCTTCTGCCTTCCTGTCTGGGTGGATTTGTAATAATTCATATGAATGCTTCCATGGGGCACATCTGCAGGAAGATATTCTTCGAATCCCTCCTCCGGCGCCTCAAAAAAACCGATGGTGCGGAAGGCGCCGTATCCTGTCGGCGTCAGAGGATTCACGGCCCGAACCCCGTTTACATAATAGTCATGATAATGGAAGCCCGGCGAAATCCCTGACAGGGTTCCCATCCACCATCCCTCCAGGGCAGGATCCGTCTCCTGTTCCAGCGAAAACCGCTCCATTCCGAATACATCCACCTCCACGGTTTTTGCGCCGGGAGCAAAAAAGCGAAAAACCCCCTGACCCGGGCCGATCATTTCAACTCCCCGGGGAATATCCTGGTACCGTCCCGCAGGCCTTCCCTGTTCATCCACGGCAAAAATCACCTGCTTATACACCGGATCAAAAAACAGGAGACTCTCTTCCCTCATCTGCCGGAGTGCCTGGTCCTGAGAATAGCTTACTTCCCTGGATCTTGCAGGCTCTGTCAAACCTCCTTCTGTCTCTTTCTCCGCCTCACAGGAATCCTCAAACAGCAGCTGCACAAAATCCCGCAGGCTCTTCCGCCACACATGCCATTCGTGAAAGCCCTCGTAGCTTTCGCACCGGCAGGGAATCCCCGCCGCTTCTATTTTATCGGCGACTTCCCGTTGCTTCAACAGCAGGCCGCTCTCTCCCTTTCCGCAGGAAAGAAACACAAGCTCCGGTTTTTGCCGCTTTTCCTCCGATATTTCTTCCACAGGCTCCAAAGCCACCCCTGAAAACACTCCCAGATAAGCAAAGCAGTCCGGATGCCTTTCCACCGTTAAAGCCGCCTGGGCAGAACCCAGGGACAGTCCCGCCATGGCCCTGTGAGATCTGTTGCCATAAACTCTGAAATGGGATTCTATATAAGGGATACAGTCCTCCATAAGCTCCCTGTCAAAATCTCCGGGATAAAACACAGGATCCGAATCCGGTTGAAAGGCATAGCCGCTGCACATCACCACCAGCATTTCCCTGCATTTTCCCTCGGCGATGAGATTATCCAGAATCAGGTTCAGCTTGCCGTTCCAGATCCATCCCGTCTCATTCTCTCCCACGCCGTGCTGAATGTACAAAACAGGATATCTGCGCAGAGAATCCGTGTCATAGCCCGGCGGCGTATAGACAAAACATACCTTCATATGGGAATTCTCCCCGGACAGATACTTTTCCATCCGCACATCCCCGTGAGGAACCTCCTTCAGGTAATAAAAATCCTCTCCCGGCTCCGGCACCTCAAAAAAGTTGATGGGCTCAAAGCATCCATAACAGAAGGGACTCTGGGGATCCCGGATCCGCACTCCGTCCACAAACCAGTCAAAATAGTGGAACCCCGGCCTGATTCCCTTCACCCTCCGGCGAAAACAGCCGTCCTCTTCTCTTTCCAGAGCAATCCTTTCATTGGGAAAGCTGCCGCTGATGCCCGACACCTCCACCCTTTCCGCCTCCGGCGCATACAGGGTAAAGGTCACATCACCGTTTTCCCACAGCCGCACCCCGCTGATGTCCTCCACATAGCGGATGGTCTCCGGCTTTCCGAATTCCCCCATCTCCACCCTTTTATTCAAAGGGTCAAAAAACATGGGATGCATGGTCAGTGCCTGATTGATCATTCTGATGCTCCTCCTTTTTCACCTACCAGATTCTGTATCTCCCGCTCAGTGCCAGAAACGAAAAAAAGTACAGACAATTGTCATAATATCTGTATTTTCCCGTCTGCATGGGCTGGTTCCAGAACCGCTCCACCCACAGGCGGGCCAGCCGGCCAGCCTCTCCAAGGCTCCGGCCGTCAAGTCTTTCCGGCACTGCCAAAGCTCCCTGCGCAGTGGTTGCGGTAATGGCCACCGGATGCAGGGCCTCATGCTCCACAGGCGTCCCATCCACCTCGAAAACCCCAAAGGGTCTCTCCTTGTGGGTCACTCCCAGACAATACTGAAGCCGCTGTGCCGCCGCCCGCTGTCCCTGATCCTTGCCGAACCACTCATAATCCAGCCCGATATTGGCCGCCGTCCGGTAGGAATCACTGAAAAACCAGTCATGGCGCTGCTTCGACCAGGGAACATTTGTCACAGGGCGTCCGTTAAATTCCGCATATTCCGCAGACATACCGGTGATAGGATGACAGGCGGCAACCAGATATCTCCTGCTGGCGGCGGCAGCCTCCTTCCAGAAACTCCGATCCTGGGGATCCGCCCACAGTGAAAACAATTCATAAAAATGAGGCAGATGATAGGAGGGATCCGTAAAGGGACTGCCGGGCACAAACAGAATCTGAAGATTCTCCCGGTTCCACATGGGCTGTCCGGGTCTTCCGTTCTCCCCCTTGTGCAGACAGGCCCGCAGAATCTCTCTGGCCTCCCGCTCATAGTGAAAAATCCCCTCTCCGTTCCCCCAGCGGTGTGCGGCAAAAAACAGCGCCATTGCAAAAAATTCTTCTCCGTCAGGAGCAGGTCCCCAGGCGTTTTTACTTCCGTCGGGAGCACAGGACCAGGCAAAATAGCCCTCATTTTCCCCTTCTCCCATCCACATATAGGTTTTGGCCCACTTCCAGATCCGGTCAAACTCCTCCTTCATATCCAGCTGGACACAGAGCATCATGCCATAGGACATGCCCTCCGTTCTCACATCCACGTTGCCTGTGTCCTCGATGTAGGCCATATCCTCTCCCGCCGGAAAGTAAACCTTCTCCTGCTCCCGGTAAAAAAAGGTATCCGTAATTTCCGTCAGCCGCTCTTCGATCTCCTCCCGGCTTTTTCCCAGTTCCGCAAATACATTCCGATATTCCTTATTTTTGAACAATTCCATGGTACACCTCCCGCCTCTTTACAGATCCGGTCCCTTCCCTGAGTCAAAAATCCCATCCCTGCCCATGGTCACGGCGCTGTCTCCGATACAACCTTTTCGTAGTCATAGCCTCTGTCCGGCACAAGTCTGCCGGCATCCGCCTGAAAATAGACCACTCCATTCTTCCTGACACACAACTCCAGCCAAATTCTTCCCTCTGCAGCGCATACCCTTTGGGTGGCACAGAAAGGTCTCGCGGCCTCCCGAAGCAGCTTTCTCATATCCTCTCTGATATGCCCCGGCTCTCCCAGATCATGCCAGATTTTCAGAGGATTGCACACCTCCTCATCCACAGTTCTGGTCAGCACCGAATACTCCTCCCCACAGGCCGGCAGAGACAGCCTGATCTTTTTTTCACCGCCGCCCTTGACAGCTGCATTCCATGCGACTCCCTGGTAACCCCCGTCCCGCTTCAGAATCACGATATTGTCATCCTTATAGACACACTCTCCTCCGCCGTCCTGAAGCTTTTTGTAAAAGGCAAAGGTCCAGAAGGTGGGTTTGGGAATACACCCTTCCGCCACCAGTCCGAAGCCGCCATGGAAAGGGGTAAACGGCACGCCCAGCTCCTCAAACACATCGCCGAAGGTCCAATAGGAATAGGATTCATTCACATCCCCCAGCCGGGACAGCTGATGTGCCATAAACGCCGCGTTCAGATTGGTGTCATGTATCACTCCCTTTGGAGTATAGGAGGTATTGCACTCTGTAATGTGAATAGGCAGCCCGCAGTATTCCGGAAAGCTGTCGATAATGTCCCGGGAGGTTCTAAGATTGGCAAACCCGGCCTCCGGATCCATCAGCCGCGAATAGGCATAATGTCCTTCCTCCAGAGGCTGTTCGATGGTATAGTGATGTCTGGTCACAAAGTCAATCTCTATTTTGTGATCACGGCAAAATTCCAGAAAGGCGCGGATCCACTTTTCGTCGGATCCGCCGCAGACAGCCGGACCTCCCACCCGGAACCGTCCGTCCACCTGCTTTACCGCTTCAAAAGTATATTGAAACAGCCTGAAATACTCCTCCATGTCCGCATGTTCCCAAAAGCCCGGCAGGTTAGGCTCGTTCCACACCTCCACAGGCCACTGTACCACCTCTGTTTCCCCATACCGCTCCATCAAATGCCGGAGAGTAGCCTGCACCAGTCTCTGCCATTCCTCATAGTCTCTGGGAGGGGTAGTGTTCCCTTTCCAGTAAAATATTGTTTGCGTTCCCCTGGCCAGCTTTTCCGGCATAAATCCCAGCTCCAGAAAAGGACGAAGCCCTGCCTCCAGATAGCTGTCCATAACCCGGTCCAGGTAGGTGAAATTATACTCCGCCTTCCTTACCCCGTCCTCCTCATACTCCTGATAAATAGCCATGTCATCACAGAACAGCCCATGTCCCCTGATATGACGAAAACCAATCTCCTGCTGCACCAGCTTCAGCTGCTCCTGATACTCCCGGGTCAGGGCCAGTCCCATCCTGCCTGTTCCCACGCAGTAGTCCACATTATTGTGAAACCGGGCCCGGGCCCCTTCTTTTACCTCTATTACCACCTCTTTTGCCATAAGCTCCTCTCCCGTATATACCTGCCATAAATTTCCGCTGCATTTATTATATCCTCTCCTGTTTCCCTCCACAATGACCTTTGCTCATATCTTTTTGACCGATCCTCCGATTAGAATCCTGTCAGCTTCCATTCTCCCCAAAACAGGTCCGGCCGGCCAGCAACAATTGCATTCTTTCGATCTTCCTGGTATACTGTCAGTATTATCATATACCGCCGCAACAGGAGACCCCATGAACCAAATCTATTTTACCGGCTACGACGCCGTACATCCCGACGACTTTATATTTGATGTTTCGGAAGGCTACGACTGCTACCTGCTGTTGATCACAAGCACTCCCGCAGAATTCTGGATAGATGGGCAGATCGAGGAATATCCCTCTCATCATGCCATCCTTTATCCTCCTCATCACAAAATATGGTACGGAGCCAGCGGAGGGCCCTACGGAAATGACTGGATACGCTTTGCGTCGGACGAGTCCTATGTACGGCTTTTTCCTCTTATGGCCCGTCCCTTTCCAGTATCGGACCCGGCCTATTGTCACAGCCTTATTCAGCTGCTGACCTGGGAGACCTCCTCATGGACCGCTGCCCTTCGCACGGAACACCATGCCGGAGAAATGATGGGTGTCCCGTCCAACACTGCAGACAATGAACGGAACCGCTTCGCTCCAGCAGAAGACAGCCAAATAGTGTCGCAACTTCTGCGCATTCTCTTTCTGAAGCTTCGGAAGGATGTACTGCATCACGCCGCCTCTCCCCATGATCATGAGCTTCTGATGCTGCGCCGGCAGATCATAAATGATCCCCAGCTTCCCTGGAATGTAGGTGAAATGGCAAAGCAGCTGCATGTCAGTATGGGACATCTGCAGCTGCTTTACAAGCAGAAGTTCGGAATCTCCTGTATGGACGACGTGATCGAATGCAGGCTCCGCAAGGCAAGAGACCTTCTCATCTATACGGATCAAAGTATTGCGGAGACCGCCGCTTCCTGCGGATATCAAAACACAGAGCATTTCTGCCGGCAGTTCCGAAAATATGTGGGAATCACCCCCGGCAGCTTCAGAAAAAAGCGCCAGGCGGCAGGGAATGGGTCTCTCCCGCAGGAATCTGCACTTCCAGCTTCCTGCCCTCATAAAGCACCCTTGTTCGAAGTGCCGAATACGCGGTAATCCTGCACGCTGTCAATCTATGTTCCTTCCACTCCAGCTCCACCTGCGCATTTCCTCTGATCCGCAGTCCCTTTACACTTCCGCTCTCCCATGCCCTGGGCAGAGCCGGAAGAAGCACCACCCTTTCTCCACTGCTCTGTATCAGCATTTGGGCAATGGCGGCTGCCGCTCCGAAATTTCCGTCGATCTGAAACGGAGGATGCCGGTCAAACAGGTTGGGATAGGTAGAACCGGAGAGAAGCTGTTCCAGATTGGCATACGCCTTCTCCCCGTCCCACAGCTTCGCATATAAATTAATGATCCACGCCCGGCTCCAGCCGGTATGCCCCCCGCCCTGGGACAGACGGCTCTCCAGAGTTTTTGCGGCGGCCCGGGCAAGCTCCGGCGTGCCGTCCACAGTGATCTGTCCTGAAGGGTGGAGACCATAGAGATGGGAAATATGCCTGTGTCCCGGTTCACACTCCTCGTAGTCCTCCACCCATTCCATCAAAGTGCCGCGCCCGCTGATCCGGTCAGGCCGCAGCATGCCAAGAGCTCTGCGGACCTGCTCCAGAAATTTCTCCTGCTCTCCGATTCCTGCCTGTCCTTCCCTGGCCTGCCCTTCCGGATATGCTTTTTGCAAAATCTCCGCCGCCTGCAGGCATTGTCCGAACAGATCCCGAAGAATCTGATTATCCATAGCCGGTCCGTAGGTGACAGCTCCGCTTTCCCCGCCGGGAAGACGGTAGGTATTTTCCGGCGACACAGAGGGACAGGTCACCAGATACCCGTCCTTTTCCACCAGAAAATCCAGGAAAAACGATACAGCCTCCTTAATAATCGGATAATATTCCTTCAGAAATCGAATATCCAGCGTATATTCATAATGATTCCAGATATGGGTGCACAGCCATGCGGCTCCCATCACCCAGTAAGTGGCAGGGTACCAGGTGTCCTGAGGGGCACAGTCTCCGTGAATGTCCGTATTATGATGGGCCACAAATCCCCTGCAGCCGTACATCTTTCTGGCTGTCTCACCTCCGCTTTCTCTCATTCTGGAAAGCAGGTCAAAAAGCGGCAGATGGCATTCCGATAAATTACAGCTTTCCGCTATCCAGTAATTCATCTGCGTGTTGATATTTATGGTATATTTGGAATCCCAGGGCGGCAGAAAATCCTGGTTCCAGATCCCCTGCAATGTAGCCGGAAGTCCTCCCGGCCTGCTGCAGGAAATCATCAGATACCTGCCAAAGTCAAACAGAAGCTTTCCCAGCCCCGGATCTGCCTGGCACTCCCCTGCTGCCCGAAGTCTTTCGTCCGCAGGCAGCGCGTCGAAACGCCCGCATCCCTCCAATTCCAGCTGCACCCGGCCATACAGACTCCTGTAATCCCGGACATGGCGGTCCCACAGCTCCGCATAGGAAAATGCGGATGCCCTTGCAAAAATTTTCTCCGCCCTCTCCTTCAGTGCCAAAAAACGCTCCTCCAAAGATCCCATTCCCCGGACAGTCTCCTTCTGCCAGGTGGTCGCAGCCGTAAACAGCAGGATCACCTCCTCTGCGTTTTCCACACACAGATTCTGTCCCACTGTTCTCACCTCTCCCCCTGTCTGCAGCGCTCTCAATGCAGACAGAAAGGAAATTCCTTCACTCCCCTGATCTCCATACAAATAGATGGTGTCCCGGCCTGCTCTTCCCACCCGGTCAAAATATTTTCCTCTGCTTAAATTTGCGCGAAGAGTGATCCTTCCCGGAGGATCTGCGGTAAAGCGCATCACCAGACAGTCCTCCGGGTGAGAGGCAAATATTTCCCTCCGATAAGCAATACCTTCGCTTTCATAAGCCACCCGGACCGTCCCGTCCTCCAAATCCAGACTGCGCTCATAATTTTCGATTTTTTCCGAGCCTTCTATTTCGATTCCCACATCTCCCAGAGTCTGATAAGGGTTCATGCTGTCGGGACAGCCTGCCGCCGCCATGTCCAACAGCCTCTGCGCCTTCTGAATCTGTCCGCCGAAAACAGCTTCCTGTATCTCTCCCATATAATCTGCCGCGTCCGGATTGATCCTGTTCCGTTTTCTTCCCAGCCAGACACTCTCCTCATTGACCTGGATCCGCTCCCGGTTAACCTTTCCGAAAACCATGGCTCCAACCCGCCCGTTTCCCAGCGGCAGGGCTTCTTCCCATATTTCCGCCGGCTGTCTGTACCACAGCTTACTCATTCCCGCACCTCCTATAACAGCGTAAAGGACAACAGGCTGGCATTTCCGCCGCCCCGGTACGTCAGATAAATGGCCTGTATCCCGTCGGGTATGGATATGGGCGCACTGTATTCCTCCCATACATTGGCATACTGCACCTTGATAGATGCCTGAACCTCTCCATCCCAGGCGGTCCGCACTTCAAATACGCCGTCCGCATAGCCTCTCACCTTAATGCGGATCTCCTGGACGCCCCTGCAGTCAAAATATTTAAAGCCTGCGGCAGCAGAATTCTGAATGTTGCCGATATATCCCGGCTCTTCATCCCCGTCCCTTCCGTCCTGCATAATTTTAGGAAAACGGTTGTCTCCCACATATACCGATGGAATATCCCGAAACAAATTGCAGGCAATATACGCCGGATATTCTCCGGCTCCCGCAAGGGGACCTTTGTTCAGCCCGCAGGAGGTAAGCTCCACCTGAGGGATCCTGCCGTCAGGAAGGATTTCCAGCCTTTCCGCACAGCCCTGCCTGCTGTACCAGGTACCGTTGGTATGACGGTGGTAGAAAATGTACCACTCTCCCGCTATTTGCACCATACTGCCATGATTATTGGCCCCATAGGCCATTGGCTGCTCCGCGGGCTTGTAGGTGTCAATATGCAGGTCGCAATTGCTCACCAGCACCCCGCCGTACACAAAGCCCGAAACAGGACTTTCACTGACGGCGTAGCACAGCTCATGCATAACTGCAGAGGAATAAATGAAATAATATTTGTCCTTAATTTTGCGAATGGAGGAGGCCTCAAAAAACTCATGACCCTCAAAGCCTGTGCCCTCCCCATACTCGCAGCCCGGCGCCACAATCACCGGCTCCTCCAGTATCGTAAGCATGTCCGGCCCCAGCACCGTGGCCATGGCTCCCTTTCTGGATTTATCTCCCCTGCCGCAGAAGCCTGTGTAAAGATATGTCCTGTCCCCTTCCGTCAGCACCCCCGGGTCAAACTGGGGCTGATCCCCCGGTCTTTCTCCCAGGCGGGTACCGTCCTCATAGCGGACATATCCGTAAAATTCATATTTCCCCGCAGGAGTATCGCACACCGCCACAGACACAATGGACACATGATCCAATACATAATAGAGATAATATCTTCCGTCGGGCCCCACTGTCACATCCGGCGCATAGAGACACATCTTGCCCTGCCGGTTCAGGGGATCTTCATTCCTGTGATAAATCACTCCTTCACAGCGCCAGCTTCCCAGGTCATCTGCGGGGGCCGACCAGCACATGTAATCCCCCATGCAGAAAACATATCCATTGTAATAATCATGGGAGCCATAAACATAGACCCGATCCCCAAATACATAGGGCTCCCCGTCCGGTATGTATTCCCAGCTGGGAAGATAGGGATTAAAGGCCTGTTTCTTTGCCGGCTGCATCTTCATTGGCTGATTCTTCATTGGCTGATTTCTTTCAAACTGATTCTCCATATGCTCGCTCCTCCCGCTTTCCGTCTCTATTGATCACAATCACTTTGCGGACTTTCTTTCCGCTGTTATCCAGGGCATCACAGCCTCCGGACATTCCGTCCTGAGTCCCTTCATTCCGGGCCCGGCTGCCTCGAATCTCGTCGTTCCAGACTCTCCTTACGGACAATTTACGTTCCCCCTCATTCCATTCCATGTCAGTGACCAGAAATTCTCCCTGCTCATAGCCGTAACCGTCCCCCGCATCCTCATAAAAGGAAAAGTCACCGTCCGCCCCTGAATAGACCATAATATTTCTCTGCTCACAGGCTTCCTGCACAGAAAGTATATTGGCCCCGGAACAGTTCCCTGCCGAATTGATCTCCGCCACAGGAAGAATACTTCCTTCCCTGACAAACAACGGTATCCTTTCTATGGGTGCCTGGGCATCGATCCATTGCCCGCCCTCAAACCAGACATCGGTCCAATAATCATACCAGCCGCTTCCCCCGGGCAGATAAACCCGCCTTGTTTTGGGAACGCCGGCAAGGGGCCTGGATCCTTTTTCATAATACATGGGGGCAAGCACGGGGCACACCATAATTTCATTTCCAAACAGGTACTGGTCTGTGATATTCCACACCTCCGGGTCTTTGGGATATGCAAAGGACAGCAGACGGATCATGGAGCCATCCTCCAGCCAGCAATTTCCCGCAAGAGAATAAATATAGGGCAGCAGCTTATAACGAAGACGGTTTGCAGCAAGCAGCGCATCATAAAATGCCGCATCCTGCACATTACCAAATTGCCAGAGCTCTCTCCTGCAGTCGGTGCCATGTCCCCGGAAGATCGGAAGAAAGCATCCCCACTGGTACCATCTTACAAACAGCTCCCGGTACCCCAGATCCTGCGTCCCCTGATCGTATTCCCCCTTCCAAAACCACGAATTCCCGGGCTTTACAAAAAAAGCGCCAATATCCACAGTCCAGAAGGGAAGTCCGCTGGCGGAAAAATGCAGCCCTGCTGCAACCTGTTTTCGGAAAGTATCCCAGGAGGCTTCAATATCTCCGGACCATAAAATGGTTCCATAACGCTGCTGTCCCGTGTATGCGCTTCTGGTAAGGTTTACCACCCGCTTTTCCTGGTCCCTCCTCTGCCCCTCATAGATGGCCTGTGCATGATACAGGCTGTACGCATTCGTTTTCTCCGCCGGCAGATGATGCCCTGCCATTTGGCAGTATTCCTGATACATCCCCGAAGGCTCCGGTCTCCGAACATGATTCCACTCCGGCGTAAAGGGCTCGCTGCTGTCGCACCACCAGGCATCCACGCCGTGAGAAAACAGTCCCCTTCTGATCTGTTCCCAATACAGCTCCCTGCCCTGCGGACAAAGCGCATTATAAATATTGCAGGCCGGAAGCAAAAGTCCCTTCTCCCGAAACTCTCTGTAATTATCTGTGTCCTCCCCCATGTTGGGCCACACGGAAATCATAAAGTGTACCTGATTGTCATAAAGCTCCTCTATCATGCCCGCCGGATCGGGAAAGCGGACAGGGTCAAAGGTCTTCTGCCCCCACTGATTTTCCTCCCAGGAACACCAGTCCAGCACAATTCCGTCCAGTCCGATACCCCTGCGCCGATATTCCTTCACTATGTCCAGAATCTCCGCCGCCGTCTCATATCTTTCCTGGGACTGTATGTATCCGTAAGCCCATCTGGGCAGCAGAGAAACCTTTCCTGTAAGCATCCGATATTTTCGGATAACTCCATCCATGGTGCCTCCGTTCATAAAATAGTAATCCATTTCCGGATCGGCTTCCGTGTACAGATAGGAACCATATATGGTATCACTGAATATCATGGGGCTGTATGTATCCACCAATATCCCATACCCCAATGTGGAAACCAGCATGGGAACAGCTATTTTCCGGTTGGCCTGGTGCAGGTAAACCGTCTGGCCCCGCAGAGATCCAAATCCTTCCTCCTGCTGGCCCAGCCCGTAAACAGCCTCTTCTTCCGCCCATTCCAGATAGAGCCTTGTGTGAAAGCTTTTTCCCACAGGTATTCTGGCCGCCTCTTTGACCACATCCTTAACCCCGTCAGGGGTGGCTTCCTTCTCTACCCGGGTACCTTCCTCCAGGGTCCTGTAAACCGTAAATTCCTCCAGACTTCTGCTGTCCTCCTCCCGTTCCTTCAAGAGCCTGTTTCCCTGTCCGTCATAATAAGCAAAGGACGCAGTCTTTCTGTTTATAACAATGGAAAGCTGCTCCATCCCCAGCCCGATCTCTTTTGCATTTTCCCAATACTCCCATCCGGCATATACCTGCCGGAAAACCACTCCTGGCTTTTCCTCTACGGAAAAATCATTTGACTGTGTATAAGTAATTCTCAACGTCCCCGAGTCCTTCGGTTCCAGCCTGCATATGCCGGCCTCAGAATACAGATACAGCCTGTCATCCCTGCGTTCTGCCCTGACGATCTCACTGCTTTTTTCCTTTACTGCACACAGCATGGTAATTCCATCTCCTTAATGCCCGTTTTTAATACAAGCTTAATTCATATAGCGCTTCAAAGCAATGACTTTTCCTTTGCAAAAATTGATTTTTTCTCATAATAGACATTGTGAACTAATTTCTATGTTTTTCCGCCTTCGTTGACTGCCGGAACGATTTATGATAAAATTGAAATGCAGAAGACGAAAAATTCCCACTGCGGATTGGAGTTACAGGCCCATGGTAAGACAAACCGGCATTGCACAAACCATCGATATGGCCGCCGATAAAGCAAAGTATGATGAGTGCGCCAAGAAAATTTTGACTTACGAATCGATTATTGCATGGATTCTGAAATCCTGTACAAAAGAATTTTCACAATACAGCGTCAGCTTTATCGCCAAAAACTGCATTCAGGAAAAACCTGTGATTTCCCGGAAGGCCGTACATCAGGATCAATTGGATAAAGACACGAGGCTGGACGGTGATATGCGGATCGACGGATCAAACACCGAGGCAAATTCCATCAAAGACCAGACCGTATATTATGACATTCGCTTTAAAGCCTGCGCACCGGGAATAACTGCACCCATACAGCTGATCATAAATCTTGAAATCCAACTGAACGACACTCCCGGTTATCCGCTGGTAACAAGAGGTTTTTATTACTGCGCACGGATGATCTCTGAGCAATACGGTACAGTCTTCACAGATGAGCATTATGAAAAGCTGCAAAAGGTCTATTCCATCTGGATCTGTCCCGATCCGGCAAAGAAGCGCAAAAACGGCATTTTTAGATATCGAACCGTAGAAGAATCCTTATTCGGATCCTTTCAGACTAAACAGGAAAATTATGATCTTATGGAAGTGGTTATCCTGAATCTGGGCGACGCATACCAGGAAAACAATCTGGAAATCCTGAATCTATTAAATATTTTATTTTCGGCCTCTACTCCAGTGGAAGAAAAAAAGAAGCGGCTGAACGATGAATTTCATATTGCTATGACAGCAGAGTTAGAAAGCGAGGTGCAGGGTATGTGTAACTTAAGTGATTCTTTAATAGATCAGGGGATTCAGCAGGGCGAGGATCTGCTGGCCTCACTGATCCAAAAATTGTTTTCTCTGGGCAGAACGGAAGATGCAAAACGCGCTGCAGAGGATAAGGAATACCGGCATATGCTTATGGACGAATTATCCATCTCCAGGTAAAATGCCTCGATAATGATCCGCCGAAAAAACGGCGGATCTCTTTATTTTTCTTATTTTTTCCCGGCGTCAGAACCCAGAAAATGCACATAATTATCCCTCATCCAGATACAGCTGAACCTTATTTTGAATCAAAACCGCCGCGTCTTTGGCACTCTTGTCTCCATTGAAGAAAGCGGCTGCCTCCTCCATAATGATGCTGCGAAGCTCTGTCATCATCCAGGTCTCCGGAACTCCCGTATCAAGCAGCTCCACATACTCCTGAAGGTAGGAGCTGCCATCCGGCTTCCCCTCCAGCTCAATTATACTTTTCTCTCCATGCATGAATACGGGGGAATTCCCCGGACGTTCTACCACTCCCTCCGTCAGAATATCCCGTCTCACGGTGGAGGTTCCGTATTCTCTCTGAATTTCCCCGCTCAAAATAAAATTCAAAAAATCAGCCGCGGCATCATAGTTCTTTGTATTGGCATTCACTACCGCAAACTGATAGCAGGTCACGCGGCTTCCACATGCCCCTTCTGTAGGATACCCCACACATTGGTAATCTTCCCCGCACATAGCCATGGCATAACTGAACGCCTTCAGGTCGCCTCCCACAGAATAGCTAAGCGCCCTTCCGTCTTCCACTTCAGAAAATCGTTCCTCGTCTGTCATATATTTCCTGGCATCAGGGGCTTCCCCATATTTTTTACATACTTCCAGAAGTCTGATAAACTCCGGTGTGTCAAAAAAACATTTCCCCTGCTCCATATCCAGAAAAGATGAGGTTCCCTCTTCCACATCCAGCAGAGCAAGGTCAAAGAACATCTGATCCGCCGTCAGACTTGAGTACACACTGATAAACCGGTCTAAGGGTTCGTCCCGGCGCTCTCCTTCATCCAAGAGATCCAATACATCCCGAAAACTCCATGTTTCCCCCTCCCACACCTTCTGCGGTACCAGAAGAGTGCTTATGCTCACCTGCCTGGATATACCATATAAATCGTTTTTTATTGTTCCCTGGCGCAGTACGCTTCCAAAAATCTGCTCCCTGATTTCTTCCGGCAGAACCTGGGAAAGCTCTGCAAGCACTCCCTTATCCTGAAGAATCTCCATTTGATTTCTGTTCACCACAAGAATATCCGGCCCGCTCCCGGAAGTTACCTGCGCCATAAGCCGATTTAATAGAATTGTCTTGTCAGCTCCCGGCTCACAGGTCTCCACCACAATCTGTGTTCCCGGATGCTTTCTGGAATATTGGGCGGCAATTTCCTTCATCTGCGCATCTTCCAACAGCTGAAAAATTCTCACCTGAGTCTGCTCTTCTGCGCCCTGGCTCAACAAAAACAAACTTGTAACGTCGTCTTTACAACAGGCAATGGATATATTTCCTTCCCCGTCTACAAATATTGCCTCACAGCTTAATGTATTTAGTCCGTTATCCTGGTAAAAGCGCTCGCAGCTTCCTTTCACAGCATTCCAACGCAGAATTCCACTGTAATCCAGCCAAATGATTTCTCCGGAACCATTGATATACCGAACTGCCGCGGAAGAGCCTCGTCCCCGATACAGGATTTTTTCGGCATTTCCGTCAAAATAGAAAATAGTCAAAGCTCCTGTTTCCGGATCCATATATTCAAAAATCGGCCTCCCGTCTAAAAGCTTTCCTGTGCATGAGTATATACCAGTCTGATTCCCGGAAATCTCTATCTGCGCCAGAAATTCCCCCTTTTCATCCAGGACACAGATTTCTCCTCCCTTTGAACTGCCCATGACAAAATAGTTCCCTTCAATATCCCTGATCAGGTCTGTTGGCTTTCTATTCTCCGACAGCGTTCCGGCCTGCGCAAGCCCCGGAAGCAAGTCCGTCATCCCTTCAATGCTGCCGTCCGTTCCCAGCTGGAGGGAATAAATTCCCTCCAGTCTTCCGTCTGCCCATCGGCAGACAAACAGGCTGAGCTTCCCCCCTGAAGCGTCCAGTCCCGCAAGCTCTGCCTGTCCCTGATCCAATGCATCCGCCAGTACAGCCAGCTTTGACGCTTCTAAAGAGGTCAGAGAGCCTGTGGCCCGAAGATCCAGTTCAATTCTCTTCGATTTCAAAGACAGCATATCAATCTGTGTCAGGTAATAGAATTGTTTTCTCTGCCCTTCCAATTCCTTTTCACTTACCAGAATATAAAAGTTCTGTCCTTCCGACACAGTGTATCGATCTATTCTCTCCATTCCCATTGCAGCAACGCCTGAAGCAAGATCATCCCAGTATCCTGACACTGACCACATATCATCGCTGTCAATGATTTCTTCGTATGCCTTCCACTCTTCCGCCGTCAGATCATAATGATCCCTTTGCCCGGACGACACACTGCTGCCGACTTCCGACGCGTCATTTCCCGTATCCTCACCGCACCCCCCTGTCATAAACGCCAGAAATATGGCGCAACAGATCACCACAAACATTCTGCTCATTTTCCCCATTTTTATCTCCTCGAGATTAAAAACGGCATAAGCACTCTCAAAAGCACCCTTGAGAGTACCTATACCGTTCCTGCTTTGTCAACTTATTATCTCTTGCACATATTATACTTGGAGAAGCAATGTACGTTGCTATGTTTTTCCGAGCATGTCCTATTTTCTGTATAAAGAACAGCATTACATCCTGCACACTTAATTGTGTGTGGACCTGACACGATAGTAACTGCACACTGCGAAATGTAGCCATTCGGTTCTTCCACCATATGACCATATGCCGTTGTTTCTCGAACATAGCCGCATGTAGCAGTTGTTGCTTCTGCGTAACAGTTTGGTGTTTTGGTACATGCCTGTACACTTTGTGAATAGCCTAAACACATTAATCCTATAGCCAACAATATTGCCATACACTTTTTAACCATTTTTAATTCTCTCCTTTCCTATTTTGATATAATCATACCACACATCAATATTAATATCAAGATTTTAGACATAAAAACACACTTAATTAAACATTAATTGTTCTGTATCATCATAAATTTTCAGACTTATGCAAAGTAAAATGTTTCTCTCCGCCTATCCCCTGTCCTTCTTCCCTCTCACCTTAAAATAAATCTGATAGGGCTCGTAGCCGATCTCATTGAGCTTGCGGAAGGAAATGCCGGGATCCTGATTTTCCGTGCGGTAGAAGGTGCGGAAGGTTCCCCATTCGCGCTCCGTATCGGGGGAAAGCTCTTCCGTGGGATCCTCCCCTTCCGTATACAGAACCCTTTCCTGCTCTGTAATTCCCGCCAAAACGTCGGCACCGTAACGAAAAGCTCCCATCTGAGGATCATCCGGAAGCGGAATAAACTGAAGTCCCACAGGCAGCGTAAGCTCCACCCTGTCGCCGTCCTTCCACTCCCTTTCCAGGGAAAGAAACGCATCCGTGTGCTCTGTCTTTGCTATCAGTTCACCATTGATATAAGCCTTTGCCTCATCCATAATCCAGTCCGGGATGCGCAGACACAGCTTAAACTGCGCCCCGCCTTCCCCTTCCAGCCCTACGGTGAATTCATATTTCCTGAAATCCGGTTTATTTGCATAAGCAGCCGTCACATCGTTCACACTCTGCCGCACATTGTTTTCGGAAGAATTCATCAGGCTTCCATTCATATAATCCTGTCGCTGGGACAGCCTGATTCTGCGGCCTTCCACCTCAAACTCTGCCGCCGAATCCGCATATGCCGCCACATAAATGTCCCTTTCCCGCTGATAATACAGATAGCGGTTCCAGGCTGCGCTGGCCTGGACCATGGTTCCATGACAGCAGAAGAAGCTGTCCATCTCCCCCGCCCAGTCTTTTCTGCCGGCCGCCTTCATGGGAAGGAAATAAGTAAGCAGGCCCCTTCCGGAGCTGCCCTTCCAGGGCATACCCTGCCAATACGTCTGAGCCATAATGCCGTTTCGCAGATTATACTCCATATAATGCAGATAGGAGGGATCGCCTGTCTGCCGGAACAAAAAGTCTGCCAGCCGGACCATATTGTATACGGTACAGTGCTCCTGGTTTTTGTCTCCCAGCCTGGCCTTCAGCTTTTTCTTGGGAGTCCACACCTCTCCCTGCGTCTGGCCGCCGGTGGCAAAATATCCTCTGTCCGTCACTGCACATTTCCAATAACACCGGACAATATCAAGCCATTTTTCCTGGCCTGTGACCTCATAGGCTCTGGCACAGCCCAGGATCTCCGGTATAGTGGTATTGGCATGCATGTTCGTGAGCACATCCCTGCCCTCCAGCAGAGGATCAAACAGGCGCCCTCTGTAATACCTGCTCAAAAGCTCCTGATATTTCCCGCTGCCTGTAATCTCTAAAAGATCCGCCCACACCTCCAGCATCCCGCCGGTTTCGATATCCAGAACATTGTCAAATTCCTCCCTGGTATAACTGCCGCTCCACCGATAAAACCAGTCCGCCAGTTTGTCTGCAATAGTCAGAGCGTTCTCCAGACCCATCAGCCGATATACATCCACCAGCCCCATAAACAGCTTATGAACATTGTACTGCGGCGCCCAGATATTTCTTCCTTTTCCGATCCAATGCAGATATTTTTCCGGAATGGGACACACCCACTCTCCGCCGTTGTCCTGCTGGCATTTCTCTAATTCTTCCAGAATGGTTTCTGTTTTGGCCTTCAGCTCCCGATCACCGGATTCCTGATACCGCATTGCGGCTGCCGACAGCCAATGTCCCAGAAAATGCCCTCTCAGCTGACAGCTGGGATCCTCCCAGCCTCCCATGGCGTTTGGATCCATTCCTCTCCCGGAAACTCTTCCCGCCTCCAGCATATAATTTCGCAGTAAATATCTGTTTTCCAGCTTCATCAAATACTGCCGGTTCGCTTCCTCCCTGCGAAGAAGCTCCCCCTCCTGCAATTTTACAGCCTTTCCCTTTAATTCTCTGATCATTCTCTCTCCTTTGAGTATCAAACCCGCAAATTATTACAGACACTTATATCAACCTATTCCACATCCGGCACGGCGTCACAGACTGCTTAACTGCCAGCATAAATTTATACTGGATCTTCATATTCCTCTCCTCTGCCTTCCCCGGGACTTCGCGGCGCCTTCTGCAGGCTTCCGCAGAGTCCTCTTTATTTGTAATACTGCGCCTGGGCCTCAAACATTTTCGCATAGATACCGCCGGAGATATTTACCAGCTCCTCATGGCTTCCATACTCGGCAATGCCGCCGTCGGAAAACACCGCAATTTTGTCGCAAAAACGACAGCTTGACAAACGATGAGAAATATAGAATGCCGTTTTGTCCCCCACCAAACTGTGAAATTGCTTGTAAATCTCATATTCAGCCATAGGATCCAGCGCCGCCGTAGGCTCATCCAGGATAATCACAGACGCATTTTTATAGAGCGCCCTGGCAATGGCCAGCTTCTGCTGCTCACCTCCCGAGGGCTCTATCCCGTCTTCCTCAAACATTTTAAATACCGGGGTGTCCACGCCCTTTGGAAGCTTTTGCGTCATCCCGTCCAGACCCGTCAGCTTCAACATTTCATTCAGTCTGTTCTGGTCCATGTTATCGAAAACAATATTCTCCCCAATGGAAAATCCGAATATTTTAAAATCCTGAAACACCGGAGCAAACTGACTGACATATTCCTTGTAGTCATACTCCATAATGTTTCGTCCGTCCACCAATATCTCCCCCTCTGTGGGATCATACAACCGGCATAACAGCTTGATAAACGTAGTCTTTCCTGCTCCGTTCAGTCCCACAATGGACAAATGCTCCCCCGGCTCCACGGTGATATTGACCCCATCCAAGACCTTCTTGTCTGTTCCCGGATAGGCAAACGTCACATTCCTGAATTCGATGCGGTGTTCTCCCGGCTCCACATGGGCCGTACCCTTAGGCATAGCCTCCGGATACTCCATAAAAAGCACATATTCATAAGCATAATTGCAGCGCTTCATCAGCTCCTGCACATTCCACACCAGGCCACCCAAAGTGGCGTCCAACCCTCCGGCGGCGGAGATCATCTGGGTAAAAATTCCGATGGAATATGCCCCTCGGATCACCAAAAATCCTGCATAAAAATACGTGACAAGGGACCGGATCAGTCCCACGCCGTCCAGCGCCAGATTGCAGGGATAGCTTTTGTCAGCCCGCCATTTCCAGGCGTCAGTGGTTTCCTTTGTATATTTCTTCCACTTTTCCACCAGCATCCGGCGGGAATCGTACAGACGGATATCCTTTCCATATCGAAAGTCCACAACCTCCCACCCAAAGTATCCAAACAAGCGATTGCTTTTGGAGAGGTTTCCATAAGATATCAATTCTATCTCATTGAGTTTGGACCGGATCCATCCGCTGATTACCACATAAATCAATACAACGATCAAAAGGGCAGGCGCATGCACAGTGATAACCGTCACAAAGCCTGCGATTTTAAAAACGTTTCCTATAAACATAAAAACCTGTTCACCGATTCCGTATGCCCCTCCTGAATACCAGGACATTCCCGTGACGGCCTTTTCCAGCTGGTCCAGCGCCTTTTTGTCCTCTGTCAGCTGAAAATCCAGCCCCATGGAATGCCGGCTGATCTCCATGGTAAAATAATTATCCAGCCGTTCCTGATACTTCTGAAGCGTCATATTCACGCGATCCAGCAAAAGCGACAGAATACGCTCACCCAAAACCAGAACGGCAGCATATACCGCAAGATTTCTCACATCACGCCCGCCGCACAGCTCATCCACCAAAAGAGGCGTCAGAATAAGCCCCACAAATGGCTGAAGAATCTGTATCAGCGTCTTTAAAGCCTCCATCACAAAAAACCATGGATACTGTCTGCCTGCCGTGGAAAACAGGGTTCGGATCACCGGAAACAGTTTTTGAATGGTTTTGATTTCTTTACCCTCCATTATGCCTGCGCCTCCTTCCGTTCCTCCTGATAATACTGCGCCTGCATCTCGAACATTCCGGCGTACTCTCCGCCCTGCTCCATCAGCCGGTCATGAGTCCCATATTCAATCATTCTGCCATCCATGAACATGGCCACCTTATCACAAAACCTGGTAGACGCAAGACGATGGGAAATGTATACAGCAGATTTTTCTCCGATCATCTGGTCAAACCGCTCATAAAGCTGCTGCTCTGCCAGTGCATCCAGGGCGGCGGTAGGCTCATCCAGCACCACCACAGGCGCTGCCTTGTAAAGGGCTCTGGCCAGTGCCAGCTTTTGTTTCTCTCCCCCGGACAGGTCCACTCCGTCCTCGGCGATAATCTTCAGCAGTTCCGTCCAAATTCCCTTAGACAGAGAGCTTATCTTGTCTCCCAGACCGGCCTGCTCTGCCGCCTTCTCCGCCCTGTCAGCATCCGTTTCCTGCGTGGTTTTCATGGAAATATTTTCCGCAATGGGGAAGGCCAGAACCTCCACGTTCTGGAACACAGGAGAAAAAAGCCTGTAATATTCCTCCCTTGAAAACCGCCGGATATCCACCCCGTTCAATGTAATATACCCTTCCGTAGGATCATAAAGCCGCAGCAGCAGCTTGATCATGGTGGTCTTTCCCGCTCCGTTTAACCCCACCACCGCCAGCTTTTCCCCCGGATGCAGCGTCAGGTTCAGATGATCCAGCGCATTTTTCTCCTGCTTATGATACCGGTAACTCACATCATGAAACTCTATGGTCCATTCCCGGGATGCAGGAATGGGAATGGTATCCTCCTTCTCCCTGCAGTCCAGCTCCATAAAGGTTCTGAAATCGTCCACCTCCAAAGACGCCCTCTCATAATCTCCATAACGGTGCAGAAACTGCAGCAGACTTTGAGAGAAGGCGGTTGCCAGCGCAAGGTATAAGGTAAAGCTTCCGATGGATAAGCCCTTTTTCAGCACAGCATAAAACAGCGCTCCGTAAATCAGCCCCTTTCCAACCAGGAAAAGCAAACCAACCACCAGGGAATGGCGAAACCACAGCTCCTTACTGTAATCTATGCGCTCCTCTCTCCTGTCATAGATTTCTCTCTGCTTTTTTAACAGAAAACCGCTTAGATCAAACAGCCGGATATCCTTTGCAAAATCAAAATCCTGGGTAATGCGGGTCATATAATGCACTTGTCTCCACACCGGAGCCAGCTTGTCCCAAACCTCCTTTTTATCCGTTCTAATGATCTTCCTATAATAAAAAAACTGCAGAATGCAAAGGCCGGTCAACGCCGCCACAAGCCAGGGACTCAGCACCAAAACGGATCCAAAGGTTACGACTACGGTAAAGAGCTGTCCGCCCAATGTGACCATCAGGTTCATCATCCCCTCCACACCATTCATGTTTCCGCCGGTTGCCTGGGTGGCGCGCTCATGGACATCCAGGACCTCCGGGCTTTCCAACATCTGATAATTCAGGCCAAGAGCCTTGTCCACACGTTCCAGAATCATCTGCATTCTCACATAGATAAATCGGTACCAGGTCCTGTTATTTGAAAAGACATTGCCAAAGGTCAATGCTGCGGCAGCTCCTCCCACTATCACCAAAAGCCATAACAGCCGTTCCGTCTTTTCCGCCATCGGAGCCTGCACCTGCACCAGGTCAATCACATATTTCCCTATGAAGCCCCAATAATAAGACAATACGGATCCGCACACAATTCCCATAAGCGCTATGGGAATCACTGCCGGGCAATACTGCTTCATTTTTTTTACTATGTACACCGTATTTTTCCATGTGCCGAACCGCCGATGAAGCGGATTGTCGGTACTCTCTTTATACTCCCCCATCATAGCCTCCTGACTCGTACAAAATCTTCTCTGGTTCTGCACATTTCTGCGCTCTGCCAATCAAAGTCTCTCACCTTGAATCTACTCCACATCCGGCACGGAAGGATCCATCAAAGCTCCCTGATACGCCTTCTTGGGGTTCATATCTTTGTCAAACAAAAGGCCGTATTCCCCTGTGCGCCAGGACAGGTCATCGTTCAGCCCCCATACCGTGATCCCCGTGATGGGATATCCCTCCTCCTGAAGAGACTTCATGTTCTTAAAGAAGGAGCGGTATTTTCTGGCCTGGGTCATAAAAGCCGCTTCACTGTTCTCCGTTACGCCTATGTCCAGCTCTGTGGACTGCACCTCATATCCCGCATCACAGAACTGCTTTACCGCCAGCATAAATTTATACTGGATCCTGTCGCCGGTGCTTAAGTGGGACTGCATCCCGATGCCGTCGATCAGCCCCTCCTCTTTGGCTTGTGCCAGACGCTCCAGAATCAGCGCTGCCTTATCCGTACAGCCATAATCATTGTAAAACAGCCTCATATCCTCCGAAGCATATTTCCGGGCAAAAACAAAGGCCTGATAATAATAATCCTCTCCCACAGTCTCATACCACAGATTATCCTTCATCCGCACGCCGTTCTCATCACCGTTTCCCGGATCAAAAGCTTCGTTCACCACATCCACCGCATAGATCAGCCCGGGATAATTTTCCTGAAAATATCCCAGCACATCCGCTATGTAATTCTCCATCCGGGCCAGCATTACCTCCCTGTCCACCAGCTTTCCGTCCTCCGTATAGTCCTCCGTAAAGAACCATTCAGGCGTCTGGCTGTGCCAAACCAGCGTGTGGAAACGAATCTTCATATCATGCTTCAGCGCAAATTCAATGGCCGGCATACAGGCATCAAAATGCACCGCCGCCTGCAGATTTGTTTCATCCAGTTTCTTCTGACTGCCTTCCCTGTCCAGAAGAAAATCAGGCTTCATCTCATTCTCACAGGTAATACTGTTAAAATTATTCAATATTACCTCTTCGTAATTATCCATGTTCTCAAATACAAATCCCGGCAGCGCTACACCTATGGGAAAGTTATCCTCATAAAACGCCGCCAGCCCCGGGGTGTCACCACCCGGCAAATCCGCCCGGGTCCCTTCCGGCTGATCTGATTTTACTTCCTCCGGATCTTCCGCCTCCGCCCCGGAATCATTCCTGCCGGTATCTTCTGTCTGCACACTTTGCTGCTCCCCGGAGGACTTCTCTCCCCCGGGCTGTCCGCATGCCCCAAGACAGATTGCAAGCCCTGCCCACAGCGCCGCCCACTTCCAACTCCATTTTTTCATAGTTACACCTCCGTGTCCGCAGTCCGCAGCCTTTTGACCTTATGTCCCGAAAAGCGATCCTACTGCTGAAACTGCCAGGTTTCAATCTCATATCCCGATCCATAGAAAATGAAATACAGATCATGCACTCCGCTTACCTGCTCTACCTGAGCCGTATATTTGCGAAATTCCCCATTTGCCGGAGCGCTCCCTTCCGTGTCTGCTCCCTCCGGGCTCTCTCCACCGGAAGCATCCACAGGCAGGTATCCGATTATCTCTCCCTCCGGTCCGTCCAGGCGAAGACAGATCACACCCTCGCCTTCGGAACCGGGCTTTGCCGTCACATGAATCTCCCGGACCCCTTTCTCCCCGAAATCCACACCCTGGATCTTGATAAAATCTCCTGTGTCAATACCGCCCAAAGCCATGGCGCCGCAGCCATAATACTTACTTGTCCCATTTGAGGGCACACACTCCACACCACCCATAACCGCCATGTTTACTGCCCGGTTTTCTTCAAAAGGATTCACATAACAAAGCTGCTGTCTTCCTTTGAGCGTCTGGCGAATGGTACCGATGTTTCCGTCCTCCCCCATGGCAAACTGGTCAATATGGGTACAGCGGTAGCCCTTCTCCACTCCCATAGCCGCCTCCAGCACCCTGGTGTGATAGGCAATGTACCAGTTTTCCTGAAATTGAAATACACAGTGATGATTATTTCCGTAAAGACCAAACACCGTTCCCGGATTTTTCAAAATAGTCTCCTGCAGCGTAAAGGGGCCCATAGGACTGTCGCTGACCATACAGGCAATTTCTGCATTGCGAAATCCGTACTGAGCTGTTCCCGCTTCATCCACCTGCCAGTTGGTGCAATAAGTGTAATAATACTTTCCCGCCGCCTTATGAATACCGGAATCCTCAAACAAATAAGGCACATCGATCTTTTGAGGCTCCCCCGCAATGCTGATCATGTCATCCCCCAGCTCCACCACTCTGGCAGTGCCCGGATCGGCCTGTTTCCCCTCCGGAACGCCGCCTCCGAAATACAGATAAGCTCTTCCGTCGTCATCCACCAGCACCGCCGGGTCAAACAGCCAGAGCACATCTGCACAGTTAGGAGTCTCTTTTGTAATCAATCCTTTGCCCAAAGGATCCCGGAAGGGTCCCACCGGACTGTCGGCCTGCAGTACGCCGATCCCCCCGCCGCCGTCAGCAAAATAGAGAAAAAACTGCGGCTTTCCGTCGATTTCCTTCCAGGCAGCGGCCGGCGCCCAGGAATTGCGTGCCCAGGAAGCGGCTCCCTGTTTCCATGCCGCCCTGATGGAGCCATGGTCCGTGAAATTCACCATATCCGCGGTGGAGATCACCCTGATCTGATGGATCTGCCCATAGGTATTCTCGACGATCTTCCCCTCTGTGTCATATTCAAAGATATCGCCGGTCATATAAATGTATACCCTGTCCTCATAAACCATGGCATAGGGATCCGCGCCAAAGCTCTGGGTCATCAGCGGATTGGCATGATCCATTCCCTTATAGCTTTCCGTAAGCTTTATTCCTTCAAAAAGTGTCATATAGTCCTCCTGCTCTGTCATCTGTTCTGCCGCCACTCCGGCGGATTCACCCGACAGCCAAGATGTTTCATCCTCCGGCAGTGAAGCGGAATCCCCGGTCTGCGTTTGCTCGGCCCCAAACCCAGAGTCGATCTCCGGATCCCGGGAAGTCTGCGGGGATGACTCTTGGTCCCCTCCGCAGGCGGTAAATAAAATGCCTGTCCCCATTGCCAGACACAATGCAAGTCTATACAAAAGCCTGTTGCTCTTCATCGGATTCCTCCATGGCTTCATAGGAAAAATAGCGGAAACAAACCTCTGCATTTCGGACACAGTTCCCCATGGAATCCCCAAAAAGGACCTGTCCCCTGCCGCATCCTTCTCTCTCATCCACCGCGTACAATCCCACTGTACAGCCTACAAAACCCCCCGCTGTTTCCGTGGACAGGCTGCTGATATCCACACTGCCGCAGGCAAGGATCTGTCCGCCAGCCCCTTGGACACTCAAAGATGCCGTCAGCCCTCTCACCTGCAGCAGCAATGCTGCCTCTCTGTATTCTGCGCCCCTCACTTCAGTTTCGGTGTCTCCTTCACGGATTTCTCCTGCAGCGTCTTCACAGACATGATCTGCCGCCTTGTCCGGATGAATCAAAGCGCTTCCAAGCACCTGATCCCGTCCCTTTTCGCATAAAATCATCTCTGCCTTACTCCGGGAGAGCTCCATACGTAGATGATATTCATTGCTCTGCATAAAAACCAGCCCTGCCTTGAAGCCGTCGTCCTCCTGAGGGAAACTGCCCATGTCTACACTGGCTTTCGCTGCAAAGCTATGGTGCTGCTGCCTGATCCCTGCAAAAGAAGGACTTTCCGTTTCCTTCAGGGAAACGGCGCCGAATTTCAGCCACAGACCTTCTCCCTGCGCCAGACGGTACATATCCTTTTCCGGATTTCGGAGAAACAGGAATTCATCCCCCAGCCGCTCTCTCCCTTCCCGGGCAAAATCATACTCCCTGCTGCTCCCCGGGCAGCAGTTTCTGAATCCGCTCCTGCTGGTAAAGGAGGTCTCCTCCTGCCAGGGATCCCACTCCGGAAGGTCGATCTTTACCTGATCCGTCAGCATCCCCGCGCCGGGATTCACCACCGGCCAGCCGTTTTCCCACACCACCCTGGCCAGAAAGGTCTCCCGGCCCATGATGGTACAGCCCTTCCGGGGACGGACCGCCAGCATAACCATGTACCATTCCCCCCGGGGAGTCTCAATGATATCCCCGTGTCCCACATATCGAACAGGATAGTCCTTACCCAGATGCCTGTGTGTCAGAATGGGATTACAGGGATTGTTCTCATAGGGTCCCCAGATGTTCCTGCTTCTGCACACCGTTACCGCGTGGTCGGGCCCCGTGCCCCCTTCCGCGTGCAGAATGTAATAATATCCGTCTTTTTTATACAGATGTGGTCCCTCCGGCCAGATCACATTCCGCATGGCGCCGTTCCACACGTCCATTGCCTGACCTGTCAGCTCCATCCGGCTAAGATCCAGCTCCTGAATCCAGATATACCAGTCTCCGTTATATTTACACCCCTCCGGGTTGGGATGGGTTCCGATATAATAGCATTTTCCGTCCTCATCAAAAAACAGACTGGGATCGATTCCCTCCGCTCCCCGAATATAATAGGGCTCTGACCAGGGACCCTCCGGATCGGAGGCCGTAACAATAAAATTGCCTCCCCCGGAGACATTGGTGCAGATCAGATAAAAGGTACTGTTATGATATCGGATGGTGGGCGCAAAGAGCCCTGCGGAATGCCCCGCCCCCTTCAAAGGAAGCTGAGAGGGTCTGTCCAGGGCATTTCCCAGCTGCTCCCAATGGCACAGATCCCTGCTGTGCATCACCGGCAGCCCCGGAAAATAGGCAAAGGTGGAATTCACCAGATAGTAATCTCCTCCCACGGCACATATGGACGGATCCGGGTAAAACCCGGGCATAATAGGATTTTTTGCAATAACTGACATAGTAACCATACCTCCCTTTTATGGTATTGTTCCGGCAGCCTTGGACTATTTAGGAAAAAAGGATGGTACCCGGAACATACCATCCTTTGAACCATTTCTCTATGCTGTTGTCAAATACTGTTAGTTTACTTCCTCCAGATAAGCGGCCCACACAGGTCTGATCGTCTCAGCCTGCTGAGCGGGCGTATTATCCTTGTTTATCGCCCAGAAAAGATCGGGTCCAAGATCCAGTCCCGGCACCATGCCGTGATAGGTCAGGAAACCGTTCTCCTCCAGCCTGGCAATGGTCAGATCCACGGATTCCGTATCTCTGAAGGATTTATAGTAGTTGGACTTGAAGGCTGCATCCTCAGGGTATCCCGGAACCACCTCCGTATACAGGTTATATGCAAAAGCCAGCTTCCAGGCCTTCTCCTCGTCATAGCAGGCCGGGATAACTACCGGGTTATTCATCCAGCAGTTGGTGTAATCGTCCATTCTGGGTCCCATGGGGAAGCATACAAAGCCAAAATCATCATTCATGCCTGCCTCCTCCAGCTGACCTGCACGATATGCCTCGCTGGCCATAAAGCAGGCTTCCCCGTTCTGATAGGCAGTGATCCAGTAATCCCAGTTAGCATCCTCGGGATATGTCATCTCATATTTGCCCAGCATATCCAGCGCCCAGTTCAGCGCCTCAATGGTGGCATCGGATTCCAGATCATTGTAAAGGTTACCGTTTTCATCTCTTCCGATAAACTGTCCGCCATTGGAATATACAGCCATTGGATAAAATTCAGAGGTGAAATTTGCCATGGCGTATCTGTCTATCACACCGTCATTGTCAGTATCGGCAGCCACCTTCTGGCAGATCTCCTCGAATTTATCCCAGGTCCACTCCATGTTTTCCTGATAGTCATAGATGTCCTGGGGATCGATGCCGGCCTCCTCCAAAAGTCTCTTGTTGAAATACATTCCGCCCTTGGCCTCGGGAAACTCGCCGCTCATGCCGTAAATCGCATCTCCGATAGACGCCATCTCATGAGTCTTGTTACGCCATTTATTCTCGGAAAAATCCAGGCAGTCCAGCTTGGTCAGATCCCACATCAGATTACTCTTCATGGCAGAAATAAATTCCGCGCCGGGACGAAGGATGAACAGATAATTCTCATCGCCGCCGGTGGTGGCATAGTTTACAAAATCCTCAGGGGTGCTGCCCCAGTCGCTGATCTGCTTTTGTACGAAGGTAAAATTATAGGTGGCCTGGATCCACTCCAGGTACTCCTCCCGGGCTTCGTCGTAAGCGCTCTTGTTTTCATCCTCTTTGTCCGGATCTGTCCACCAGTCCCGAAGAATGATTTCCATGCCGCCCAGGTCATAGGGATTGCCGTTCTCATCGGTGAGCACCGTATATTTTCCAAGCTCATCTCCGTCATCACCGGGAGTCTCCCCGTCGGAGCCCTGTCCTTCGTCAGAACCCGATTCTTGTCCGGAGCTCTGCTGATCAGAATTCTGGCTTCCTTGTCCGGATGTCCCGGGATCATCATTGTTGCCACAGCCTGCAAGACCTGCTACCATAGCCGCTGTCAGTACAGCCGCCATTAACTTCTTCAATTGTCCTTTTTTCATAGTTGACCTCCTTTATATTAACACATCCCAACCTCTCATCCCGGCGCCCCTGCGTTCCGGACACTGCACCGGTTCAAGGAAGATGACGATGCATCCCTACATCTTAATGCCTGAATTGCTCAGGCTCTCCACAAATCCCTTCTGGGCAAACAGATACAGAATCAGCAGCGGCACGATCACCATCAAAGTTCCCGTGGATACGATACAGTTGATGTATCCCACAGAGGCGCCCGCCGTCTTCAGTGTGTTTGTCATATAGCTGCTCAGACGGTCTCCGATAATGGCAAGCTGTGTGGCCAGAAGCCTTATGTTGCCCAGGAACATTTTGGAATAGAAGCCGTCCGTCCACTGCCATACAAAGGAAAACAGAAAGCAGGATGTGAGGATCGGCTTGGCATCCGGCAGCATGATTCTAAGGAAGGTTTTCAGAGTACCGCAGCCGTCCACATAGGCCGCCTCCTCCAGTTCCTTGGAAATATTGCGGAAAAACTGCCGGATCATAAAGATATAAAGCCCGTTTTTCAGCCCCATGCAGCCTGCGCTCATCAGGTAATAAGGAATCACGGAGCTTCTCAGGTTAATTGCCTCTCCGGTGATCAGCTTACCAAGACCCAGCACATCAAAATACCGAAAGTGCAGGTACAGGGATGTGGATATGGTCTGAGGCGGGATCACGATCACCAGGATCACACAGGCGAACCAAAGCTTTTTCAGCGGAAAATCAAATCTGGCAAACCCATATCCCACAAGAGTGCACATGCCGATCTGCAGAACCGCTATGGTCAGAGATACCACGAAGGTATTCAGCAGCGTCTTTCCATAATCCATAAATTGAGATGCCAGCTTGTAATTATCCGTCGTAAAATTTTTCGGTATGGAAATGATCATGGCGTCATACAGATCCTTTTCCTCCATAAAGCTAACCGATATTTTACTGAGAATAGGCTGCAAAATCATAAAGCACATTCCGAACAGTAAGAAAAACCTGATCACCCGGAAGGAGACATCGTACATGGTTTTCTTCAGCAGATATCCTTCCGATTTTCTGTTCCGTTCCCAGAAAGCGCTGACGCGGCTCCCGGTGGCTTTTCTGTCAGTCATAATAGTAAACCCCCTTTGAGATGATCCAAGAGCTGATACCGATAATCACAAGGACTGTGGCAAAATAGAGCCAGGCCATTGCCGAGGCAAAGCCGTAATTCAGGTTCACGATCATGGTCTCGCTGATCTTTTCCATGACCTCGTTGTCCGATCTCATACAGAAATCCACGATGGTGTAAATCCAGTTCACCAGAAACAGCGAGCTTATCATTGGAAACGTAATCTTCCACAGCTTCTCCCAGGAGGTACAGCCCTCAATATCTGCCGCTTCATACATACTGTCGGATATGGTCTGCAGACCTGACAGAAAGATGATGATCTGGATACCGGAGGCAATGGCCACATCATATACTCCGTCCACAATCTCAAACACGGTCTCAAAGGCTCTGGTACCGATTCCGGCAGTGACAAGAATCTGCTGGATCGCGTCCGTGATACTGGCTCCATTGGTACTGTTCTCTATCATCTCCTGCATGCCGGACAGCAGTTCGTTATTGTATTCCACCCCCAGAATCACTCCGGAGGAAAGAATCACCGGCAGGAAAAAAATCGCTCTCACCAATGCCCTGCCCTTAAATTTCTGGTTCAGAATCAGCGCCACAAAGAAGCTGAAAACCATAATGGCCAGTGAGTTAATAAACATTCTGTACAGCTCTTCCGTCAGCAGTCTGTTAAACTCTGTGTCCACGGTAAGCGCTCTGTTATAGTTGAATAGCTTCGCAAACACGGAAGTAAAGCCCCCCGGTCCCAGCTCCACGTTACAGAAGCTCATATACAGCGACTGAAACATGGGTTTCACCATAAATACAAGAAAGCCTGCAATAAATGGCGCGATGAACAAATATCCGGCTATCGCCTTGCGTTTCTGAAGACCTTCCAATTTCTTATGATCCTTCATACACAACTTTCCTTTCTGTGCTGCCTGGCAACGGGGTCAGCGGATTACCGTATAATCCCTTGCCGGAATGGTCTTACCGTTCACGGTCTGATCCGTATAGCTGTAATTGACATATACCCTGGTACCGTCCTCATAGGTAGTGCATGACAGCTTCTCCTGAATATTTTCATGATCCACTATCCTCTGGCAGAAGGTATGCCCCAGCTCCTCATTGTACCTGGAATAAATCTCTGTCAGCTTCTGGTGCCACGCGCTGTAGTCGGCTCCAAAATACCGGCTGTACTCCGTATTCTGAAGAGCAAAGCAGGATTCCTTCATCAGGGTAAAGGACAGGCCGGCTCCATATTCCGCGGAAATCAGCAGCTCCTCCTCATAGTCCTGGGCAAGATTCAGAGACTCGCCGGTATAATTTACATACCCGTGAACCGCCATCTGGTAGACAGGCACCCTTCTGTCAATGATGGTGTATTCCGAACCGCCCAGATCCATGTTGGTGATCATATCGCAGTAGGGAGCAGCGTAGTCATTTCCCATGTTCACCATAATGCTCATACCGGAATCCTTGATCTGGCGAAGCCGTCTCTCCTGGGTTTCCAGCGCCGTCTGTCTGGAGACCACGGCATCTTTGCTGAAATCCGAGGACAGGTCTCTTCCGATATCCTGAAAGGACACATTTGCCTGATACTTTTCCGCCGTCTCCCACAGCTTCCCGGCCATCTCATCGATCAGACCCGCGTTCAGCAGATAATAGGTATCCTGCGACTCCCTCTTGGCATATGTAACCGTAGAATACTGATACAGCTCCGCCTTTTCGTCGCTGGCAAATCTGGCCGCATCCCGGTATTGCAGAAACCCGTCCCAAATACCGCTGTCGTAAGCGTAATTGGTAACCCCGTCCAGATAAAAGTCCATATTATTTTCCGCCGCAAATCCGATCAGCGCTTCCAGATCCTTTTTGCTGCCCAGCTCTCCCACCAGCTTCGTTTTCTTAAGCAGCCTCTGGTTCACGCCCCCGTTCATCCATCCGGTGAGCTTCACGGAAATATTTCGAATACCGTCCTCCTGAAGCTGTGACAGCATTTCACGGGCTTCCCCGTACCCGGTAAGCTTCAGAGGCCGGGATATGGGAATCCCCAAAAACTGTGTCACCTTATCTGCCGCACCCAGAATTTCGATTACCGCCGGAGTCTCTGTGTCATCGTTGAGCGTAAAGTATCCCGCATACCGATTCACCAGATAATCCTGGTAAACCATTGCCATCTCCACATACTCCCCGGAATCGATAAACCGGTATCTGTTAACCAGCGTATCGTCCGGAAGCCCCTCCTCATACACGAACATTTTTCCGTTATATTTGTCAGTCACATCGTACTGCTCTCTTCGTGCTATATTGTAAATTGCGTTTGCACAGTTATAGCTGTTGCTCCTGCCGCTGATATCTGCCTGAATGGATGCATAGGGCGCTCCCTCTTCCAGAATACACAGGAAGGAATCCTCTCCCTTTGCTATCCCGAATGCATTATAATAGGTCCGGGTTTCGTGGACGACAGCCGATCTGTCCTGGCTCATGTCCCATCCATAAACATTGGCATAATAGCTGTTCTGAGCAATCTTACCATTATTGAAATCAATGATTGCACCGCCGCCCTCCGGCACCAGCATATAGCCCTCGTCCGAAGTGCCGCCTGCCCCGAAATAAGGAAGTACGCTTAAGTACAGCAGCGGATAATCCTCCTTATATTCGATCTCCCCCATGGCCACTTCCACGATCAGGTCTCCGCCCTCCAGACGATAGCTTATATTCACATTGAACACAGGCTTTTCGGACACTGTTTCCGTCAAATCCAGTTCCTTGTCTGCTGCGTAATCCTCCAGGGTATACCCCGCCTCGGCGAAGAAGGTTTCAAATTTACTCTTAATATTATCCTTCACAGAGCTTCGGAGAATATAGACTACCTCTGATTCCAGAATGGGGTAGCTGGCCAGAAGCTCCTCTCTGTCATCCTTCTTTCCCAGGTTATTGATATCATACTTTTTATAGTAATCATTCACCATGACGGCGTCGGATTCGCTCATGTTCTTCAGAAAGCCTTCCATTCTCTCCTGGGTGATCACCGGCGGAATGATATACTCCTTCTCCATATCTCCCACCGAATAGAACACCTTGATGGAATCCTCCGAAGCCTCAATATCATAAATCTTTTTTTCCATGCTGTAGGTGTAGTTGGGATACAGGGTATCCACACCATTGACGGTGCTGTAGGTCAAAAGCAGCGTGGATTTCAGCTTTTCCTTTTCCGACTTCAGGGCCAGAGGATCCTCATCCGCATCCGGCGGATTGGAATACCACACCGCTCCGGTGTCCTTTACCGTCACAGAAAACTGTGTGGTCTGGGCATCCATCACAAATTTCAGCCTGTCATTCTCCAGAACAAATTCCTTCTGCGTTCCCTCGTAGCCGTTTACCTTGATAATCTCCACGGGCTCCGGCTCCTCCCGCCAGAAGATTACGATTCCGATCCCCGCCGCAATAAACAAAAGAATGATCAGGGGAGCGGCCAGGCTTTTCAGCTTTTTGATCAACGCCGTCTTCATCTCCGCTTTTCTCACTGCCTTATCCTTTTTCATAGCGCTCCCTCCTGTTACATTCGGAACATGATTTCCCTGTAGAGGGAAACAAAATATGCGATCCCCTGACTGATCATGCTGAAGAACAAAAGCAGGATAAAGATCATGATCAGCATGGCAAATATGGTGCCTATGGTGCACAAAATGGTCTTGCTCACCTTGTACTCATGAATCTCCATCATGGCGGCGATCATCAGTACTGCGCACCAGGCAAGGGACAGACTGCCAAGTACCAGGTAAAACTCTCTTTCCTCCACCGTTATCACATTGCTGAGTATAATCAGCGGAAACTGAAACAGGGGATAGGGTGCGATTGCATAGCAGGACGCCATATAGACCTGTTTTAGGGTTCCTTTTCCGTCGAACAGGGTGGTCAGAGCCCAGTTCCCCACGCACCAGAGAAGAAACGGGAAAAGAACGCTGGCCAGATACAGAAAAATATTGATCCCCTCCCAGTATACCTGCTGACAGACAATGCCGGTAAACTGCAGATTCATGATCCTTGCCAACAGTGTCAGCACCAATATGGTGTTGGCCGCTGCAAGGGATCCTCTCTTCTCATGAGTCAGATCCCAGAATCCGTCCAGGGGATGGGTCATGCAATACAGAGAATATTTCAATGTGGCAATATAGTGTTCAAAGGACTCTTTCCTTTTCAGTGGTGTCATAGCCGCCTCCATTCCTCATATTGACCTTTCGGGGCCATTATTGTTTCATAAAAATATCCGCAGTGTCTATCTCGCGCTTGATTGCCTTCAGCTTCCCGATTCCCAGAGGCACGCACAGCACCCCGAACACCACCAATATCACCAGAAGAATATGCTCCTCTACCCATTCCTTGCGGTATTGCTTAAATGCCTTGGAATAATTTTCGTAATCCCACTTCAGCCGGAAGTATTCCATGGCCTCATGATATTCCTTCTGCCGCAGCAGAGTCCGTCCGATCCCGATATAGGCCAGATCATAATTGCCGTTCAGGGCCAGAACCTCTCTCCAGGTTTCACCGGATTCTTCATAATCTCCCTCCTGGAACTGCTCGATGGCCTGATAGACCATAGCGCCGAATCTGGTAGGAGTAAAAATGGTAATGCTGCGGTCCAGAGAATCCAGCACCAGCAAATCTCTCCCCATGTGGTCAAGAGCCGCCGGCTGCTTGAAATAACCGTCCATATTGCCGTTTCCTCCGAAGGCAAACAGGATTCTTCCCTGACTGTCATAGACGAACAATCTCCCGCGCACCTTATCCAATCCCACATAAACATCATTGTCAAGCGCCGTCACATCCGTAATCAGGGACGGTCCTTCATAGCCTCCGCCCTCGCCCCAGTACAAATCGCCTATGACATACCACTCGCCGTTTCTCACCAGGATGTCATTGCCCATCATATTCAGCCTCCTGATCGGCTCTGCCGTACCGTCATCCAAAGCCGCCTCCGCCACATTGGTGGTGCACACATACAGGAAGCCCTCCGAATCCGTATAGAGATTGTCATACTCCGTAGGCACAAAGGATTCCAACTGTTCTCTCTGTTCCTTGGTAGCAAATTTTTTCCATATGTAATCCGTCCAGTTATAAATTACCTTGGAAGCGCCCACAAATCCGGAAAACCTTCCGTCCGCCTCATATTTGATCAGGCCCTTATTTACATTGGTGGCCACGCAGTACACTCTTCCTGCACTGTCGGTGGAAATCTTCCGCGGAAGAAAGCTCTGGGTCTGATCCATGGTAGCGTCCACCGGCTTGGTGAACTCAAGCACGTAATTCAGATCCATGTCCAGCTTCAATATTCTGCCGTTATTTCTGTCAGCGACAAACAGATATCCGTCTTCCGTCACAGCCACGTCCGTGGGACCGGAAAAGGTGCTGCTTCCTGTACCTCCCCGGAAGCTGTCAATAATCCTCACCACCTCCAGACTGTCCTGGTCCTTCCGCTCCAGCTCCAGGATCCGGTTGTTGCCCGTATCGCACAAATACACCATATTGCCGGATACAAACAGCCCCTCCGGGGATGACAGTTCCACGTCAAGTCCCAGTTCTTTGGCCGTAAATACCCCCGCCACCCTATATGCATCCGGGGAATACTGTACATCCCCCCACCAGTCATAATTATAGGTATAGCCTTCCTCCGCGTGTACAGCCACAGGTGTGCTTACTGCCATCACCGCGGCGGCTGCCAGCGCGCCAAGCCTTTTCATCGCTTTCTTCATACCCTGTCCTCCATGCCGTGCCTGGCGGCACAAATCTGTTAATCCTTCAGTCCCGAGCTTGCCATGGTCTCCAGTATCTGGCTTTCCGACAGAATAAAGGTGGCGATGGGAACCAGCATCACGATCACAGCCACCGCTGCCGCCTGACCTGTTCTGGCGATCCCTCCGCTCTGGATCTGCTGGAGGGCATACACGAGAGTCTTTCTCTCCTCCGAATAAATAAAGGTTGCCGCCCTGTTGTTCCACAGGCTCTGCACGGAAAAAATAATCAGTGTGAGCCACGCCGGCTTTACATTCGGCATTACAATGCTGAAAAAAACCTTCCATTCATTGGCTCCGTCAATCTTGGCTGCCTCCACCAGGGACATGGGCAGGCCTTCCATAAACTGTTTCATCAGAAACAGGCCTATGGGCGCTGCAAATGCCGGTATGATAATGGCCCAATAGGTGTCCACCCACCCCAGCGCATTGATAATCAGATAGTTGGGAATGGCTGTTACATAGCCGTTAAACATCAGGGCCACCACCACGATTCCGAAAAATGCCTTGCCTCCCGGAAAGTCATATTTCGCCAGCACAAACGCCCCCATGGAGGATATGATCAGATGCCCCGCCGTCCCCGCCACAGTGATAAACACCGTGTTGAAAATATATCTGGAGAAGGGAACCCAGGATTTGCCCATGGTTACAAACAAATCCTGAAAATTGTCCAGAGTGGGATTCTGCGCAAAAAGCTTGGGCGGAAACTTAAACAGTTCATCCAGAGGCTTCAGCGCGCTGCTGATGGCGAATACCAGGGGAAACACCATGATCACCGCAACCAGCAGAAGGAACAGATAGAGCAGGAAATCTCCTATTCTGGATCTGTTGGGCTGTCTCTTTTTCAGCAATATCACATTATGCCGCTTTACCATCGTCTCTTTTTTCTCCTTACTCATATCAGGTCCCTACTCTTCTCAACAGACTTTGTATCGCTTTGTTGCACAGTATCATCACAAGAAACAGCATGGTGGCAATGGCGGATGCATATCCCATCTCAAACCGGGACGAACCATAGTCAAACAGGTGTGTAACCACCGTTCTGGCCGCGTAATCCGTGCTGGGATACCCGCACAAGGCCATTGTCACATCGCAGACGCCAAAGGCCTGCGTGATTGCCATAACCGCTCCGAACATCAGCATGGGCTTCATATTGGGAAGCGTGATATACCACAGCTCCTGCCACCTGTTTTTCACACCATCCATGTATCCCGCCTCATATTGGGACCGGTCCACACCCTGGAGGCCTGCAACAAAGGACAGGAAGCCGGTGCCAAGGCTCATCCACAGGATAACTACCATACAGATGGGAAGCATGTATGTGGGATTTACCAGCCAGAGTATGGGAGCGTCGATGATTCCCATATCCATCAGCAATGCATTCACATAGCCGTAGGCATCTCCCCGGAAAAAGATGGAAAAAATCACAAACACATTTCCGGCGATGGACGGTGCGTAAAACACCACCACCGCGATGGTACGAATCCACCTGGGAAGCTCGTTGATCAGCCAGGCAAACAGGAAGGATGCGATGTATCCCAGCGGTCCTGTGATCACCGCGATCATAAATGTATTTTTCACACCGATCAGGAAGATGTCATCCTCCAGAAGCAGGCTGATATAGTTCTGCAGGCCGATGAACCTGGGGCTCTCCAGAATGTTATAATAGGTAAAGCTGAAAAAGATAGAGGTAACCACCGGCAATATGTAAAACAGGGTAAAAAGGATGGCATAGGGCGCCAGAAACGCATAACACATTTTTGACCGCTTCGCCTTCTTTACCGCTACCTGAAAATTGTGCCTGCGCAGTAAAAAATATTTTCTGACATATTCTTTCATCCCAAACCTCCTATTCCGCCGACAGCCCGAACTCTGCACGTTTCTTGGCGATCTCCTCGTCAATCGTGATAGAATAATCCAGAATGGTTTCCCTGGGATCATCCTTGTCGTTGATCACCTTACGGATGGCATTGGTGATATGCCTTCCTGTGTAATAGCCTCCCGGGACCTCCGGGATTCCCACCGTCTGACTCCACTGTTCATTCAGAACCTCAATATCATCCGCGTTCCAGGCCAGCTGATTAAACGCATTTACATTGGCGGTTGCATACCTTGCAGATGCACCCAGGAGCGCTTCCAGCTCCCGTCCAAACCTTACCTGTGCGTCCGCCGAGGCCCACCACTTCATAAATTCCCAGGAATCGTCACGCACCGCCTGATTCTCCGTCCGGACCATCATGGTGGCGCTTCCGGTGATAAAGCAGGATCTGTCAATGTACTCCCTGCCGTTCTCATCCACCTTTTTTGTGCCCGGTATCAGCGTGAAATCCCACAGTCCCCGGATCTCCGGAGCGGATACCACCAGGGTATTATAGGCGGTGTAATTGGTGATGCCAATAGGCATCTCCCCGGAACGGAAACGACTCACAAAATCATATATGGTGGGTATTCCGTAATCTGTAAAATACTTGGTATATTCGGAGAAGGCTCTCACGCCTGCTTCCTGGTCCACTATGGTTTCCGTACCCGCCTCGTTGTACAGATCGCCCCCATACTGGTACAGCAGAGCAAAATACATGGACAGATCCGGAGCCGCAGAGGCCACCGCAGTGCTGGCGCTGGCCGCGCCGCTGCTGCCGGCCGCCGTGGGAATTCCCACCGACATATTATTTCCCTGTATGGTGGGCAGCATCTCGATCAGCTCCTGCCAGGTCTGGGGCGGCTCCAGTCCCAGCTCCTCCAGAACATCCTTACGATAAAACATCACGTTGAACATCTGCGTCTCGGGAAGGGCGTAAATTCCCTCTCCCAGCTGATACTGCCTGTAGGAGCTGGCAGTAAAGGGCTCCAGTACCTCTTTCCAGTCTGCAAATTGGGTCAGATCCTCCGCCGCATTACGCAGTGCATAGTTCACAGGCTGATCCGCGCCCACCGAAAGCACCACATTGGGACCTCTGCCGGCCACCACCGCACTGAGCAGGGCATCCGCTCCCACGATCTCCACATTTACCTTAATTCCCGTCTCGGGAGTAAAGGTGTCATCCACCATGGCCTTTAAGATGGTTCCCTGATCACGGCCCGTCAGCACCCACACCTTCACCGTCTCTTCATTATCCTCATAGACATCTCCCACCGCGTCGTAATCCACAATGAAGGAAGCCGCAAAGGATTTGACCTCATGCCATATCTTGGCAAATGCGCCGGACTTATCCCTGGGGATCTTTGCCTCGCTTCCGCTGACCACCAGGTAATCCACGTCCAGCTTGGACTCACTCATGTTCAGAATAGCCGTTCCCAGAGCCGTAATATTATCCTTAAAGGTGGTAAACTCCACTGAAATCTTTTCCGGCCTCTCCACAAACCGCTCCAGCTGCTGGGCCAGCGTCTGGGCCGTGGCGATCTTGTCTGCCTTCTGACCCGTAAACGCCACCACATCGTCCACAATCTTATACAGACGTCTGGACTCCAGATCCATGGCTTCGATGATTTCCGGATATACCTTGTCAAGGTTATAGTCCCTGTAGGCATCCGGTGTAGCGCCTATGTATACCAAAAGCGTCCTGTAAATCTGGTTCAGCCGGAAGGTGGAATCCTCCAGCTCCTCCAGAATGCTTCCCATGCCTCCCAGCGTAGCCTCCAGCCTGAGCGTATGGGTTCCGGCTGTCAGATAGAATCGATAGGGATTTCCCTCCTGATCGGAAAGCGTCATGCAGTTCCAGTCATTGCTGTATTCAAAGGAAACCTCTCTCATCTCGTCAAAGGGAATTTCTCCGTCTATGTACAGGCATCTTCCTGATATGCTTCCTCTGGCATAATTCTGACGGCCCTTGATGGTAATATGGTAAAAGCCGTCCTCGGGAACCTCCAGATTCCACTGAATCCACTGTCCCGCACTGTTCCAGGCATCCCCTCCCACATAGTTGAGGACGGTCTTTGTCACGCTGTAGGGGGAGGTGTTGGGAGAGGATCTGTCATACTTTGCATACAGAGAGGACTCCGAGCGCAGTGCGGAATCCTCTCCCTGCACCAGCCCCACATAGGTCAGACCCTCGCCGGAGGCTTCCTTTCCCGTCTGCCCCGCCAGATATGCCTCATAAGACACTGCCTCTTCCACGGGCGCCAGCGTCAGCCTGCCGATCACCATGGGTTCGTTTACCGCCTCCAGGGTGATTTCGTTCTTTCCTTTTTCCAGATAAAACCGATAGGGCTCCACTATATACCCCATATCATCCCGGAAGGAAACGGACTGCCATTCATATACCTCCACCTGGGCAGGGCGGATCTCGTTGCCCTGATTATCCACACGGACATCGCCTCCGTCCGTCCACAGCCTGGTAAAGGTCATGTTTGCCGCATCCTCAAAGGGCAGTTCCCCATTTACATAAAGAGCCCTCTCCACGGCAACGCCTCTGGATTTTACAGTCATATATTCCATATGAATATTGTAAAAACCGGATGCAGGCACCTCTACCTCCCAGGTCACGGAGGATTTCTCGCCTGTGTACAGCGCACTGTCCAGACCTTCAAACCCGTCGTAAACCTCCACATCCCTGCCCGCCGTGTAATCAGACAAAGAAATATCCACGCTTTCGGCAGGATACGCCGCATCCTCATGAGCGTTGATATAACGGGTATAAGTGCCTTCTCTGACCGCTCCCGCCGCGTCGGAGGTCAGATCCCAGCCATCATACTTTTCATGAAAGTCTTCCACACCTCTCAGACTCCTTATGAGGAAAACAGCGGCGATAGCTGCCACCACTCCACCTGCCAAAACCCATTTCTTCACAGAGTCTTTCATAAGCACCTCCCTATCACAAAATACCTTTCCGAATTTCTACATTTATTATGACTGTATACCCTCAGGGAATCTACTCATCCATTGCTAACTTCTTCCTAAATATTGCTCAATTCTGCAAAATATATGGCTTGCATATTGTAAATATTTACTTTTTAAAGCCTCGATGTTATAATGTTTTCATCAAAAATCATAACTGATAAATACATTTTTCGAGAATTGTCTGGCAACCTTAAATAATTTATGTATGAGGGGATTTAGCACGAATGGGAAACATACAGACTGAAAACGAGCATTTAGATTATTATACCGTAAACAAGGACTGGGCCGGAGACCGCACCGTCAACAACGCTCAGGAGATCGTACAGTACCACAACAATTCCACAGTTCGCATCTGGTGCAATGAGCAGAATAGTGATTATGATCCCCACTGGCATTCCGCCCTGGAGATCATCATGCCCATGGAAAATTATTATGATGTGGAAGTCAATCAGGTGCGATACCATATTAATCCCGGTGAATTTCTGATCATTCCTCCCGGAAAGATGCATCGGCTTATGGCTCCGGACACCGGCAGACGCTTTATCCTTCTCTTTGATATCTCCCTCATAATGAGCCTGAAGGGCAGCTCCAGCATACAGGCGCTGATGGTACAGCCTGTCTATGCCACCAAGAACAGCTGCCCCAAGATCTACCACGAGGTTTATCAGATCCTTCTGCAGATTACAAACGAATATTTCAGTGAAAACGAATACGCCGAGCTGACCATTTATTCCTGTCTGCTGAATTTTTTCGCCAAGTTTATTTACAATCACATATACGAAGATGAATTGTTTCCCAATGTGCGTCCGTCCAGACAAAAGGAATATGTAAAAAAATTCAACGATCTGCTTGACTATATCGACATACATTACGCCGAAGATATCAGTCTGGAAAAAATGGCCGATCACATCGGCTTCAGCAAATTCCATTTTTCGAGATTATTCAAGCAGTACACCAACCTGACCTTCAACGATTATCTGAATTACCGGCGGCTGAAGGCGGCGGAGGAGCTGCTGGCCAACCCTGCCCTGCCCATCATCGAGGTGTCGCTGCGTGCCGGATATACCAGCATTTCCACCTTCAACCGCCTGTTCAAGCAGGTCAAGCAGTGCACTCCCAGTGAATACCGTTCCAGAAACGCGGAGGTCTTCTGAAGCCGGAGCCTTTAAAACCGGTTTCTTCCGCGCTTTGCAGGATACTCAATCCTTTCCCGGAGCACCGATCACAATCCTGCCGTCTCTCATATCCAGCTTTACCTTATTATCCGGCAGCTGCAGCCCGTTCAGCATTTCTTTGGGAATCTGCACCCGGCCCGCCTTGTCCAGAATGGCGTATTCCTCCTGGGTATCCTCCGTGCGCCAGTCGATGGTGCTCTCCTTCAGACGGTCCGTATACTTTTCCCTCAGGATCCGCTCGCTGCTGATCTTTCCGTCCCGGATAGCCGCCACACGCCGAACCTTTTTGGACAGCGCCACGTCGTGTGTCACGATCAGTATGGTCTGGCCCTCTCCATTCAGCTCCGTAAAAATATGGAAAATGTAATCTGCCGTTTTGGAATCCACACTTCCGGTAGGCTCATCCGCCAGAAGCAGACGGGGAGAATTAGCCAGTGCAATGGCAATGGCGATCCGCTGCTGTTCCCCTCCGGACAGAGTGTTCAGCAGACTGTGCTTTTTTGCGGACAGTCCCACCCTCTCCAGGAGCTCCAACGCCCGCTCCCTCTTTTGCTTTCCTCCGGAAAGGCGCATGGGAAGCATGATATTTTCCAGCGCGGTCATCCAGGGAAGCAGATTTCTGGCATTATTCTGCCAGATAAACCCCACCGTATCCCGCTTGTATGCCACCAGCTCCCGCTCCGACAGGGTAAACAGATTCCGGTCCGCCACCACCAGGGAGCCGGCGCTTGGCCTGTCCAATCCTCCGATCATATTCAGAAAGGTAGACTTTCCGCTGCCGCTGTTTCCGATCAAAGCCGTCAGCTCTCCCTCCTCCACGATCAGATCCAGTCCCTGGAGGGCCAGCACCTCTGTCTCCTTGGTTTTGTATATCTTCACCAGGCCGTCCGCCCGAACCATAATTTCGCCCATTACTTCTGCTCTCCGTTTTCCAGCTCGATCACCATGCCGCCTGCGTCCATAAGCCCCACGTCATGAGTGGTCATGATAATCGTCACCTTTTCTTTCTCCACCAGCTCTGCAAACAGCCGGGTCACCTCCGCCGCCATGGCGCTGTCCAGCTCCGCGGTGGGCTCATCCGCCAGAATGATCCGGGGTCTGTGGGCCAGGGCCCTGGCAATAGCTACCCGCTGCTGTTCTCCTCCCGACATTTCCGCCGGCATATGTGTCATACGGCTGCCCAGTCCTACCATCCGCAGACATTCCTCCACCCGCTCTCTTCTGCTTCCCCGGATGCCTGCCATCCGCAGAGAGAACTCCACATTCTGCCAGGCATTCAGAGAGGGGATCAGAGACACGGCCTGAAATACAAAGCCCATCTGCTTTCTGCGCAGATTGTCCTTCTGCCGCTCTGTCAGCCGGGCAATATTTTTCCCGTCTATCAGCACATGGCCCTGGCTTGGTGTGTCCAGCGCCCCTATAATATTCAGAAGGGTGGTCTTGCCGGAGCCTGATCTTCCCTTCAATATGGTCAGAATTCCCTCGGGTATTCTGGCATTGATATCCTTCAGGGCCTGAAAGGAACCGCCCGCCGTGGGAAATGTCCTTCCCACATGATTGATTTCTATGGCTGTTCTGCTCTGCTGCGTCTCCTGCATATTCATCCCTCTCCTTGACCGCCGGGCCCGGCGCGGCGTTATGCTCTTCCGGTTTCACCCGGCTTCCTGCCTTTCTCCCGGCAAATCCTCCTTCTTCTGCTTTCGCCGGACCGGTTATTCTTCCCCCAGCTTCAGCGCTTTTGCCACATTCAGCCTCTGCACCAGACCGAATAAAATGCACAGACACAGTGCCAGCACCGCCCCTGTGACACCGTAAAGCCGGATCAGATCCTGCTGTCTGGTGATCAGCTGCAGGGGCAGAATCTGGTTAGCGGCCACATACGCGGTCTGAAGAATGGGCACAAACATATCACAGCTTAATTTTCCGATCAGAATCCCCGCCGCCACGGAAAAACCTCCGCAGAAAATCTGTTCGTTGATTAAAATATGAAAAATCTCACCCTTGTGCATACCGCCTGCCCGCAAAATCCCGAAAATCATTTCCCGGGAACGGATGGACAAAATCCAATAAATCAAATACCCCACACCGCACAGCAAAAGGATCACAAGAAACCCCATGGTCAGAATCCCGTTGGTGCCCTGCAGCAGGGGATCCCTGATCACTGCCTCCAGATCCGCCGACCGATCCACATACCGCATCGGACGCACCTGCTCATCCTTTATCCATCGATAAAACTCATCCGCGTCCGCGTCCTCCCTGGCCGAAATCCACACCTCATAGGGAACGGTTCCCCACCGGGAGGAAAGCGTGCCGATAGGAGCAATGACCAGAGGCCGGGAAATATGACTCACACTTCCGTCAGGATTCAGCTCCATGGATGAAAACACGTATCCCGGCCAATAGGAAACGAAATCCAGAATTTTCCCCCTGGCCTGATTTCCCTGGAAATTACAATAGGTAATGGTATCTCCCTTCTTATATCCCAGAATATCCCTGAAATCCGCCGACACCAGGATTCCGTCGGGGTTCAGCGCCAACTCATTCAGATATTCGTGATAATGCTTCTCCATAAGCCCCTCCGGCATCCGGGTTATCTCCCCGAACTGCCGGGTATGGATTCCCATCAAGGTCACGTCCTGCCTGCTGTTTCCGCCCGTATCCACATAAGCCTTTGTATCATAAATCACCTTTGTGCAGGCCATGGCGCTTTCCAGTCTGTCATATTTTTCATAGTCCGGCTCATAATATCTAAATTCCACCGGATCGCCTCCCTTTCCTCCCTGAGAGGAATTATCCTCCCACACCTCCTTGACAATATAATCCGCTCCGGCCAGATAGTCTGCGTTTTTCAGAGCGTTCTGCAGAATCGTTCTGGCGGCAACGGCATGAAACATACCCAGGGAAATGGCCATCATTAGGAGAAGCATAATAAACTGCTGTTTTCTTCCGTTTTTTCCATTTTCCATAAAGGAAATGTAGGAAGCAGGCCCCCAGAACCGACGGCCCAGGGCGAAAATGGCTTTGATTATAAGCGGCTGCAGTCTCAGTGCAAAAAGCCCCAGTCCCACAATAAACAGAGAAGAGCTGACGTACTGAAGCGGATCCATATTCTCTCCCTTCAGAACACTCTCCGCCACCGCTCCCTGATTCTTTGTACAGGTATAATAGCCATAGAGCGCCACGGCCAGACAGATCAGATCCAGACAGCAGATCTCCCACCAGGAATGCTTCCTCTGCGCCTTCTTCTGTTTCAGATTCACAATGGTCAGCCGGCTGTGCTTCCCCGCAGGCAGCGTCATAATCAGGATACACCCCGCCATAGCCGCAGCTGTATACAAAATAGTCTCCCAGGAAAGCACCACATCCCCTCCGGGCAGCGCCAGTGATCCCTGAAAATCAAACTCCAGAAAGCTTCTGGCAGAACCCAGTCCCCCTGCAAAGATTCTTCCCAGCCAGACTCCCGCCAGCGTACCCAAAACGGTCAAAAAACAATTCTGGTAAAGATACAGAGCAAATACCTGTCCTCCCGAAGCGCCCCGGCTCTTCATCACTGAAATGTCATTCCGCTCCATGTCGTACATCTGGCCGGAGATCATAAACAAAAATGCCCCCAAAAGCACCAGCACCGGAATCTGGAGAAGAAACAGCGCCGCATCGATCCGGGCCTGTTTTCTGGTATATGTGTCTAATATTTTGGCATATACAGGCTCTGAAATCGTATGGCGGTAGGGGCTCTCCCCGGTAAGCCACTCCGTGGTCTCCTTAAGCCTTTTGACCTGCCCGGCCTCCAGGTCCTCATACTCAAACAAAGATTCATAGCAGCAGGTAATGGTATATCCGCCCGCCCTGTCACCGGTAAAATATTTCCGAAACACGGTTTCGCTCACCAGAATATCCTGGGACAGCTCCTCCGGAGTCCTGCGCCAGTAAAAATCCTTCTCCCGTCCCTCCTGAAAGACCCCTGTGATCCTTGCCCTCACCGGTTTTCCCTCCGGATCCTTCAGGCCGGAAAACTCAATGATTTCGCCGATCAACAGCTTTGAAGATACCATGCAGGACTGGCTGATTACCGCCTCCAGACAGCCGTCATCGGCAATCCCCTCCTCGGAGTACATTTCTCCGGCCAGCATTCCTGCGTGCTCCTCAAGCCCGGAAAGAAATCCCAGACTCAAAGAAAGAGTGCCTACGTCCTTCCGGTTCATCAGGGAACGGGCGTCAGCCTTGGCCAGGCTGTAATAATATACCGTCTCCTTCTCGGTCACTCCCAGCATCCCGCAAAGCTCCTCCATCAGTCCCTCCATGCGGCTGATGGCTTTTCCCCCGGCATCCTTTTTGGAGACAATGATAAAGCTGTTCACTGCCGGCCATTCCCCCTCCGTTGACAGGTGCTCCCGGAATTCATCATAAAGCATCCTGTCAAAGGCCGTGCTGCGGTACATGGGAAAGCTGACGGCAGTGGCCGCAAGCAGGAGGATTCCTGTCAGAAGACAGACGCTCATCCATTTTTTGGACAGAAGCTTTTGCAGCATCATTTTAAACATAGTTTCATCCCTTCCGTAAGTCCGTCCACCACCCAATAATAAGAAGCATCATAGCCTCCCGCGATAAAGCTTCGGGCCGACACCACACCGTCCTCTTCCACAAGAACATAAGTCTGCCCTCCCGCTTCCCAGACCGCTTCCCTGGGTACCACCAGCACCTGATCCATCTCCCGGATGGAAGCCTCAACCTGGAAGGAAACCCGCATGATCCAGCCGTTCCGATCCGGCAGTCCTGCCGCCATGTTCCCCACGGCCTGGGAAGGAAGCAAAATCATGGAATACTCTGTCTGCAGGCCGCTTCCCGTTCCCGTCTGTGATAAATTCGCCGCCATTCCAGTAGTGCTTCCGGGCAGTCCATCCTTTCCGATATAGGATACAGTGACCGGATTGCCGTATTGAAGCAGCCTGTTGGTATTTTCCAGGACCACATAGCAGGTATTTTCGTCCGCAATCTCCACAAGCTCCGCATTCGCCGCAAGAATATCCTCGGACCGGTAATCCCGAAGGCCGATAACAATTCCGCTGCGGGATGCCCTGATCTGAGTGGTTCCATAGTCCGCCTCCATTTCGCGGATCAGCTCCTGAAGCTCCTCAATTTCCTTTTTACGGGCTTCAATAATCTTCTCGTTTTCCTCTTTATTTTCCTGCTCCAGAACCGCCAGCCGCTGCTGCAGCCGCTCCAGCCGCAGGGTATTGCGCCGAAGCGCCACCTCATCCGCCTGCACCCGGACCTTCGCAATCACGTCGCCCTTCTCCACATGCTCATAAAGAGCCGTGGTATACTCCCCAAAAAATACAGTGCCATAGGTTATAGGATTCAGCATCCTTTCAGATGAGGGATACACCAGATAACCGCTGCCCTGAAAACTGCTGTGAAAGCTGCCCTTTTCCACTGTATAACGCCCATTGCCGGGCTTCATGGCCTCTGACGCCAGCACACGATCCCCCTCCTGAATCCCCTCCAGGATCTCCGTGTATACTCCGTCGCTCATCCCGGTGGTCACACTCACCGCTCTGCTTCCCTCTCCCTCCATCACATATACGAAGGTTCCGGATACATCTGTGTGAACAGCGCTCCGGGGAACAGAAAGCACATTTTCCCGAAGATCATTTATCACAACCACCACTCCAAAATCCCCCACGGACACATCCTCTGCAGCTTCCGCCAGCTCAAAGGTGGAATAAATCGTTTCCTTCAGGGATGACAGCCGGGTATACTCCTCCGCATCCATAGGCTGGTAGACAATCTCCAGGCGCCTGCCGTCTATCATCGCATAGATATCCCTGGCTTTTGCCGCAGTGGCTTTATTGATATACTGACTCTTCAACAGCTTCCGCTCCGGGTCTCCTATGGCGATCACCTTATCTTTTTCATTGATATAGTCTCCCCTTCCCACATCCCTTGCCGCCACCACGCTGCCCGACATGGATGAGGTGAGAATCCCCTTCCTCAATTCTTCCTTCAATTTTTCTAATTGCTTCAGGGCATACGTATGATCCAGCTCATACAGCTCCGTTCTCTGCTCCAGCTGGGTTTGGGCTATGGTGTTATTGTGGGCAAGAATGCGGTAATCCCCTTCATACTGGAGATAAAGCTCCCTCCATTCCAGATACTCCGGATTTTTCTCCCGGTCCCCGCCGGCGGCATCGCCGCCCGACACACTGCCGCTCTCCGGCAGGCCTGTGCCTGACGTGCTTCCGCTCTCCGGCAGGTTTGTGCCTGACGTGCTTCCGCTCTCCGGCAGGTTTGTGCCCCACGTGCTTCCGCTTTCCGGCAGATATTCCTCCGGCTTTTGCTTTTTCAGGTTTTCCACAATGCCCAGCAGATACTCTGCCTGCAGCTGAGGTTCATACAGAGCCTCGACGGCCTCCCGCCTGTATTCCTCAAACGCTTCCTCCATCTGAAGAATCTGCTCTTCCTTCTTTTTGATATCCTCCTCCAGCGCGCTGTTGTCCGCGTATGCCAGCACGCTTCCCTTCTTTACGGTTTCTCCCGGATATGCGGCAAACCGATCCAAAATCACATCCTTGGGAAAGGAATATTCCTCCGTATAGGGAAATACTGTGGCAGAATACACCTTGGCATCGTAAAGTGTACGGCGGACCGCTGCCTCCCAGGCCTGTGAATCATTCACCGGATCCAGCAGCGGAATATCCTCAGCTTGGGCAGACCCGGCACCGGCCTCTTCCATGCCGCAGCCTGAGAGCATCATAGTTAAAATACAAATCAAACAAACAAATCTTCCGCACTTCTTCATTTTAAAATGACCTTCTCCCCCTGCTCCAGACCTCCCGTAATCTCCACGCTTTCATCTCCGTGAAGTCCCGTTTCGATCCACTTGACTTCTCTGGTATTTCCCTCTCCTTCCACATAGACATAGGGCTTTCCATCGGCTGTATGAACGGCCCGGGAGGGCAGTGTGAGCACTCCCTCCCGCCGGTCAACCACCACCTGCATGCTTCCTGCGGCGCCCACCTCGATGGAGCTGCTGTCCACCTCCCCCTGCAGAGAAAAGGTAAGCCTCTCCCCCCAGTCCTCCATCTTGTAAGGTAAAAGCTGATACTGGCCTGCACCCGTGCCAGAGCTGATGCTCATTTCCACCGGAACACCCTCTGCAAACAACTCTCCCAGCTCTTCCCCCTCCACCACAAAAAGACATTCCGAACCGTCAATGATCTTCATAATGATCTCATCTCTGGTGCAGGTGCTTCCCTCCAGATTGTTCTTTACCCAGGAAACCGTTCCGTTCATTTTGGCATAAACCCGGCTCTCCGCGTCGGACTTCCTCAAGCTTTCCAGCTCTATCCGGTCCAGTTCAATGGCATCTCTGTAATCCTCCCTCAGGTACTCGTCATTCGTCTGCAGCTGACGGATGGACTCCTTCAGGGCCTCTTCCTCTTCCTTCGTTCCCCCGGACCGATACAGAAACTGAAGCCATCTGGCGGACAGCTCATTATTTTCATTCTCGTCCACATGCTCCAAAAGCAGACTGTTACGGGCAATCTGGTATTCCAGTTCGTCGATCCTGCTTCCTGCCTGATCGTTTGCAAGCTCCGCCAGAAGCTGGCCCTTCACTACCGTGTCCCCCTCCCGCACCAGGGTTCGGGCGATTCTTCTGCCGCTGACGGAAAAGCTCACATCCTGATCCTCCACCTGGAGGTAAGTACATTCGATCCTCTCTGTCAGAACCACATCCCCTGTGGAAACCTCCGTCATAGTGTAGGAAATCCTTTCTTCGCCTTCCTTCTCCGTAATGATCAGATGATCCTCCCCCTCCGGCACGGCTTTCGCGCAGCCTGTACAGCATAGAAGGGTGAGAATCAGCGCAAGCTTTATTCTCTTTATGCTTTCCTTCCGGTCTGTTTTTTCCGAATCAACCCTTTTTCTCTTCATCGCCTGCCCTGTCCTTATATGTAAAATCCATAAAGCCCGCCCTGCCGCCTGTCTCCTGTGTGGCGTACAGAAACAGTCCGAAGCGGCAGCCTGTAAAATGGTCCAGCCTGAAATACAGTTTCTTTGCCGTTCCCAGACTCTTCCACTCTTCTCCATCCTGATAGAAGAACCGCACCTCATCCTTTCCCCGGAAAAAATCTGCCTCCGCCCTGAGTCTCACTCTGCTTTCCGCGGTGACGATTCCCTGATCCTCTGCCTCTCCGGAAGAGTCATCCTCCCCGGCGCTTCTCACCACGATTCGGTTTGATCCGTTTCGCCGTGTCACTGCTATGAAGGCGTAAGCTCCCTGAAAAGCGCAGATTCCTGCATAGTCTCCTTCCTTCAGGCCGCCTGCATCCACTGTGACCTCGCCTGTACAGCCCGGATAGCACATTCTCTGGGTCAGTATATTACTGGCCTGGGTCAGGCAGCTGCAGAGCTTATCCCCAGTGATCCACAGCTCTCCCTTCCTCCGGTCAAGACGCACCAGCGACAGCTCCGGCTCATGGTTAAACTGCCAGACACTTTTCAGTCCGAAACATCCGTAAAGCCTTCTTTGATCCTCCGATGACAGTCCCTCTTCTCCTTTAAAGTCATCTCCCTGCACCAGCGGCTGACAGGAATAACCAGGCCGTGTGGAGGAAACGGTAACCTTTTCCGGCGTCTTTCCATGCCGTCCAAACACAGGATAATCCTTCTCCCAGGCCACCGGCACCAGCACGGGAATCCTTCCCACAGCGCCCCTGTCCTGGAACAGGATTCCGTACCATTGTCCCTGGGGAGTATCCACGATTCCGCCCTGGGCCACTCCCTGGCCCAGATATCCCATATCGTCCACCAGCACATCCCCGCCCGTAAACTCCTCCTTCAGAGACCGGGACCGGAAACAGGCCTCCGCCCGCATCCACCGATCCCGCAGGGAATGGATAAAAAACAGATAGTAGCTCCCGTTTATTTTATAGAAATGGGTTCCCTCATATCCAAGTCCGGGATGACCTGCGTCGCTGACGGCCAGGCGATGCAGCCCGCCCTCCAGCGGGCCGCTCAAATCCGGCTTTAGCTCCGTGATATAAATATTTTTGTTTCCGTAGGCAATGTACACCCTGTCATCATCGTCAAACAGCAGGGAACAGTCATGATAAAATCCTTCTATGTGATGCTTTTCCCAGGGCCCCCGGATATCCTCCGCCTTGTACAGATAGGTCTTCCCCGTATCATTGGCCACGAAACAGATATAAAAAACGCCCTTATGGAACCGCAGGCTTGCCGCCCACATTCCCTTTCCGTAAATGTTTTTTTCCCCGGCAAGCCTTTGTCCCGGCGTGCCGTCCAGCCGGTCGTAAACATAGGCCATATGCTCCCAGTGTGCCAGGTCATAGGACCGCAGAATCTCACATCCCGGCATAAAATGCATGGTGGTGCTCACCATATAGTAGGTATCCCCCGCCCGGATCACATCCGGGTCCGGATAGTCCAGCCGGGTAATGGGATTGGTCACTTCCGTCTGTATTTTCATACCGGTAAACCAGGTCTCCCCCGGCCCCAGGTAGGATTCCCGGACGATGGCACAGGGCCGGTGAATCAGGATTTTCTCCACCACCACACCGGCGTCCAGGGCGCCCAGAGTAATCTCCTGCAGACCCGCTGCAAAAGAAAGAACCGCACTGGTCCGCCGCTCCTGATCCAGCGCTGCACCGGCCCATCTGCCGTCACCCGGATCTCCCGCCCGGAAATCACCGGGAATCACCTCCAGCTTCACCGGTTCTCCTTCTCCCCCTGTCAGCATCAGATTGACGCTGCCGCCTGCCGCTAACGGATTGGAGGGAGCTGTCAACAGATCCACCTGATATTCCCCGGCCTCTTCCAGAAAAAACCTGTATGTCACCTCCGGCCTTTCTTCCTCCTGTCCAAACACAGCGGTGGAGGGAAATACCTTCACTCCGCAGCCATGCTTCCCGTAATCCCGAAGCACCCGGAAGCTTCCCTTTTCGGTATCCTTTTTACGGCAAAAATGTTCACTGCTTATGACAATCAGGCCCTTTTGCTCCAAAAAGGTCACCGGCGGCAGTCCGGCAGCTGCGGATTCGGCGTCCGCAGCTTTGCTGTCCGCAATTTTGCTGTCTGCGTTTTCGCCCTCTGCCGTCTTTCCCAAAATCTCCACCGCAGCTTTTGTGTCGCCGTCTTCCACCAGCAGTCTGACTCTTTGGACTGTCTTTGTCAGCAGGCCTCTGTCACATTCCAGAACCACCTCCCGGACCGAATCCACCTCCCCGCACATGGGAGATACGGACAGCCACTGCGGAAGAGCGGATCGGTTTTCCGCTTCCTCCACCGTAATCTGAAAACGAAAGCTGCCCACGCCTCCGTTAGCAAGCTCCAAAACCACCCGGCTGCATCCGGCATACTGGAAATCCGGCACCTCTATCACCGCCGGCGGACCAAAGCTTTTTGTCACTGCCCTTTCCTCATCCTTGCGGGAAACGCTCATTCTGGGCCGGTGCACCGGCTCCACCTGCATCACCAGCGGGTAGCGGTAATCATCCTCGTTCCATCGGTTGAAGCCAATGTGCTGGGCCAGCTGCATGCCGTTCCACTTGCCCTCCCGGAAGGCCGCCCACTCCTTTACATATGCCCGATCCTTCCGGATGCACTCCTGCACCAGCTTTCCGTAATGATTTGCCAGGACTCTGCCCTGGGCGGCATAATGGTGATTCTTTCCGGCATATAAATGCAGCTTCAGCAGATTCATGCTGGCCATGGCAGGGAAATGAACCATACTGTAATATGCGCCTGCCTCCCCCATGAGCCCCGGCTCATCCGGGTCTATCAGGTCTTCTGGCCTGCCCGGCTCCTTTAAGTCTTCCGGCTTCTCCGAATTTGCCTGCTCATTCAGCTTCCTCAGCTCCTCCAGCACCTGACAGGAAACCGCCTCCAAACCTTCCGCCTCCGCCAGCATTCTGTCCGTCTCCCCGTAATGGCAGGGGTGATAAACCCCGGCGTGAAGGGCCTCAGGCCTTCGCAGACTGTTGATCCTGATATAATCAGTCAATACCTTTCCCGCCAGTCTTTGCAGGGCGGCTCCGGCCCGGGGAAAGCTCTTTTCCGCCCACAGCACGGTATATTCCCTGCTGCTGTCCGGATTGCCGTATCCCCACCTGTCGTAATCATATGCCAGAGCAAGAAAATAGGACGCAGGCACCTCATGGAATTTCAAATCTCCCACGTTGACGATCCAGATATCCCTGATTCCGTATTCGTAGGCTTCACTCATCTGCTCCCAGATCCGGGTAAGCGGCGTACTGTCCACCCACTCATAGGAAATGGGTCCCCCGTGATAATCCAGGTGATAGTACATGCCGAAGCCTCCCTTATGCCCCCGAAGCTCCCCGCCGGGCAGGGTCCGCATATACCCGTAATTGTCCTCGCAGAACATACAGGTGACGCCCTCCAGCCCCTCCCAGTCCTTCAGTCCCGGTGTCTGCTCATCGCCGTAAAAATAGGGCTCCACCTCCTTATACAAAGCCAGCATCAGGGGAATCTGATCCGAATCCCTCTTCACATGTCTGCGGATCAGCTCCTTCTGTTTCGTGATAATATCCTTCAGCAGGCTGATATTTTCGCTGACCGCAGAATGCTCTCCCAGCATGGAGGTGTCACGCTCTCCCCGCATGCCAACGGTGATCACATTTTCATATTTGCCGCTGCGCTTCAGGGCATCCTCCCAATAATTCAAAAGCCCCTGCTCATTGGTGTAGAAATTCCACTCATTACCATACCGGCTTCCCTCTCCCCGCACCTTGTCCCACTCCTCGCTGGCCCGCAGACAGGGCTCATGGTGGGAATAGCCCATAACAACCCCGTAGAGGTCCGCCAGCTCCTCATTTTTGCTTCCCGGTCCGTCCAGAGGAAAGGATGCGCTCCACATGGCAGGCCACAGATAATTTCCCTTCAGCCGCAGAAGAAGCTCAAACACGGCGTCATAGGCCTCTGCGTTAAAGCCCCCGAAATGCTCCATGACCCAACTGCCGAAGCAGGGCCACTCATCGTTGATAAAAAAGCCTCTGTACCTGACGCTGGGCTCCCGGGAAATTGTCTCAATATCTCTCCCGATCACCATCCTCTCCCGCTTCAGGGGCTCTGCATCCCCCCAATAGCACAGCGCAGATACGCCGATATATTCCGACAGGGCAAACATACCATAGATCGTTCCCCTCTTGTCGCTTCCGCATATCAGCAGAATATTTTCCGTTTCCTTTGGCAGAGAGGAAAGCGCTCCGGCAGGCTTTTGGGACAAAGCATCATCCGCTGTATCCTTCCGGAAAATGAGCCTGATCTGGTAAACCTCCCTCTTGTGCAAACCGTCCTCCTTCACAAGCCCTGCAAGGTCCGCCATCCCCTCCCGGACCAGCTCCTCCAGAATCCGGCTTTTCCCCAGGGCGGCGCATAGAATCACCGAAGAGGGCTTCTCCTCCAAAAGCTCCCGGTCTGTAAGCACCCTGGGCCGTTCCCCAAAAACCTTCCGGATGTCTTCTGCCACCTTTCCGGCAATTCTTCTGACTCCCTCATAGCCCTGCTCCTCCACCACAAGAGCCGGCAAATTTCCCTTTTTGAATTCCATCTCCAGTCCCCTTCCTATGAGCTTTACTTTTTGATCCCTCTATTCCACTATTCCACTATTCCAAAACCCAGAATCGTAAATTCCTTTTCCTCATCCCCCGGGGCCATACGCACCTCCACATGGTACTGCCTGCGCTGTGCCCCCCGGAAACAGATCATCGGATTACAATGGGTCCATCCATTCACGTGGGGATCCGCCGTGAGAACAAGCTTTCCGTCCACCCACACCTGAGCGCACCCCACGTCACTGCTTCCGGAATCCTTGTAGATTAACAACAGCGCCGTACAGGTTACATCCATGGAAAAAGGGATATCCATGGAAAAAGGCTCCCCGGCGTTTTCCCCTTCGGCACGCCTCCGGTGCATCCAGTTGTTGGGAAATTCTTTGGTAGGCACAAGATCCCTGTCCATTTCCACCGCCTGCAGTTCCTCGTCCCGGTGGCAGAAGTCGCCGCAGTCTACATGAATATCCGGTCTGTCCGCTCCCCGGTCAAAAAGCTTTACAAACTGGAACTCCCCGCCCAGAGGCGGCCTGACCTGATCCAGCCTCAGGGTATCCTCCTGCCGGGGAAGAGCCTCCACCGCCCGAAGCAGCCGGTCCACACAGTCGGCCATCACTGTATGTCCCAGATTGGTGGGATGATAGCAGTCATAGAAAAACTGATTTTTGGAAAAAATCCTGCCCTCTCCCGTTTTTCGGTAAAACTGCTCCACCACCGCGTCCCTGACGCTGACCATGGGCAGCTGATATGCGATTCCTACAGGAGACAGCCTCTCCTGCAGGTTCCAGTCATTGTCAAACACCGCAAACAACAGAATTACTGCCGGTTTATTCTTTCCGCCCAGAATCTTTCTCACCAGTGAATCATAGCATTCCCCCTTGGTTTCGTCCCCCTCGTCGTTTACGGCAAATTCCACCACCACAATATCCGGTTCCACACTGCCGTCCCGGAGCACATCCCTTTCATACCGCAGCATTCCCAGCTCGGAGGGTGTTCCCCCCACCCCCGCCTTGATGTAGTGAATATTTTCCTCCGTTCCCCTTCCTGCCAGACGGCACAGTCTCTCAAAGGTTTTGTAGGCATAACAGCCCGTGTGAATGGGTACGGCTCCTGCCCCCTGGGTAATGGACCCGCCGATAAAAGCTATGGTGACCTCTTCTCCCCGCCTGGCCCGGTCCAGGGCTCTCTGCAGCCTTGCGGGATTCCCTGTCTGCATCAGCGATTTATTCAGCAGCTCCTGATACTCTTTGCTTTTTAAGTCCACCGGCTGCTCCTCCGGCTCCTGGGGCGCCTCATATCCCTCCTGAAGATACAGCCTTACCCACACCCGGGCAATCTCCCCGGAGGTCGGGAACTCAAACCGGATCTGCTCCGGCATTGCGTCGTCCTCCGACCATTCCTGATCCGCCAGCACAATCACCTGCTCCCTGCCGTCAGTGGGTATGGACATCCGGAGCTGGGTTCCGGAAACATAGGGATCCCTTCTTCCATACATCTGGAACACAAAATCCAGGCTGCTGCTCTCTCCCTGCTCCATCTCAGCCATCACACCAATGCTGTGCACCAGCTTCCGGAACCCCTCCGCCGTCTGCAGCAGCTCAAGCATGGACTCATCCGTGAGATTTCCCACAACCCGGGCGCTGCTGGCCATCCTGCCCCCGTCCATATACAAAAACTGTACGCCTCTCCCGTCAGGCAAAACGGAACCGTGGATCTCCTTGCCCCGCATAAGATAGAAACCGCCCCGTTTCTTTTGAGGGTCCCAAGGTGCCTTAGGGCCGGCACCTGGCGCCTTAGGTCCGGCCTCCGGCCTCCTGGCTCCGGTGCCCGGCCCTTTGAGTCCGGCTTCCTGCGATATGTTTTCTCCTGTGTCCATTGTATGCTCCTCTATTTGATTCATAGCTTCTGCACTCCTTCCGGGTTTGACTTACACGCCTGCGTATCATTTTCCCCTTTTATACTATCATTCTCGATATGAAAAATCTCTCTACTCCTTGCTGACTTCTGGTTAATTATTGCTAATGTTCTCACGGTCTATTGTGCAAATCGGTAAAGAGTGCTAAAATGTTTTGGAGCGCTATAAGCGAAACAAACCTTTGGCGCCCTTGCATACCAGAAAGAAAGGAACTGCATATCATGGGATTATTTTCAAGAAAACCCAAAATCGATTTGGCAGAAGCTCAGAAAAACAAAGAAAAAATGCGCCGGCTGTTTAATGATGCCGTGGCAGACGGAGATTCCTATCAGATTCTCTATGCCACCACAGGCTCCACCTGGAAGGAAAGCGGCGTCCTGTCAGACACCCGGGTGTATCAGTTTATCAGCCTTGTATTCGGATATCGGGAGTCGGATTTCAAGCTGGTGGCCGTTCCGGTAAACACCCAGCTGACAGAGACCTCCGAGCCTCTTGAAATCCAGATCTCAGAAGTCAAAACCATAAAATACAGGAAGAAGGAGACTACGCTGGAAATGGACTTCACCGAACGCGGCAGAAGCTCTATGTATTTCTCCTTCAGCGATGTGGAGCAGAACTCCCGCAGCTTTGTTGACAATGTGAGCCAGGAGGAAGAGCGGCAGGCAATTATGGCATTCCTGGAAAAATATAAGGCAAAGCTTTAAAATACTCTGTGCTTTACAGGAAAAGGAGAGCCTCCTCCAAAAAGGGAGCTCTCCTTTCACAAAAGAGGACTGCTTCAGGTCAGCAACCAACTTGCCGATCTGTTTCCTCTGTCAAAAAGGGCATCTCTAACTCTCACCTTCTCCGGACTCCGGCGGCCAGAAGTCCTCTCTGTTCAATTGAGGGATTACCTTAACCTCTAATCCGTAATGAGCTGACATTGTGCACAGCTGTTCTCGGATAATGCCAAATTCTTTGATAATTTTTACTGCTTCCTGTCGACGCAGACATTCTACAATCTGCTGAAACTGCCGTTGAAAATGCTGATTCAGTAAAACCGCGTTTTCCAACAGCCAGGCCGCAAACGGATGCTCCATGTTAATGCCTTTGCGGCAAGCAGAATCGGCATGGCAAAGATATTTACGGCTTTGATCTGTAGCCGCTTTACAGAACATCATCGGAGGGAAAATGTCGAAGGCATCTCCCCTCTCAGCCTTGTCACAAAATGTGATGATCTGTCCCTCTTCAAAGTTAATCGTCATGGAATACTGATCCTGCAGATATGCCATGACAAAATGATCTATCATATTTTCCATATTATATATTTTTAAAATAAAATGATATGTAAATTTATATATTTCCGCTCGCCATTCATTCTCAAGTTTATCCATTATACCTTTAAAATACTCGTCATGGTTCTGCAGCACCCATTGACCCACCGCAGAATTTCGCACCTCCCGCCACTCACGTAGAGTTACCTTGTTTAAATCCTTGTAATCATATAATCCCACACTGATTGCTCTTCTGTGCTTTTGCAAAACAGCTTCCATTGCTACTAATAAATTCAAGGGCATATCCACAATTTCAGAGCGGCTGACCTCCACTACCGGCTTACATTCTCCGTCTAACAGGAATATCACTTTGTTTCCAAATGTAATGCCAGATTCTTCTTTTGCTTTTACACCTTGATAAACATATGTTACATTCGAATTGGTTTCATTTCCCAGAATTGAACTGGTTGTGGGACATCCACATTCTCCGAAATCAAATACAATACTTTTTGTATAAAAGCTTTCCAGATATGCTTCCCATATCTCCTGGATGCTCACTTTCTTTGCAAAAGGGAGCCACGCTTCCCCCATTTGATCTTCCGTTTGAGGGCATGCTGTAAATGTATCCAGACACTTCTTTAAAGCGGTTATCTGATCATAGTTATATTCACTTTTCAGCTCATACCATTTAATTGAACGGATTGGAGAAAAATGTACACATATGCTTTTGTTATACAATTTTATTTTATCCAAGTTACCATAACAATCCGCTATATCCACCACCCGAAAAGTCTCTCCCCTTTCTTCCCAACACAATTCCTGTTCAAAGCATACTTCATTTTTGATCAGCACACCGGAAAGATTGGGCAGGATCCTGTTCTCCTCCGTATCCAATGGCATCACTGTGGATACAAGCTTTGGATACCTTCCTTTGACAGCGGGAAAGCATTCGTCATATTTCTTTTTCAATTCGGGGCTTAATTCATAAGCCGTCTTCCCTGCCAGTTTATGAACCGTATCCATAACTTCATTATAGGTTTTTCCTATCCGCTGGTTATTGTAATACACAGGCATTCTGGCGGCACAGAGATATTTGCCCACCGTTTCCCGCAGATTGACAGTGCCCAGTTTTCCGGGATTTAACCGAATCACAATGGAGGTTCCCGGCTTCGTCCGATAACCCTGCCGATCAACGCCTGCAGCTTCCTTATGAGCATAGGCTTCCGGCATGGGCAGCGGATCAGCCGGATGATTTTCCGCCTGATTTTTAATCGTATAATATCCTGTCAATCCAGGCAGCTGAAGCCGCAAACCATAGTCCGTCTGCCGTGATCGGCTTAAAACAGCTTCCTCATTCCGATTTTTTTTCGGATCAAAATACAGCGTGGAAATTTCCGCAGAATCCCCGCAGAGAAAGCAGGACAAAAATCCGATTCCAAAGCGGCTGATTCCATGATAATTTCCGGTGACATCATGGTCACACAAATCTCCTTTCAACTCCTGTGATGTGTAATAGGAATTACCTACCTTCAGGAAATATCTCTGCAGCATTCCCAATGTCATGCCGGTTCCCTGGTCATCTATGCGGAACCAGAAATTCCCCTCCTTATCCATCCACTCCCAAAAGTCGATCCTTGAGTCCTCCGGGATAAAATTGTGGTCCATCCGGCCCCGCAATAAGGCAGCGTCAATGGCATTCTGGAGAAGCTCCCTCACAAAAACATCCCGGTTGTCGTACAGGTTTTCTCCCATCAACAGCTTTAATATCCGTTCCTGATCCATCGTGAGACAAAAATCGCCCCTTACATATCCGTCAGATTCGATCTCACTTCGCAAAACAGCCCGCGGAAAGGGAAACTGTCTCTGCCAGTCCGCGTTACAAAACTTTTGCAGTCTCGCGCAATTTTCCAATTCCTCGTCCACCCAATCCAGAAATCTCCTGACCCCATGCTCAATGGAAGGATTTTTACAGCGGGCCTTATATGGCAGTTCCTGTACGGAGGGCTTTGCAGGATAGCGGAAACCGGCAGACGCCTGGTGCTTCTGCCATTCCTGGCGGCTCTTCTCATTTTGTGCCGCAGAGCCATACAACACCCTGGGCGCACGGGTATCATCGAAATCCAACAGATCCGCCAGCCGGAGCAGCAGCGCACAAAACAAAGGATCAACATCGCTGGCCGCCTGATATTCCAAATCCGGATTGCTGCGAATATCCTCCGGTCCTTCTCCATGGGCCTGGCAGACAGCCTCTATACACCGCATGGAGACGATCTCCCCAGGCCGCTCTTCCATCAATTTTTTCCACTCTTTATTATTAAGAACCTCGAAAATCCGGAAGGGATGCTGTATACGAAGATACCACTGCTGAATATCCTCCGGCCAGTCCCCGGGTCTGCATCCGATCCAATCCGGGGCATAGGTCTTCAGAAAATCCTTATATGACCGTTCCTTTTCCAGCCAGAGCGCCTTTTCTTCCTCTGTGTAAACCATCCCCAAGTCATGCAGGGAGGCAGCCAGAATCAAAAGCTCCATCTCGCCCTCTGTCAGCTTTTCCATCCAGTCTCCAAGCAGCCCTCCCATAGCATCCAGCACATTAAATACATGCGTTCCGTCATGCAGAGTATAGTTTTTAAATTCCTGGCGCACATCATTTAAATACGCAACAGCCGCTTTGCATACCTTCTCCACCCAGGCGATTTTTTCCCTGTTCTGTGCTGCTTTTTTACAGTAGCCCTGCCACAGCAATGTATCTTCCAGTTTTTCAGAATGTCTCATAATTTATCCCGCCTCTTTTTTCCTTAACGTGAAAGCATGGCCGCACCATGACAATCCTTCCGTCACATCAGCATCTACGTTTTTATAGTCAATATTTTACCATATTTTTACGGCAGAATAAATAGTGTATCGTGTATGATTTGATTGCAAAGAAAAATTTCACACACATTCCACATTCCCGTGCTACACTACTCTCAAAGGAGGTGCACCAATGGCAACATTACTGATTGTTGAGGACGATCACAAGACTAATGATGCGATCTGTGAATATTTGCGTCCTGCAGGCCACACGGTTATCCCGGCCTATGACGGCAGCGAGGCTCTGCAGCTTTTTCGGAAGAACAATATCGACCTTGTTGTGCTGGATATTATGCTGCCCCATGTCAGCGGCCTATCCGTCCTGCATGAGATACGACAGACCAACACAACTCCCGTCCTAATGCTTACAGCCATAGAGGACGAATATACCCAGGTCATGAGCTTTGACGAGCAGGCAGACGATTATATGATAAAACCTTTTTCAATGGTGCTGCTGGGGAAACGAATTACAGCGCTCCTGCGCCGGAGCGGCCAGGCCCCTGCACTTCAGACGATAGCCTTCGGTGATGTAACCGTTGATTTCTCTGGGTACACTGCCAGCGACAGCAACAGAAAAATTGACATCATGCCCAAGGAAGTTGATTTGCTTCGGATGTTGGTGGAGCATAAGGGACTGGTGCTGACCCGCTCACAAATCTTAGATGAACTATGGGGCACTGACTATCCTGTCATTGATCGGACTGTAGACACCTACATCAAAAATCTGCGGAAGAAGCTGCGGCTCGATTGCATTGCAACAGTCAAAGGCATCGGCTACAAATATGAGGTACAGCCATGAAACAGCTCAAATTATTTCCAAAAATCTTTCCCTATACCCTGGGCATCATGCTTTTTATTGTCCTTGTAACCCATGGGTTGATTTATCTGCTTTCCCCGCGGATGCAGCTTTCAATGGACGCTAAAGGTCATGTTGTCTTCAGCATCCATCAAAAAAAAATTGTGACAGAAGCAGTAGAAAAAGCCTTGCCAATCTCTTTAAGCTGCTCTCTGCTGATTTCGGTTATATGTTCCCTTTTGTTTTCCAAGGTGATTGCTGATCCCATCAAAAGAATTTCTGCAGCAACAGAACGAATGATGAAGTTAGACCGGACTGAGCACTGCCCTGTTCAAACAAAGGATGAAATTGGCGCATTGGCTCACAATGTGAATGATCTATATTCTAATCTGCTGGCGACCATTGATCATTTGGAGCAGGAAAAGGACGCTGTGCGAAATATGGAACAGTCAAAGGTAGACTTCCTGCGGGCGGCATCCCATGAACTGAAAACCCCTGTGACGGCTCTGAACGCCACCTTGGAAAATATGATTTTAGGTGTTGGAAAGTATCAGGACTATGCTGCCTATCTGCCAGAATGCAAGGAAATGGTGGAACAGCTATCCGGGATGATACATGAGATTCTGGAAACCTACAAGCTGAACACGACCACGGAACCGGCAAGGACTGTTGATGTATCTGATCTGCTGGCTGAACTCTACGAACCTTATCAGCTGATTGCGGCAGCACACCAAATCTCCTTTTTTCTCGACCTGCCCGAACAATTTCCCACAGCACTCGCTGTAGACCCATTCAGTAAAGCGGTGTCCAATGTCCTTGCCAATGCTGTTGCGATGGGCGCAGTCTTATCATTGAAAACGAGTGCCCTCCTATCCCTGACCATGAGGTCCGCCGACTGTTTGAACCTTTTTACCATCCCGATTTTTCCCGGAGCAGGGAAAGCGGCGGTAATGGTTTGGGACTTTACATCGTGGATACACTCTTGACCTCTATGAACATCTTCTACACTTTTGCACCAATGAAGTCACCAGCAGGGATGCGCTTTACCATTCATCTATAAGTGCTGAAAAGCTCCCGCCACCGGGGAGTTTTTTCGTTTCAACCCAAATTCCATTTCATACCTATTCCACATTGGAGCTTTATTCTGCGAGTGCGTTCAAAAGAACTGCACAACAATATGGAGGTATCAAATGGCAGCCTTTGTCCTGACAGGCCTTTCCATCCGGAAAAGCATCCGAGGCGGCACAGCTTGATCTCCGTCAAAGTCTGGGTGGAAAGTTTGACGTTTTTGTGGATTGGAGCAGTACAATTCACACCGGAGGAGTGTCTGCAGCACAGAGGACGATGAACTCTTTACCACAGGCAATCTGACATTGGCTGAAGGACGGCATGAGAGCGTCCATGCGCTGGGGAAATGTGTGGTAGTGGTAACACTCCGCCAATGCAGCAAACCAGGCGGATATGGTGTTGAAAATCAAACGTGGACACTTAAAAGCGAGAGAAATGTAATGCCCGTAAAACAATTGCAAATCCCAACTGACAAAACGGCAGAATCATGCTATAATTTGAGAAAGAGAGGTACATTTATGCCAAGCACAAACAAAACCATCCAGCAGTTAAACCTGGAGGACGATTTTCTTTTCGCTAAGGTAATGAGCGATAAAGAAGTCTGCAGAAAAATATTGGAAAAAATACTGGGCGTTTCCATACGGGAAGTTTCCGTACCTGCCACACAAAAAACGATCAGCATGCTCTATGACGGAAAAGGCATCCGGCTCGACGTATACCTTAATGACGATGAGGGAACGGTATATAATGTGGAAATGGAACGCGGAAAGCATAAAAAGGCCATCCTTCCCAAGAGATCACGATATTATCAGGGAAACATCGACCTTGACATTATTTCCGCAGGAGAAGATTACAGGAAGCTGAAAAAATCCTTTGTTATCTTCATCTGTACCTTTGATCCGTTTGGAGAACGGCGCCATTTATACACCTTTGAAAACAGGTGCGCAGAAAATCCTTCCCTTACACTGGGAGATGAAACCACCAAGATTTTCCTGAACACAAAGGGAAACATGCAGGATGTCGATCCGGAAATGCAGGAATTTCTTTCCTATGTGGAGAACACAACGGATGACTTTGCATCCCAGGCCAGAAGCCCGCTCATAAAAGAGATCCATAAAAAGGTTACTGAGGTAAAGAAAAGTAAGGAAATGGAGGTCGAGTATATGACTTTATTGCAGAGAGACCGGGAAAATATCGAATTAGGACGCGAAGAAGGCAGCAGCCAGATGGCTTCCTTAATTAAAATGCTCCTTTCTGAAAACCGCACTGATGAATTAAATCGTGCTTTAGAAGATCCGGATTTCAGGAACAAGCTTTTTGAGGAATATGACATTTTATAACGGCAGATATATTAACAGGGGAAGTATGTGCTTCCCCTGTTTTTGTATAGGGACGGTCAAATACTTAACAAACGCTTTTATATATTTAGGCCGGCAGCCTCAAACTATATCTGTGCCGCCAATACGCTGCGCCTGATCTGTACCAGCAGAAGCACTATGCTGACACCCAGCAGGATGTGTCCGATTCCTGCGATACCGGATATTGCCGCATTCATACCGGAGGAAAGCGTGGGTTCCAGCACCTGGGTCACTCCCCGCACCACAAGCATCCCAGCGGTCAGGTTCAGACCGGTATGATAGACAGCCAGTATCCGCCCGGTTTTCGCACCGGTGAAAGAAAAGCTCTTTTCCAACAGAACCAGCAGCAGGAAAAATACCATGCCCAACAGAAAATAATGGGTATGTACAACTGAGAGTGTGGTTTTTTCCGCAAAACTGCTAAATTTGGTAAACTCCCGGTAAAATACTCCGCCAGCCATCGCAAAAATGGCATACAGCAGAGCCATATTCATGTAACGCTTCATGATTGTTCCTCCTTTACCTGCATTCCTGTTTCATAGCGAAATATCCAATAAGCACCGTCCACACATAGGCGCAGGTCTTGGGAATCATCAGCATCCCGATCATGGGTATAATGTCCGCCCACAACACTACCGGGATGTAAAAACCAAAGCTCAGCACGATAGTCAGCCACATCCAGCGGAACGCCTTGTCCCCGTGAATCTTTGCATTGCGATAAAACAGCACGATTACCAGAAGCCCCAGCAGGGCGAAGGGAATGTTGCGGTAGATGCCCCAGGAGAGAGGTGCCTCGGCACTGAGCCACTGGTTCTGAGGCATCATGCACAGCGCAATCCGCGCACCGGTCAGACCATACACAGCGGCTGTAAGACTGCCATGGCCGCTGATCCGATACCGCTGCCTCCAGACATAATAGAGCAGCACATAAAAAATCGTCATCGTGACCGAGGTAATCCACTTTCCCATACCCAGGGGAACCGTGTAATTCTCCAGACCGGTTGTACACAGGGCAAGGGCACGGGGAACCAGATGGAACGAGTCGCCTGCCCCCAACACGACTGCCATCCATCCAAACAGACGGAATTGGTGTTTTCCTTTGCTGCCCCGAATCATCAAAATCCCTATGGTAATGACAGAAATCAGATAGACAACATCAAACAGGGTTTCTACGATTGCTTGCATACTTTATTCTCCTTTAATGAACATTGTTCAATTTGAGGTAAAAAAATGCTGCCATCCATAAAATATTTAGTAAAGGGTCCTGTTGACGATCTCCAGAATGGCAGTGGGATCATAGTCCTGCCGCAGCAAAGCGGAAAGCATCTGAGAAAATAAGATATCCGCAAACCTTTCGGCTGTAAGCAGCTCCGTAAACGCATCGGCTCTGATTCTGGCATCCTGCTTTAAGACAGAACACAGTCCATCCAGAATATGCTGCCAGGTTTGCTGCATCCTCCGTTTCCCATCGGTTTTGTCCTCCTGCATAAAACCCAAAGAATGAAGCGTAAAAAATCTGGGATACTGTCTGCATCCGTATTCCATCCGCTCATACATCCAGACAATACAAGCCTGAGTATCCTGAAATACAGCTCCGTCTTCAGGGCGATGGAAAATCTCACACCACACACTTTCTACTGTAGCGCACACCAGTGCAGCTTTAGAGTCAAAATAATTGTAAATAGACCCCACCGATACTCCACAGGCCGCAGCAACAGAGCGGATATTAATCACAGACCATCCCTGCTGCTGGATCAGTTTCCGGCTGGTTTTCAAAATATCCTCTTTTGATGTTACAACTGTATTCATCCAATCACCTCAATATGAACAATGTTCATTATAGTGGATCACATAATTCCTGTCAAGCATTTCCGCGGGAATTAGCAGACTATTTCAGGCGAAGCCGTCTGCAATTCCCGGATCATGCTGAATTTAAATATCTCTATCACCGGATTGATTTACCCAACTCGTACGCCTGCTCAAGCTCCGGCTTCCCCTTAATGTCACCTGCATCGCCGTTTCCGCCAGCCAGAACATGGCCAAGGTTTTCCCATTTCAAGTGTTCCATCAAATGGTCATAATATGAGACAACATCTTCAAAACCGTTTCCCTCTGCCGCCATCAGTAAGGCAGACGCTCTGCCATGACCGCGCAGGAGGTTTCCATCCCCTTCTTCCAGTGCAAACAGCCGGTCAACAGCCGTACGAATCTGACCGCTCATGTTCCAGTAGTACAACGGTGTCGCCAGCACGATCACATCACACTCCCTGACCGCCGGATAAATCTGGTTCATATCGTCTTTCTGGACGCAGGGACATTCTCTGCTGCTTCTGCCCCCAAAACACCCCTTACACCCATGGATATCCATCCCGGAAAGGAAAAACTCTGTCACCTTATGTCCGGCTTCCTGTGCCCCTTTTGCAAATTCTTTCACCAGTTCCGATGTATTACCGTTCTTGCGGGGACTGCCGTTCAGTATCACAATTTTCTTGCCCATAGTCATTCTCCTTTACATTCATATTTTTTCTGCCAGTTCTGCTGCCAGACGGCAGCCGTCCGTCTTTTCAATATCGCCGGCGTTCAGCACACCGGGTATCAGCACCTCGCCTGCCATATGCCATTTCAGCAATGCCGCAGAGCGTTCCACAGGAATTCGAATGCCGTCTATAATGGACAAATCTTCTTCCTCGCAGCAGGCGATCAGACCACAGCTTTTGCCCGAAATGTCTTTATTCGCAACGAAGAAAGAATACAGCTTGTCGATGATATTTTTGATCTGTCCCGGAATGGAATACCAGTACACCGGCATGGAGAAAACGACGGCATCTGCTTCCAAAATCGCCGGGGCAACCGTATTAAAATCATCATCAAAGGAGCAGGCCTTCCCGGTCTTAAAACAAGTTTCACAGGCATGGCATCCGTTCAGATTCATCATAGCGGCGTCAAAGCGTGTAACGCTGTGACCTTTCTGCTCTGCTGCGCGGATAAAAGCATCCGTCATTGCGAAGCTGTTCCCATTTTTACGGGGACTTCCCGTAATCACAACAATTTTTTTACTCATAATGCCATCCCTCCCACTTCAACAAATAACTTTTCACAAACATACCTCCTTTGCTGCAAGATTGACTTTTATTGCTGTAGATATTATAATTATAGCCTGAATGAAACCAAAAGCAAGTACTGACATTTAAGTGCGATACTTACAATCACACCATATACTTACCTGAAGGAGAGTGTGGTATGGATAAGAAATGCATATCGGCAGAAAGCCTTAGTGACACTGGATTCAGCTATACATTGTCACTGATCAACGGAAAATATAAAATGACAATTCTTTATACGCTGATGGAATTTGGCGTGGTTCGGTTCAATGAAATGAAAAAATATATCGGGGAAATTTCCTATAAGACCCTGAGCACCACGCTGAAAGAATTAGAAGCAGACCACCTAATCCACCGGGAGGAGTATCCACAAATTCCTCCAAAAGTGGAATATAGCTTGACGGAGCGTGGAAAGTCTTTAATTCCCCTTTTGGATGGAATGTGTGAGTGGGGAGATAAAAATAGAATTTGATTTAGAAGAAACTGACTTTCATTTCTTTAATTCCCAATACAAATACAGTGGAATCTTTTGCAGCCAGGCCATGGCCACAGAAATCTTTGCCTGTTCCTCTGTAGCTGTGGGTTCGTTCATATCCACAATGGTCAGACCGCATTTAATGAATGTTTTCACATACTCTTCCAGTGTGCGGTGTCTCCATATAACAGGAATTGTGCCTCCAAAAAGAGGCGCTTCCCACTGCCTCGGCTCAAAGTAATTCATAACCACTACCTGTCTGTCAATGCCGCTTCCCTGCCTGCCGATTCCACGTTCATGATTTCCGTCAAAGCAGGGATGCAGTATGCTTGCAAAAAGCCTTCCCTCCGGCTTTAAAACCCTTGCAATTTCCCGGACGGTTCCCTCAAAGTCTTCGCAGTCCATTAACATCATGGAGCATAAAACAATATCAAATTCTTCATCCGATATCTCAAATAAATCGTTGGAATTTCTGATATAGTGGGCAATATTCAAATTTTCCTCCGCCGCCAGATCGGAGGCGTAGGAGATTGCCTTTTCTGAACAATCCACCGCTGTAAGCTCTGCTCCTGCCTTGGCAAGAGCCCTGGAGTATCCTCCCTCACCACATCCCAGATCCAGTATTTTCTTTCCCTTTACATCGCCCAAAAGCTTAAGCATATATGGCATAATAAAACAATTTCTGCTTTCACCAGTCCGGGCCAGCTCAAACCATTCGTCTCCCATTCTGTTCCAGGAAATGGTAGAACTATCCTGTTTCATTTGTTTCATTTGTTTCATTTCTCTCATTTTTCTGTTCGTTACTTTCTCTAAAATAGACTCTCGGATTTTCCCATAGTCTGTCTACCTCCCGCTTCCGAATCTCACTTCGCAATCCTTTCGGTAGAAAGAAATTCCACAGCAGTCAATTCTGCGGTAGCCTTCCGCACGTAGTTCATCCATGTACTTATTATCGTATATCTGCTGCACTGCCCTCTCCGCATCCGATTCCAGGTCATCGATATGAGCGGAAACCTTTAGTTCCAGCACAAAGGCCCTGCCCCGCAGGGAAGGACTCTTCACCATAATGTCAGAACGGCCATTTCCCGTCTCCCGGTTGGACTTCACCAGATAGTTCTCACTCTGGCTCAGGATCCCCGCAAGAAACCCATGGTAAAAGTTCCCCGCACCGTCGTAAAAGCTGATGGTGGAAAAAAGCTGCTCGTTCAGAATCTCCCCCATCTTTTCCGCATCTCCTGCTTCCATGGCCCGGTACAGATCCCGGAAATCCTGCTTTTCTATCCGCCTGCGCAGCCATTCCAGAATTGTGTTCTGATAGATGGTTTTTACCTCCACATTAGGAATGCAGACCTTCAGAAAAATAGAAGGCTCTATAAAATATTCGTCCTTTTTCGTCAAATATCCTGTAAAATACAAAAAATTCCACAGATTCTTTCCCTTTGTATGCATGTCCTCATACGTGATCTCTTCATACACCTGCATATCCAGAGTACCGCCGTTTAAAAGCGTCTCAATCTGCCCCTTGGTCTCCCGGTCCGCATGGACTATCATTTCCTTTACGATGTCGTTGGAGCTGGTATTGATCCAGTAGGGGTGCGGAAAAGCATTAATATCCGTATTCAGATCGTACAGAAACTTTATCACGCTCCAGGGATTATAAACCTGCACATCACCGAATGTATATCCGTTATACCACTCCTTCATCACAGCAAAGCGGCTCTCCACGCCATAATAGTTCATCAGCCGCAGAACTTCCGCTTCCGTAAATCCAAAATGCTCGCTGTATTTTTTGTCAAGAATAGAACTGAACCACTACCGGCTAAAGCCGGTAGGTTCGGTAAGCTGCTGAAGCAGCCTAAAGGGAGCGCATCCCAACTCTTGTTTTTCATACTACTTTTCTCCAATTTCAAAGTTGTCAGAGTTACTTCGCTCCTGTAAATCCTGGTTCTTGATATACTCTTTGATTATTTCATCCGTCACGTTTCCGCTGCTTGCCACAAAATACCCTCTCGCCCATAGATGCTGTCCCCAGAACTGCTTGTTTAGCTCTTTATATTCCATCTGCAGCTTGCTTGATGTATTTCCCTTTATATACTGCACCAGCTTGCTTGCGGACAAATGGGGCGGCACCGACACCAGCAGATGTATATGGTCACTCCCCACATGCCCTGCCAGAATCTCCACTTCATTGCATTGACAGACGATTCGGATCAGCTCCCTCGTCCGCAAGGCAATCTGTCCTGTTATCACGGGTTTCCTGTACTTTGTTATCCACACCAGATGGTATTTGATATCATATGTGCAATGGGACGATTTCCTGTAGTTTTCCATTTTTATCACCTCAAGTTTAGTATCTCTGTTTTACATCATCCTAAACTTGGGGGATGGGGTTGACCTAAAGGTTTCGCCTTAAGGCGAGGGTTTTAACCCCATTATACAGACAATAAAAGCTGAGCCGCATAAGCGGCGTCGGATGCGAAGCAGCCGCTTTTATGAATGGGAGGGCTGAACTGTTACATTTAAGTGTAATTTATACTGAATTATGTTAGTTCAGTTGCATACCAGGCCTAATTGTATACAAGTATTCAAGGAGGGCGGATAAAGCATTATTCAGCTCTTTTTTTACAGCTTGGCGGTTTAAAGCAATAAAGTGTCAAAGTATGCAGAGTAAATAAAGGAGGAGAAATTATGAAAGGAAAGAAATTTCTAGCCCTCGTAATGGCAGCGGCCATGACCATGTCGCTGGCAGCCTGCGGGGACAACGCTGACAATAATCAGAGCAGCGGAAGTACGCCCGGCAGCGAAAGCACGCCCGGCAACAGCGAAGAAACCAAAGACACACAGGATCCTCAGATGCCTGTGGCAGAGAACGCTACATATACATACAATACCTCTGCCAGCACCCTGCCGGCCGGCTGGAACCCGCACACCTACCAGACCACAGACGACGCTGTATACTTTGACTATACCACTGACAGTCTGTACACTCTGTTCTTCAATGATGAGATCCACCCGCTGGAGGGCCGCGAGGCTTTCGATGGCTATGTGATCGTCCCTTCCATGGCGGCCGATTTCCCCGTGGACGTCACCAAGCAGGTCAAAGCCTCTCATCCACAGTTCAACATCCCTGAGAGCGCTACCTCCGGCTATGCATGGAGCGTCAAGCTCCGGGATGGACTGAAGTGGGACGACGGCACCCCCATCACCGCCCAGGACTTCGTGGACTCCTTGGAACGCTGCCTGCGCCCGGAGCTGCTTAATTATCGTTCCAGCGACTACAACCGTGGCACCTACGCCGTTGTCAACGCCGAGAACTACGCCCTGGCCGGCAGCTACAGCTTCAATGATAACGGCGACCTTGGCATTCAGCTTGCGGACATGACCAAGAACGATGAGGGCCAGTATACTTATGAAGATAAGTTGGTTTTCATTGGCGTTGACTACAATCTCAGCTGGACCAGTGGCGATTCGCTGAAGACATATGTTGAAGCGTACGGCGATCAGTACTTCGGCATGGACACTTGGGAAGACCTGCTGGCTGTTACCGATGGCCATGGTGTCGCCCCTTGTACCGATGAGAATCTGGCCCTGCTCTCCGGCGTAGTCACCACCAACGAGGCCTGGGGCGAGACCGATGCCGACTTGCCCAACTATCTGCTGATCGTTGACAAGGCTTACGAAGCGGGCTACTCCTTTGATAACGTGGGCCTCTTCGTCAGCGGCGACAATGAGCTGACATTTGTCTATGCGAACGCTCTGGAAGGCTTCTATCTGATGACCTACGGCATGAGCACCCAGTACCTGGTCAAGACCGATCTGTACGACGCCAACCTGAAGGAAACCGAGAGCGCCTCCGGCTCTGTCTGGTCCAGCACCTACGGCACCAGCATGGATACTTCCGTTTCCTACGGCCCCTATAAGCTGAGTGAGTTCCAGGCGGATAAGCTCATGCACTTTGTCAAGAACGAGAACTGGTGGGGCTGGGACAGCGATGTCTACACCTACGTGGACCCCCAGGACGGCAATACCTACCATATGTACCAGACCACTGATGTGGACATTCAGTATGTCAAGGAGGCCGCTACCAACAAGCAGATGTTTCTGGCAGGCCAGCTTATGACCTACGGCCTGCAGGCTGAGGACTTCGATCAGTACCGCACCTCCGACTACTACTATGCCACTCCCGCAGAGACTATTTATATGCTGCTCTTCAACGGCTATGAAAAGGTAATCCAGGAACGCGAGAACGCCGCAGACTTCGACAAGAACACCACCGACCTGGAGATGCAGATGCTGGAGAGCTTCCGCCGGGCCTGTGCCGTAGCCATCGACCGGGAGAACTTTGCGGCCACCGTCTCTCCTGCGCGTCAGGGCGGCTATGCCTTCGTGGGTAACACCTATATCTACGATCCTGAGACCTGCGCCTACTACCGTGACACGCCTCAGGCGAAACAGGCTCTGGTGGATTTCTACTCCATCGATCTGGCCGACTATGACGGCGACCTGGATAAGGCCGTAGCCGCCATTACCGGCTATGACCCCGAAACTGCCAAGGAGAAGTTCCAGGAGGCTTATGAAGAGGGCATCGAGAAAGGCTACATCACCGACAATGACGGCGACGGCAAGTCCGACCAGACCATTACCATGGTCTACGCCATGAGCGACGAGGTGAGCGACTTCTTCCGCAAGACCTTTGAGTACCTGAACACTTCTTTGAACAAGGCGGCTGAGGGCACTGGTCTTGAGGGTAAGATTCTGATCACCCCCTCCGCCCCCGTGGGCAACAAGTGGTCTGACAATCTTCGCAACGGCGTGATGGACACCCAGATGGCCGGCTGGTCTGGCTCCACTCTGGATCCCTTCAGCATGACCGACACCTGGACCGATGCGAGCAGAGCTTACTGGGGCAATTGGTTTGATGCCAGCAAGTACGACCTGACAATTAATCTGGACGGTGCGGACATCACCATGAGCGCCCGCGACTGGGCCCTCTGCCTCAACGGTGAGATGAAGACTGCCCAGGACGGCAAGGAGTATAACTTCGGCTACGGTCAGACCAGCGTGGAAAATCGTCTGAACATCCTGGCCGAAATCGAGAAGTTCATGCTTACTTCCTACAACTGTGTGCCGATCATGCAGAACGGCTCCGGCTCCCTGTTGAGCCAGCAGGTCTACTATGTGGTGGAGGAGTACAACCCCATGATGTACCGCGGCGGCATTCAGTACATGAAGTATAACTACAACGACGCCGAGTGGGCCGAGTACGTCGCTTCTCAGGGCGGTACCCTTCAGTATTGATTTCGAGCCTGAGCTCAAATTTTCGATAAGTAACGACTAAAAGGCAGGGGGCGGCTTTTCGCCCCTCCTGCTGTTATTCATGACAATAGAATTTTCGCGGAGCGTGTATTCTATTGTTTCCACGCTGGTTCTCGTATATACCTCGCAGCCGGACTGCGGGGTATATACGAGAACCAATATAAAAGAAACGGAGGATCTTTGAATGGTCAAATATATTCTCCAGAGAATGCTGTATATGGTCATGGTGTTTTTTATCATCACCCTGATGTGCTTCGTTCTTGTCCGTATGCTCCCCCTGCCGGTGCTTCCGCCGGAGGATCCGCATACCGCTGTGGTACTCATGCGGCGGGAGGCCCTGGGTTATAACGAGCCGTATCTGGCGCAGTTCTGGCTGTTTTTGAAGAATATCTTTACCAATTGGGACTGGGGCCTCAGCGAGAAGCTGTACTTCGGTCAGAACGTGTGGGACATTTTTGTCAGCAAGCTGCCCGCCTCTATGATCGTCAACTTGTATTCCATCATCGGATCCATTCCGATCGGGATCGGACTGGGCGTTTTTGCGGCCCTGAAGAAGAACACATGGATCGACTACGCTATCTCTACCCTGACCATGGTGGTTATTTCGGTACCCAGCTTTGTCTACGCTTTTCTGATTCAGTATATTTTCTGCTTTAAGCTCCAGTGGTTCCCCTTCCTTATGGCCGGTGGCACCAACTATTTTACGTGGAAGATGTTCCGCTCCCTGATTCCGCCGGTGATGGCTCTTTCTTTCGGCACCATCGCGGGCTTTGCCCGCACCACCCGCGCCGAGCTGACCGAGGTGCTGACCAGCGAGTTCATGCTACTGGCCCGCACCAAGGGTCTGACCCGCGCTCAGGCTACGGTGCGCCACGCCCTGCGCAACTGCTTTGTGGTCATTGTCCCCGCCATCTTCGGTGAGTTCATCGGTATCCTGGGGGGGTCCCTCATCATCGAGGGGATCTTCGCCATCCCCGGCGTGGGCGGCCTGACCCTGAACGCTATCAACGGTCTTGACTATAATATCTTCATGCTGTCCACTTGCTTCTACACCGCCATCGGTCTGGCGGCCAGCCTTGTGGTGGACGTCAGCTACGGTTTTATTGACCCGCGCATTCGCATGGGCTCCAAAAAGTAAGGGAGGAGTAAACGATGACTGATATGATGAATGAACGGATTCCTGCCGAGAAGTTTGCTTTTGTGCAGGAAAATGAGAGGCTCCACGACAAAGAGCTGCAGACTAAGGCTCGCAGCTTTTTTGCCGACGCCATGATTCGGTTCAGCAAGAACAAGTCTTCGGTGATCGCTGCGTGGATCCTCCTGTTCCTGGTGCTCTATGCCATTTTTGTGCCAGTCTTCTCCCAATATTCCGCCGACGATAAAGACCCCATGTATGTCAATTATCCGCCCTTCAACCCCTTTTTCTCTGAGTTCGGGATCCTGAACGGCGCCAAGAACATGGACAGTCAGAATGAAAGGGCCATGACCATCTGGAAGGGCATCGGCATTGAAACGGGCATGAATCCCATTATCCGCATCCGGGACACCCACGAGACCGAGGAAAAGAAGCGCGGCCAGATGATCAAGCGCTATACCTACGACCTTGAGGTCAATGCCTATTACGCCATGGGTATCATTTACCGTAACTTCAGCTACGCGGACTACCAGAAGCTGCAGGACTGGCAGAACGAGACCGGCATTCAGGTCATCTACCCCTATGTGGATGCGGAGGACATCAATGGCATCAGCGATAACCCCAACATCTGGTACAAGATGAACAGCGACGGCACGGCCCTTCTGGACGAAGAGGGCAACTATATCCCGGCTTACTCCACCCGCTCTGACCGGGCCGGCGCGCCGTATGACTCCATCCGGCTTGCGGGCGATCCGGGCGACTGGGTCTATTCTACCGCCAAGGCCGGTTCGGTTCAGTGTCGGATCCTGTATTATAACTACTATATTTATCTCAACGGCCATGAACCGAGTTATCTGATGGGGACTAACGTAATGGGACTCGATCTGTTTACCGCTATCGGTCTGGGCGCCCGTTTCTCTCTGATTTTTGCCGTTTTGGTATCGGTTATCAACTTAAGCATCGGCGCGGTGTACGGCTCCATTCAAGGCTATTACGGCGGCGCGATCGATATGACGCTGGATCGAATCGCCGATATCCTCTCGGGGGTACCCTTTGTGGTGGTGACCACCCTGTTCCAGCTGCATCTGGCCCAGAAGGTGGGCGTGGTGGTGTCTTTCCTGTTTGCCTTCGTCTTAACGGGATGGATCGGTATGGCGGCTCTGACCAGAAAGCAGTTCTACCGCTTTAAAGGGCAGGAGTTCGTCTTGGCGGCGCGCACTCTGGGCGCCGGCGACGGGAGGCTGATGTTCAAGCATATTTTCCCCAACGCCATCGGCACCATCATCACCAGCTGCGCCCTGGTAATCCCCGGTGTCATCAACTCGGAGACTTCCATGACCTATCTGGGTATCGTGGATCTCTCCACTTACGCTGGTACTACCATCGGCACCCTGCTCAGTCAGGGCAACGGCGCTGCCACTACGGCGCCTCACGCCATGCTCTTTCCCAGTATCTTCCTGGGACTTTTGATGATCTGCTTCAACCTGTTCGGCAACGGCCTTCGCGATGCATTTAATCCTACCACAAGGGGGGTGGACGACTGATGGAAAACAAACTGCATGTACAGGATTTACGCATTTCTTTCCGGACCAGCAACGGTAAGGTGCAGGCAGTCCGCGGCATCGACTTTGACCTGGCCAAGGGTGAGACCCTGGCGATTGTAGGCGAGTCCGGCTCCGGCAAGTCCGTCACCAGCAAGGCCATCCTGGGGATCCTTGCGGGAAACTCCATTGTGGAGTCCGGCGAAATCATCTATGACGGCCAGGACCTGCTGAAGATATCGGAGGAGGATTTCCATAAGATCCGCGGCGACAGGATCGCCATGATCTTCCAGGATCCCATGTCCTCCCTGAACCCCATCGTGCGCATCGGCCGACAGCTCACGGAGGCCATGCTCCTCAAGGGCAGGATCCGCCAGCGGGAGAGCAGGCGCTCCTTCAACGCCTATCTTAAAAATTTGCGGGACATGATGGCTGCCAGCGCCGCAAATGACGCGGAGCGGGGACGGGCTGCCGTCAGCTGTAAAAAGTTCCAACAGTTCGAAAAAAAGCACACCGAGCTGGAGTCCGCCTACAACATTGCCCATGAGGGCGCGTCGGAGGCTCTGGACGATATCGGCATCATTGCTTTTGAATTGGAAAAGAATACCGTGGCAAAGGGTGCGGCGGACCGCATCAGGGACATCGCCCGCTGCAGCCGGGAATCCCTGAACAAATATGTGGTGAATCCGGATCCGTATAAGGCGGAAGTTTTGCAGAACGCCTCCTCTCTGGAAGGAAATTTCCGGAAGAAGGATTATCAGGCTGTGCTTGAAAATCTTTACCGGCTGCGGGATATTATGGCGGAAGGCGTCAAGAAGCCAAAGCCAAATTTCTTCCGCATGGGCTATTACGTGACCTTCTCCGAGAAGCCGCTGCCGGATCTGCCGCTGGAGAAACTGAATGATTTTCTGCTGGATTACCTGGAGAAAGATTTTATGACGAATTTCCTCTCCGACGCCGAGCGGGCCCTGACCTATTCTGCGGACCAGTGCTATGTCCGTATGCGCGCAGCGGTTTCCGAGCTGGAGGCCGCCCGGGCGGTTTATGCCGCGGAGAAGCTGGATAAAAAACAGTGTATGGATACCTGGAAGAAGCTGAGCGAGACGGTGAAAGGAACCATTGATCCTCTCGCCGTCAGCAGAGACAGTCTGGTCTATACTTTTTCGCCCAGCGTAAAGAGCGAGCTGGATAAATATTTTCGCGGCGTCAAAGTCAATGTGGGGATTCTGCGAAAGTATGAGCGGGAGAAGCGTAAATATGACGCTATTGTAGCTAAGGGCGGGAAGCCCGATTGGGAGCTGGCGGATGCCGCCGTTACCGATCTGGAGCTGATCAAGACAAACCTGACGCATATCCTTGACCGGCTGATAGCGCATTATCAGAAGATGCTGGACGACGCAGGCAGCCGGGATTACCATTCCGAAACCATCGCTTCCATCGATTACCTGATGGAGAACGCTTCCGGCATCGTTGACCGGGTGACGCCCCGGATTGCCAGGCACCGTGCCATTCGCCTGATGGAGGAGGTGGGAATCTCCGAGCCGCATAAGCGGTTCCGGCAGTATCCCTTTGAGTTTTCCGGCGGTATGCGCCAGCGTATCGTCATCGCCATCGCTCTGGCGGCCAATCCGGACATCCTTATCTGCGATGAGCCCACTACGGCTTTGGATGTAACGATCCAGTCTCAGATCCTGGAGCTTATCAGCAAGCTGAAGATGGAGCGTCATCTTTCCGTCATTTTCATTACCCATGATCTGGGCGTGGTTGCCAACATGGCGGACCGAGTGGCTGTCATGTATGCCGGAAAGATCGTAGAATATGGCACCAGTGAGGATATTTTTTATCATGCAGCCCATCCTTATACCTGGGCGCTGCTTTCCTCCATGCCCGATCTGGATACCAATGAGAAGCTGACCGCTATTCCCGGCACGCCGCCCAACATGATCTATCCGCCCAAGGGGGATGCGTTTGCCGCCAGAAACCAGTATGCCATGCAGATTGACTTTGAACGGCAGCCGCCCATGTTTCGGATCAGCGACACGCACTATGCCGCTACCTGGCTGTTGCATCCGGATGCGCCCAAGGTGGATCCGCCCAAGGCAGTCATGGACCGTATCGCCAGGATGAACCAGAGAAGGGAGGCCGAAAATGAATAAACAGGAACCCCTGCTGAGGGTGGAACACCTCTGCCAGTATTTCAAGGCCGGTAATTTTGTGACAAAGGCTGTGGATGATGTCAGCTTTGATATTCGCAAGGGAGAGGTCTTCGGTTTGGTAGGTGAGTCCGGCTGCGGCAAGACCACCACCGGACGATCCATCATCAAGCTGTATAATATCACCTCCGGCAACATTTACTTCAAGGGCATGCGCATTGCCGCAGGCATCCAGTCCTATAAGGACGAGCTGAAAACGGCGAAGGACCCAGCCCGCGTAACGGAGCTGAAGGCCCTGATCAAGGCCGCCCGAAATGATCAGAAGAATTGTGACAAAGAATATGCCGTCAGGCGCATGGAGGAGCTGAAAAAAGAATACGAACCCAAAATCGCAGCGGCGGCGGGGGAAGAGAAAAACCGGCTGGAATCCCAATATAAGAATGAGCTGAGAAAGGCAAAGAAGACCCGGCTGGTCACGCAGATCCAGATGATCTTTCAGGATCCAATAGCTTCTCTGGATCCGCGAATGACTGTTCAGGAGATTATTTCCGAGGGTCTGGTCATCCAGGGGGAGCGGGATAAGAAGGTCATCGACGAAAAGGTCTATGAAATGCTGGAGCTGGTGGGACTGGTCCGGGAGCATGCCTCCCGTTATCCCCATGAGTTCTCCGGCGGCCAGAGGCAGCGTATCGGCGTGGCGCGCT